>CAMRDW010000038.1 GCA_947041315.1 uncultured Enterovibrio sp.
GGTATATGCTCATAGACCTCGTTCACTCCCCACCTATCTTCATCTTCGCATTACTTGGATATATAGATTCGCCTAACTAAAAAACACGTTATATGAAATTTTTTGCCTATTCGTCCTATCCTATTAAATACTCAGGCCGTTAACTTATCATTAACGAATGAGACATCTAAATAATCTGCACTTCCACAAATAAAGGACTTCTCATGAAAAAAGCGAACCTCGCAGTCACCGCCGCTATAAGCAGCTTGCTTGCTATTGGCACAACCGCCCTCACCCCTAGCACAGCCGAAGCGGCTGAAAAAGAAAAATGCTATGGCGTTTCAAAAGCTGGCAAAAATGACTGCGCAACATCCACGACTTCTTGCGCTGGAACCGCAACAAAAGACAGCCAAAAAGACGCGTTTGTTATTGTCCCGAAAGGATTATGCGATCGTCTCGTCGCTGGTTCAACGACACCTTAATTTAGAGAGGCTTTAGGCATGGAAAAGGACTTTTCTTGGGTTGGCGTTGGATTAAGACCCCCTCATCATGAATACTTTCTTCAAAATAAACGCGATGTTGAGTGGTTAGAAATACACAGCGAAAACTTTTTCCTGCCTCATTCTGATGCGCTTCAAGATTTACTTAAGCTGAGGCGCACTTATTCAATCAGCTGTCATTGTGTTGGCTTATCATTAGGATCAACCGACCCAATAAATAAAGATCATCTCACTCAACTAAAAGAACTCATCAATAAGATCGACCCCTTATTTATTTCGGATCATCTCAGCTGGTGCTCTATTGACGGCCAATATTTTAACGATCTTCTGCCTCTTCCTTACACGGAAGAAGCCCTTGATCTTTTTTGCCAAAAAGTCAATGAATGCCAAGAGTATCTCCAGCGTCAAATTCTGATTGAAAACCCCTCAAGCTACCTCCGCTTTCATCACTCCACCATACCTGAATGGGAATTTTTGAGCCATGTAGCTCAACGTACAGGATGTGGATTATTGCTTGATCTCAACAATATTTACGTGAGTGCTTTTAATCATGGTTTTAACATTCAAGAGTACCTCAATGGCTTAGATGCCAGACTTGTCAAAGAAATTCATCTTGCAGGTTTTACAATCAACCCTTTGAAAGAAGGAGAGATTTGGATAGACACCCACAATAAACCCGTCTGCTCGCAAGTTTGGGATCTTTTTGACGAATGGACCAAAAAACACGGACCAAGGCACACGCTCATTGAATGGGATGCAGATATTCCAGCCCCGAATATCCTGCTCGCAGAAGCAAAAAAAGCCGAAGAGATCATTCAAAATCGTATAACATCATTTACCCCATAGGGAAAAAAATGAACAACCCTAATTTGGCTTCATTACAGCAGCAATTTAGAAATGCTCTCCACTATAAAGCACATCAACTCCCTATTTCATATGGCGTTGCAGAGCCCGATGCTTTATTGCAGGTTTATCGTAATAATTTTATTATTTCGCTCAGTGAATGCTTAGCTTGTATTTATCCTGTTGTATTCGCTCTCGTTGGGGACACTTGTTTTAATGCACTTGCTCGCCATCATGCCCTTAACGTTCCGATGATGGATCCTTGTACCGAGCAATACGGAAAAAACTTCAATAACACGCTTTTAAGCATTCCAAATATCATTGACCTCCTTCCTTATATCAGCGATCTCGCCACACTTGAATCGCACCTTTATCAAATAAATCAAGAACAAAAGCCATTATCTTTGTTCCCACAAAAAGCCTTATCTGAAATTTCAGATAACAATCTGGAAAATGTACAACTAAAGACGTCACCAAACATAAAAATAATAAACAGTGCATACGCAATAGGGAGCATCTGGTTTTCTATTACAAATAAACAAGAAGAGAATCTTTATTCAATTAATACAATGGAAGCTCAAACCGTTTTAATCCAAGAAAATAAAGTCACTCTTCTTCCTCCTGATGAAGCGGAATTCATCGTAGCCTGTTTGGACGCCCCTTTGGGAAAAATTCCGCCTTCGTTGCTGCCATTAATCTCAAAAGTCATGGAAAAAGGGATCTTCAGTGATTTCACTCTTTTTAAACATCAAGATCAATCAATAAGGCCACAAAAATATGTTTAACGTACTTCAAAAAATGGATGAAATATTGCTCTCCATCCTAACCCCGTTGATCCCTTTTTTCTTGTTAATTTCACGTCTTTGGGTTGCCTGGGTCTTTTTTCGATCCGGTTTAACTAAAATTACAACCTGGGACAGCACGTTATTTTTATTTCAGTATGAATATCAAGTTCCCCTTTTACCCTGGCAATTAGCCGCTTATATGGGCGCCGTCAGTGAAATATTCTTACCTGTTTTTTTAGCATTAGGACTCCTCACTCGCCCCGCTGCATTTTTATTGTTCGTGTTTAACATCGTTGCCGTTATTTCTTATCCTGCGCTTTGGAAAACAGGATTTTATGATCATCAAATGTGGGGGCTCATGCTTATCGTCACCTTGATATTTGGTCCTGGCATTTTTTCTCTTGATAAAAAAATAACAGACTTAGGGAAACAAAAATAGAAGAGGTACGCAACAGACAGGATTCATATAATCAACGCGAAATAAAAAAAGATGAGACCGTTAAAGCGGATAAGAGCCAAAAATTTTATTTTAAATGAAACATTTATCAAATATTGGCTCATTAATTAAGAATGGGTATATTTAGTCTGTCATGTCAAAAACAATATTAATCATTTTTTCGCTTACGAGCCCGAGGATGTGTTGCATCGTAGACTTTCGCCAAATGTTGGAAATCTAAATGCGTATAAATTTGAGTCGTAGACAAATCAGCATGCCCTAATAATTCTTGTACTGCCCTTAAATCTCCCGACGACTCCAGCATATGCGTAGCAAAACTGTGCCTCAATTTATGCGGATTAATATGGCTATTTAAAGCTTGCTTTTGACCCCATTCAGCCATTCGTTTTTGCACCGCACGCGTTGAAATACGCCCTCCTAATTTCGAGATAAAGAGCGCATTTTCAGGGCCTTTTAAAAGTTGATTACGCACTTTCAGCCAATTAATCAACCATTCTTTCGCCATTCCAGAAAAAGGCACGATACGTTCTTTATCTCCTTTCCCGATAACCCGTAAATCTCCTTTTCGCATCAATGCATCACGTAAGTCCAAACCCACTAATTCAGACAAACGAAGCCCGGCGCCGTACATCAACTCCATCATTGCGCGGTCACGTATAGACAAAGGATCATTGTCATCAATCGTCAGTAACTTATTAATCTCGTCTACATCTAAATTCTTCGGCAATGTCCGGCCTTTTTTAGGTGCCGAAACACCTTTCGCTGGATTTGCAAAAAGAACCCCTTGACGCACTAAATAAGAAAAAAAACTGCGCAAAGAAGACAAGCGTAAAGCAATGCTTCCGGCTTTTAATTGATCGCGTTTCGCTTGTGCTGCAATTTGTCGAACCCAAGCTGCATCAACATCCTCCCAACGGGTAACGCCGGATCGCACCAAAAAAAGAGCACTGGCGGTAAGCTGTTGGCGGTAATTTAATTCAGTGTGAGGGCTTAGGCCTTTTTCTTGGATCATAAATTTAAAAAATGAAGCCAAGGGATTTTCCATGGATGAAGGCAAGGTAATCGCGGGAGTGAGATCTGGTGATAAAACCTTTTTCATTGCGAAACTGACCATTTTGTCAGCAAAATAGCGATGTGTTCAGCAATCTGCTCAACAAACAAAGTGTCCATGCTCGGTTGAAAATGCCCGCCATCTTTGCTCGAAAAGCTAAGAAAACCAAATTCTTTCGATGAACTGACAGGCAAAAGCGCATAAGAGCCTAACTCAGGTGCAGGCGTAACAAATTGCTCACCATCCACTTTTCGTAAACGCCCAAGATAGATACGTTGACCACAAAAATGTGAGGCTTTTAAGCGGTCTACTGCACTTCTTTCCAGGATCGTTGTTTCTTGTAAATCACTCGAAGACTCATAAAGACGTAAACTGACAGAAAGATCCAAAGAAGCCGCAAGAACATCAAGAGCATGATAAATATCTTTTTTGCTGTTTGCATTAAAGAGTGCTCGGTGCGCAATAGAAAATACTCGGAATAAATTCCCGTTTCCTGCAGCAATGCTCATTAAGGTGGCAATTTCTTCTTCGAGATTAAGCACTCGCTCACGTAATTTTTCTAATTGAATTTCAACTAAAGAAATAGCGCCACGCTGAGGATGTGGGATTTGAAGGTGTACCAGTAAATCTAATTGACGAAGAAAAAAGTCTGGTTGCTTTTTTAAAAAACGAACAATATCATCATCGCAAAGCGACAAAGAAACTTCACTGTCAAGCAAAGAACGCGTTGTCATACTGTTATTTGTCCATCATAAACATGAGAGGCGGGTCCTGCCATAAAAAGAGGGTGTCCACGCCCTTTCCAGCGAATGTTTAATTCACCCCCCGATAATTTTACTTTGACTGCGTCATCCAATAAACCTTGGACAATACCGACCGCGACTGCCGCGCATGCCCCACTACCACAAGCAAGGGTTTCCCCTGCACCTCGCTCATACACTCGAAGATAAATTTCATTTCGGGAGAGCACTTGCATAAAACAAACATTGACGCGATCAGGAAAACGCTCATGAGATTCAAGTAATGGGCCGAGGGTTGATACGGCTGCAGATGCAACATCATCCACAACCGTAACACAGTGCGGATTTCCCATACTCACAGCACCAACAAACAAGGTTTTATCATCGACGCGCAAAATATAGGTTTTTTCTTCTGTATTGGCTCTAAAAGGAAGCTTTGAAGGGGTCCAAACAGGCTCTCCCATATTAACGCTGACCCTATCATCGTGTTCTATTTTTAGAATGATTTTTCCTGACTGGGTACTGACTAATATCTGAGATTTGTTTGTTAATCCTTTCATCCGAACAAAACGAGCAAAACATCGCGCGCCATTTCCACATTGAAAAACCTCACTGCTATCCGCATTAAAAATGCGGTAGTGAAAATCACTTTCAGGATCATAGGGTGGCTCTACAAGCAGCAACTGATCAAAACCAATCCCAGTATTTCTATCTGCTAAGCGTCGAATCATTTCAGGTGAAAAATAAACATTTTGTGTTACGCAATCCACAACCATGAAATCATTTCCAAGGCCATGCATTTTAGAAAATTGTATATGCATCAGAGTCCTTCTTTCGGCAAAATACGTTCTAATTGCCAAAGTGACGAAAGCGCCTCTCGTTGACGAACAAGATGGACTTTGTTTCCATCAACCATGATCTCCGCAGGGCGGCAACGAGAATTGTAATTAGACGCCATAACAAAACCATAAGCACCGGATGAACGCACAGCAAGCAAATCGCCAGCCTTAAGCGTCAAAGCCCGATCTTTACCTAAATAATCACCCGTTTCACAAATTGGGCCAACCAAGTCATACGTTTTCCTCTCTCCTTCCCGAGGAGAAACCGGAATGATATCTTGCCAAGCCTGATAAAGGGCGGGACGTAATAAATCATTCATCGCCGCATCGATGATGGCGAAATTCTTTTTATCATTGTGTTTTAAGTACTCAACGCGAGTTAAAAGCAGGCCCGCATTTGCTGCAATAGCGCGCCCAGGCTCAAGTATTAACTCAATATCAACTCGATTTGAAATACTCTTCAAAAGAGCTTGAACATATTCAGAAGGCTGAGGAGGGATTTCATCTTGATAATTAACACCAAGTCCGCCCCCGACATCCAAATGAGTGATATAAATACCTTCTTTTATACGCAAATCATCTATCAATGTCAGTAAACGTTCGGTCGATTCAATAAAGGGCGCTAAATCTGTCAGCTGCGAGCCAATATGACAATCAATACCATAGACATTAAGATTTGGTAATCCATTCGCGTACCGATAAACATCCAGAGCCTGATCAAAATCAATACCAAATTTGTTTTCTTTGAGGCCCGTGGAAATATAGGGATGCGTCTTTGCATCAACGTCTGGATTTATTCTTAAACTGACTGGGGCCACTTTCCCTAAAGAGCCCGCAACCTCATTAAGTCTTGTAAGCTCTGCTTTAGATTCAACATTGAAACATTTAATGCCAAGAGACAAAGCCTTGATCATCTCTGATTCCGTTTTCCCCACACCAGAAAATACGACTTTTGAAGGACAGCCACCGGCGGCGATCACGCGCTCAAGCTCACCTTCAGAAACGATGTCAAATCCCGAACCCAAGCGAGCAAGAACATTAAGCACTCCCAGATTACTGTTTGCTTTTACTGCATAGCAAATAAGATGTGGATGTGCTCCCACGGCATCATTAAAGGCATGCCAATGGCGTTCTAACGTTGCACGAGAGTAAACATACAAAGGTGTACCGTAAGAGTGAGCCAAATCAGTTAAAGAAACATCTTCGGCCCATAACTTACCATCATCTTGATAATTAAAGTAATCCAAGGTATTTAATTCCCAGTCCTATTCGTTTTCAGGGTCCTGAGTTTGCGTTTCTTGCAATGCTTGAGCAGGAGCTGATGCATCGCCTGACGCGGTATCCTCAGGGTAATAAAGAGCGCCTTGCTGACCACATGCCACAAGCAATGAGAAACTAATCAGCATCGTTATTTTTAAAACCTTTCGCATTATTTCAACCCGTGATCCTAAAGTTAATCCCCTCTATAATCGCATCAACACACTGAAAAGCAATAGGACTAAATACAATGAACGCAACCGAATACCACAAATTACTCGACGAACAGTGGCTTCTCATTGAAGACGGGATCGATGCAAGTGGTGCTGACATTGATTACGAAACCACAGGAAACGTGCTCACGCTTGATTTTTCTGATCGCAGCCAAATTGTAATTAACCGACAAGAGCCATTATTTGAAGTCTGGTTGGCATCCAAATCTGGAGGGTTTCATTTTCGCTACCAAGATGGGCTTTGGGTATGCACAAGAAGCGGCTCAGAATTTATCGCAAAACTAAAAGAAGAATGTATGAAACACGCAAATGAAAATGTCGAGTGGTGATCCCCGAACCTGCATTCTGGCATCAGAAAAAAACATGCGCCTCACTTTTTAAGTTATCTCAGAATAAAATAAAAGTTTGCTGCATTTTTTATCAAAACATTACTCGATATACCCAAGAAACTTGAAGTTAGGTGTCCGCAAAAAGTGAGTGAAGCCCCTGAACATTGATGGACTCTGTGATTGGGCTGAATGAACGTAGCCAAGACTCACGTAGATTCAAAGGCGACAGGTGTAATCGAATACAAAAAAACCCCAAGAGCTAAAACACGCCTGCAATTGGGGTCATCAATTTAAGATGAAAACAGATCCTCAACAATTCTCTGTGAGGCAATATCTATTTTCACGACACAGTGTGAAATTGATACGCATTAATGGGAATTTTTTTAACGAGAAAGAAATTGCTCAACATTGTACGTCGTAGAGGATAAACGCTGACAGTGCCTATCACTCTTATAAGGGATCACCTGAGCGGCCCCATCGGGACGATAAATAATGTCATAAAACTGTGGCAAATTAAAATTGACCGTTTGATGACCAAAACTCGTTTTTTCTTGAGAGGAGGTATAGTGCTGATTCAATCCTTGGACAATTTCATCTTTTTCGCCATTACATTGACGATAAACAGCTACGCTGTTGCTTTCATCCAATACATATAAATTGAATCCAAATACATTTTGCTCAAAGAAAAACTGAACAAGCCCTTCACTCGCAAAAGCATCCACGACTTCTGGAGGATGAACTTCTCCTTCTTTATTAAGTACGACCAAAGGAGATCCATTAATTTTATTGATTGAAATAGAGCTATAAAAATCGACTGAATTTTCAAGTTTTTGAACAGAGACACCTCGACGCTCAAAGAAAAGTCCAAAGGTTTTTTCTGCAATACGAATGGCTTTAAAACGACGATGCTTTTCTTTGTCAACCGGTTGCAAGCGCATATCAATACACTCAGAAAGCAACTGATAAACATAATTTCGAATAAGACCGCTCATTTTATTGGAATAACAAAATACATCCACTGTTTCTGGAGGTAATGCATCTTGATGCATTTTACCCAGAAGCGTTTTCAAGAGATCTAAAATTGCATTCTCCCCTTTAAAATTAAGGGTTCGAACTTCATTCCAACTGTTTCTATAAATTAGATCGACACTTCCCAGTAAACATTTTTGCTCTGATCCATACGAAAAAATATCCGTATTTTTAAAGTCAAAACGCTCAGTGAGATGTTTAAGTCCTTTTGTAGGGTCTTGTTCAAGATTAATAAAAAGAGCCAATTTATTGATTTCACAAGGACGCGAAAGGGCTTGTAAAGAAGATTGAGGGCGTCGTACGGAAAAAGTATTTCGAATATCACCGACCAATTGATACAGTTTTTCTAGATCAAGATCCGTTTCACTAGCAAAAGAATGAAGAGATGTTGATTCTGTCAGCATGCCATTGAAATAAGCCCAAGCCACTAATTTCGACATGTATCGATTATGCTCCAATGGCGCACAACCTAATATTTCGACAGGATTTAACGATTGCTTATAAAGATACCATCCTGAAGGAGTGCTTCGCCCCTCTGGCACTTGAATAAATGACAAATCTGATTCGTGTAAATCAGGCAAAAATTGAGAATTCAACAAGGTCACTTTACCTGGCAAAATTTCAAATGCCGCATACAACTTACGCGCTAATATACTGATATCTTCTGGACTAATCGCTGAAGTTATGTCATTTCGACGCGCAAAGCGTATCAAATTTCGATAACTGAGCATCAAGGCATCTAATAATTCATTGTGCGCCTCTTTAACTTCTTTTACTTTCCAAGTTCTTCGATTATCTAAACGCACCAAGGCTTCATTTGACCAACCCCAATCTTGAGTCAGCTTCGTCAAAACCTTTCTACGCCAAGGAACAGAACCCGGTCCAGGAGAACGCGATAGTTTTTCATGTGTTTTAAGATAAAAACAGCGACGCACTAAATCTAAGCGACGATGATCATTGATTCGCTCAAGATAACTCGTTACTTTTTCAAGCATGAGATAATAAGCATCCGACAGATATACATCCAATACATCAGAATGAAAACAGCGTTTAAGTTCAAGACTTAAAAGCTCTGTTTCAGGGTATTCCCATGAATAGACTTCAAGAAGAATACCTTTAAGTACTGATTTATAAGGAGAATCAATACTCTTATATAGCTGCCATAAACTTGAACCAAAATATTCTTCCGCAGGGATAGAAGGAACACCACCAAAATCAACCCAATCGTCTCGGCAAATGGCACCACAAGCAATCATTTCATCGACGTAGCTTTCATAAGAGGCTTCCATTTCAGGAGGAACCAAATACCAAAGCAATTGTTGACCTGCAAGATGAAGTGCGGAACGATAAAACTCATCCAACAATAAAAAATGCTGGCTGCTTCCACAGTTATCCGAGGTCATTTCTTGAGCCAAATACTTTCGAAAACGTAAATCACACATCACAAAGAAATTGACTTCAATCCCTTGATCCATGGCCCATTCAGAAATTCGAGAACATTTGAAATCGAGTGTGGCACGATCTTCAGGTGTAACCCATTGTTGCACGCATACCCAAATATCAAGATCGCTGCCTAAACTTTGCCCCATAGAGGCCGTACTGCCCATAGAAAAAAGGCCTTTAATCGGCAGATTAGAATTCATCTTTTTTTCTGGTGGGGACTGATTAATTGCAAGAGCGCAATCATTGACAAAATCTTGCTGAATCGATGAAATCGAAAATCCAGAAATACCATAAATCTGGCTGGATTCAAGATAACCGGGTAGGGCTGGATGATTAAAATGCAGCATTACAGGCAAAACGTTAAAAACATTAACGGCCTGAGAATGCATAGCACTTCGCGCTCTTTCTAACCTTAATTGGTTAAAAAGGTGAAGGCGCTCTATTTTCTGATCAACATAGTTTTGCAAGATAAACATCCAAATTTGCCGACATCCTAGTCAACGTAGCGGACCATTCTTTGATTACTACTTCAGTGTCCACGGACAAAAACGTGATCAATTTAACAGTTTTCGATAGGAGCGTAAAGTGAACAAACGCCATCTGCGTCTTTCTTTATGTTGTCTACTTTACATGCAAAACTCTGAGAGTGACAATAGCTTATCTTCACTTTAACTTGAAATAAAGTGAACTAGGTTGCTTTACAATACCAATATTCAGCTCCGAACTTTGAATCTCATCACAATAAACGAGCCAAGCAGGTCTATTTGGGCATACAAACAGGCGCTTTGCCATTGCGAGATGATTAATGATTTTGTCATCGTCAATACAGCCAAAACTAGTTTGTAAATCAAAAGCGATGATAGGATAAGCATAAGCAGATCACACGGACATTATTATGACTTCAAGACCTCTTCGTATTGCGACACGTCAAAGCCCACTTGCATTATGGCAAGCAGAATACGTAAAAAAAGAACTACAAAAAGCGCATCCTGATCTCTTGGTTGAGCTGGTTCCCATGGTGACGAAGGGCGACATTATTTTAGACACGCCACTTTCTAAAGTGGGAGGCAAAGGACTTTTCGTTAAAGAATTAGAACAAGCTTTAATTGAAAATCGTGCTGACATTGCTGTTCATTCCATGAAAGATGTCACCGTCGATTTTCCTGAAGGCCTTGGACTTGTCACTATTTGTAAGCGCGAAGATCCTCGAGATGCCTTTGTATCTCATCTGTACAATAACATCCAAGATCTCCCTCAAGGAGCCATTGTTGGAACATCAAGTCTTCGTCGTCAGTGTCAACTTCGCGCCATGCGTCCAGATCTCAATGTCAAAGATTTAAGGGGGAACTTGGGGACCCGCCTCGCTAAGCTCGATAATGGAGAATATGACGCCATCCTTCTTGCTGCCGCTGGACTAAAACGTCTCGGTCTCCAAAAGCGTATTCAAACAGAAATAGAGCCTGAAGAAATTTTACCTGCAGTAGGTCAAGGCGCAGTTGGAATTGAATGCAGGCTCGATGATGAACGTGTTCGAGCCTTACTCCTCCCCCTAAGTGACGCCGAAACCACCTATCGTGTCTTATGCGAACGAGCCATGAACCAGCATTTACAAGGCGGTTGCCAGGTGCCCATTGGAAGCTATGCAGAATTGAATGGAGAGACTCTGTCTCTTCGTGGGCTCGTGGGAGAGCCTGATGGAACAAAAATCATCCACGGACAAATCACAGGCAAACGAGAAGAAGCCGAAGAAATGGGTAAAAAACTGGCTCAACAACTGCTCGATAAGGGTGCAGATAAAATTCTTCAGAAAGTCTATTTGCTTTCACAATGACCACTTTGATAATACGACCCGCCCCCTCGTGTTATGAGCTGGTGAATCGCCTTCACCAAGCCGAGATAAAAGCGCTCGCCGCACCCTTATTGTCATTTAGTGAAGGCAAGGATCTCCCATTCATATCCAGTCTATTGAATAAACAGCCCAGAAACAGCGTGGTGCTCGCTGTCAGCCCTCGTGCAATCGAATACACAAGCACACAAATGCAAATACAAAATTCCCCTTGGCCAAAAAATCTCAAGTATGTCGCCGTTGGACAAAAAACGGCACAAGCCTGGGAAAACCTCTGTGGAATTAAAGCAAGCATACCAGCAAAAGAAGACAGTGAAGGCCTGCTTGCTATGAGGCTATTTTCCAATCCAAAAAATCTTCACATAATTATTTTACGAGGCAACAATGGACGCACGTTATTTGGCGATACAATGGCAGAAAAAGGCTCAAAAATACGTTATCTAGAAACATACCAACGCCATTGGGAATATAAATTACTGCCTTCGTTGGTGAAACAATGGCAAAACAATGATGTCAATACACTGATCATTACAAGTGGAGAACAGCTTTCTTTGTTATGCCAAACAATCCCCAGCAAGGATCTGCAATGGCTAAAAGACTGCCATATACTAGTGCCAAGCAAACGAATTTATAATCAAGCAATTAGTCTTAATTTTAATAAGATAAGCTGTGTAAACAGTGCATCAAACCATACGCTCTTTCACGCATTACAAAAGATGCATAAATCGGGACAATCGGATGACAGACCAAAATAAAACATCGGGCAAAGAGAAAAAAACGCCAGCATCCCCTCCAGAAAGTGAATCGCAAACACAAAATGCGACTCAAGAGCCTTCGAATGAGAAAAATACAGGGGCCAATCCCGCGCCTTCTGAAAATGAAAATATCAATATAGAGACTAAAAAAGCCCAAAAGAAAAAAGAAAAAAAAGGGGGAAAAGGAAGTCTTGCTCTTTCTCTTATCGCCATCTCATTAGCGATATCATCCAGCATAGCAATGTACTATTGTGCGAATAAACAGCTGATAAAATACAATAACGAATTAGCGAAATTAACGTCAACCATCAGTACCCTAGAATCTTCACAAGCTAAAAATACGGAAGATTTTCAAGCAAAAATACAAAGAAATGAACAAAATAACCACGTCTTAATTGAACAGCAAAATAACAGCATAAAAAGCCTTCAAGCAGCCTTGCATCAACGTCAAGGTCGACGTCCAAACGATTGGCGGATTGCCGAAGCAGACTACCTCGTAAATCTCGCAGGACGTCAACTCTGGGTTATGAGAGATATTCTCACAGCAACCACCTTAATGGAAACGGCCGATCAGCGTTTAGCGAACCTAAATGATCCTTCGTTAAGCCCCATTCGACAAGCGATTGCAGAAGATATACAACAACTTAAATCAATTAAACGCGTTGATCTTGACGGCATCGTACTCCGTCTTAATAGCTTACAAAAAGAAATAGATAACCTCCCATTAGCAAATGCTTTTCTACCTGAAGCATTGGAAGAAAAACCTGATATCGTTTCTCAAGATGTAATCGACTGGCAAAACAATCTCAAAGCCTCCTTTAATGATTTTATCAGTCAATTCATCACTTATAGAAAACGAGAAGGCAGCGTGGTTCCATTGCTAACCCCAGCCCAAACCTTTTATTTAAAAGAAAATCTAACTGCTAAATTAAATCAATCTATTACAGCCGCTTACCGAGAAAATACAGCCCTTTATCAATCCTCCTTAGAGACAGCTAAAGAATGGACTCTGCGCTTTTTCGATCAAAACGCTCAAAGCACAATTGGCTTCCTTCAAGCGCTCAACTCCTTAGAACAACAAACAATAGAAGTTACTTACCCTGCAGCGTTCATAAGCCAAGAAAGGATCTCCGATTTATTGGCTACACGCTTACAGCGTGATCTTGCCCAACAGCCTACAGAGGAGCCCCTTCAATGATAAAAGCTCTCTTTCTGGTCATCGCACTCATTGCGGGGATCATACTCGGCCCTGAAATCGCAGGAAACCAAGGCTACGTTCTTATATCAGCCGCAAATCAAACCATTGAAATGAGCCTTATCACGCTGATTATTGGTATTTTACTGATATTTGCTTTCTTGTTCTTACTCGAGTTTCTTGTTCGAAGCCTATTTAATGTCTCAAGTTCAACTCGTGGCTGGTTTTCAATTCGAAATAATCAACGTGCCCGCGCCCTAACCAATAAAGGTCTTTTAAAACTCATTGAAGGCGATTGGAAACAAGCAGAAAAGCAACTGTTAAAAGGTGCAAAACACAGTGGCACACCTCTGCTTAACTATTTAGCAGCAGCAGAAGCTGCACAAAACAGAAATGACATCGAAAACAGAGATAATTATTTACAACGCGCCGCTGATTTTGGACATGACACTCTTGTAATAACCCTTACACGAGCAAAATTACAATATCGACAAGGTCAATACGAAGAAGCACTTGCAAGTTTGCAAGGTATTTTAGAAGAAAACCCACACAATGAAATTTTGCTTGATCTTCTTAAAAACACCTATCAAAAACTGGAAGACTGGCAATCGATTTTACGACTGCTCCCCGCCCTTAAGCGCATAAAGAGTATTTCTAAGTCAGAGATTAATACACTTGAAATCACAGCAGAATGCGGCGTAATGAAATACATTGCGGTCCAAAAAGGAAAAGAAGGGCTACTCGCTCACTGGAGTAATTTGTCACGCGCCGCACGCCAAGAAACACAATTAATTGCATGCCTCGTTAAACAATTAATTGCTCGTAAAGCAGACGCTGAAGCTTACACGGTTTTACGAGAAAATTTAAACAAGCATCCCGATGAGTCTCTTATTTGCTTAATGCCTGAATTATCACTTCATGATTATCATTCCGCCATTGTTAAGCTTCAAGATCTTCTTCGACACAATCAAGATAATTCAGTCACTCACAGTGCTCTTGGACAACTTTATTTTAGAGAACAAAAGTGGGGTCAAGCTCGCGAGCACTTTGAAAAAGCACTCAAAATTCGACCTGATGTTACAGATTATGCACGACTGGTCAATACCCTTGAAAAGCTAAACGATCCCATTGCAGCCAATGATATTTCTCGTGAGGCTTTAAAGCTCGCCCTTCCACATAAAGCATGACGTATGTGAAGTCCCCAAAAAGAAACGCCTTATGGCGTTTTTTTTATTTGCACAGATAAAAAACAATAAACAGAAAAAATCGTTTCAATTGATGAGCAATTGTAAATAGATGTGTCTACTTCGTTGAAGAAAAACAATTTATATTATCAAATATGAAGAGCAAAAATATTGATTAAAATCATTATATACCCACGATATTTTAGAATGCAGTGAAGCGGCAAGAGGAAAAGCTAATGAGCATAGGTGCACTGTGTGATTGAGCTTTGAGAACGCAGCCAACAACCCTGCATCTTCAAAAACGGCGGGTATCAGCAGATAAAGAGTTTTCCCTTATGGACGTACTGCCCTGGATAATTGTTTCATGTCTATTGGTATCGGTAGTTACAGCTCTCGTTACCGCAATACTGATTAAATCCGTAGATTGATTTGACACTCTAAATATTACGCCTCTTTCATTGAGGCGTTTTTTTATTTCACATTCATTCCAGCTTTAACATACACATCAAAACGATTTTTTTTCGTTGCTATTTGAGTAGAGGGCTTTTTCCCTGCCAAAAATGCTGCATAATCAGGCCGTTTCACAACAACGCGTTTAATCGCCAAAGCATAAGCGGGTTCAAACAAAGTATCCGCATCTAAATCAGCCCCGACAAGGGATTGAAAAACACGCATTTCTTTTTTTACTAAGGCAGATTTTTTTTTGTGTGGGTACATAGGGTCAAGATATACAACATCAGGAGGAGGTATCTCATTTAATTTACTCAACATATCATGCCCTGAAACATGAAGCATGGACATACGATCTCGAACCCAAGGGCCAATCTCTACATCCTCTCCTGCCCGTTCGAGACCATTTTCTAGCAAAGCGGCAACCACGGGATGACGTTCAAGCAGTTGCACCTTGCACCCGAGTGAAGCCAAAACAAATGCATCACGTCCTAAACCAGCTGTTGCATCAAGCACCGTAGGAAGAACCCCATTTTTAAGACCAACGGCTTTAGAAATAGATTGATTTTTTCCACCACCAAATTTACGGCGATGCCCAACAGCACCACCGACAAAATCAACAAAAATAGGCCCTAATTTGGGTTCATCGCGCTTTCTTAATTCAAGACGTGATTCTGTCAGCACCAAGACAAAAATAGCGTTATCATCGTGTGTCAGGCCCCATCGTAATGCGATATCATTCATGACAGGATCAAGCTCTAGCGCTTCACAGCTCAAAGCAATTTGCACCGAATTTCTCCATTTAAAAATTGTGCGAGTATACCTTCAAACTTAAAATGAGTTAGAAGAAATAGAAAGCGAAGTAAGCATCAGGTTAAATGACGTCGCTCTATCACGCTAAAATAAGCGAGATAGACAAAAAATCAGCTTGATTAGAAAATGCACGCCTCCATTAAAAAAACGTTGTATCGAGAACGAAATGATTGAAATTGCAAAATTAGATAATTTAGACCGTCAAATTCTGCGTATTTTGATGAGCAATGCAAAAACACCTTATGCCGAAATGGGAAAACGTTTTTCAGTCAGCCCTGCGACAATTCATGTTAGAGTTGAAAAAATGAAAAGCGCAGGCGTTATCATCGGAACAGAAATTGTGGTCAACACCAAAGTGTTGGGTTACGATGTGTGTTGTTTTATTGGCATAAATCTTTATGCCGCAAGAGACTATGATTGCGCATTAAAAAAGCTTCAACAAATAAACGAAGTTGTTGAAGCCTATTACACAACGGGCGCTTATAATATTTTTGTCAAATTGATGTGCCATTCAATTGATGAACTCCAAGATGTTCTTATCAATAAACTTCAAGCCATAAAAGAAGTTCAATCAACTGAAACCCTCATTTCTTTACAAAACCCCATCAAACGCAGCATCATTCCCTAATAATTTTATGTGCTCTATCAAGCAATACTTAAACTTTAAATTAATTTTAACTACAGACTTCATTTTCTATGCCAATGCTTTTAGCTGCGCTGCAATCTTGTCTTTTACCCAAACTTCATTCACCCATAAAGAAATAAGGATGAGAATCCCTCCCATAGAAAGCGTCAACAAATCAGCATCACGATTCCAAATTAAAACATTTACTAAAATACCCGCCGGGATCAGCATGTTATTCATCACAGCCAACGCACCAGCATTCACGAGTGTCGCGCCCTTATTCCAAAAGAAATAGCCCAGCCCTGAAGCAATCAAACCTAAGTAAAGTAAAATCCCCCATTGAAGATCCGTTGTGGGTAATTTTTCACTGTCTCCAAACAAGAAAAAGCCAGGAAGCGTTATTAGAAATGCCCCAACATAAAAAAGTGCGAAAACCGTTTTTTGTGGGACCTTGCTCCCTTCTTTTTCCATCACGACTTTGTAGCTCACCTGCCCAATAGCAAAGCAAAGATTTGCCCCTTGAACGATAAAAAAGCCAAGCATAAAATGCGGATTAACTGAACTCAATTGGATCACAACCGCGCCAAAAACAGCCAGAGCCGCAGTCATTAAATACCAAGGAGAAAAACGTTTATTCATTAAGTCGTAAGTTAATGTCACGTAAAGGGGAGTAAAAACAGTAAAAAGCAAAACCTCAGGAACAGACAAGAAAAGAAAAGAGTGATAATAAAAGCAATACATCAAACCTAATTGAATCCCACCTATTGCCATGATTTTCAATATTAGTTTTTTGGAAAGATCTTTTAAACGAAGGAATGGAAGAAAAACAAGTGCCGCCAATGCAGCACGAATTACCACAGAAAACCATGCATCAACATCTCCTGCAAGATAAACCCCAATCAAGCTAAATGAAAAGGCCCACAGTAAAGTCACAAAAGAAAGGTATACCATAAAATACTCAAGTTCATTGCTATTTAATGCGCAAATTTACTGGAGAAAACCATGAATTCCAATCATAAAAAAAACGGTTACTCGCATCCTCTTTGAAAATTTACCCTATACCCATATTTACCGCTCTCCCGTTTTTCAGGGTGTCAGATTTGATTTGAAGAACAAACTGATTCATTCCATTCACCCCAATCACTGAGTAGATCTATACTCAGCTCTCTCACTTAGCGCAGGCGCGCAATTTCAAATAGCTTGTATAAGCATGAGTATTTTTCGAATGTCAGTCTGCAGGTTTAACCTGCTTTTTACCTTTTCTATTGTCTTCAAAACCACAGAGAGCATTGTTACTTTTTCATTCAATCTTAAGCATTCATCAGGCGTTGATCTCGCTTTCTCTTCACACAATCCAAAGCCAAACTATTCGAATACCTCGATTGGCAAAGGAGATCCTCGTTTTATCAAAACCAGGCCTCGCAGTTAAATTATTTATCCAAAGGCTTCGTTTTCGGGCGACTTACAACCTTTCTGGGTATTTTTCGATATCGGACAAAACCCTAACACTCTCATTAAAAATTGAGCACTATCGTCTTGAAGTAAGCTCTGTTAATCCATTCTTTACCTTTTTTCAAATGTCCGAGTGATCGCGTCTTCAAAGAGGTTTTTCTTTTGGAAGCACAAAGCCATATTCGCCTAATAATTTTAAAACATACTAAACAAGCCAAATAGATCCACGCAGTGAATACCTTCTTGTTTACAAAAAGGTTTGTTCATCTTATTTGGGAACGGGTTTAACGTGAAAATGCCAAATAGCCCTATATTTGATTTCTTTTCGTGAGAGCTTTTGTATCGTTGTCATCATTTTTCGGCCAGAAAAATGCTTTTTTAAATACTGGCAGAGCAAGAGATCAAGCTTCGAATTCAGATTTTTGGCGCATTTTTGATGACACAGCAGGGAGGGAGGAGAGCATCTCATTAAATATTTTAAGATCCAGATAGATAGCAAGGAAGAAAAGCAGCTAAACACAGATGACTTATGTGATCAGGTTTTGGGATAGCAGGAAATTTAGATTGCAACAATGGCTTTTCAGCTTCAAAAGGGATGGGATATAAGGAAAGTTATTGATAAAAAAGAACTATCGACTTTTCATTAAAAAATATCTCATAAAGCTTAAAGTGAATCTAAATTTATCTTTTCCTATAAATAAAAAACGCAATCTCAGCGCCTTAACATAGGCTTAGTTCAACGCAAAAATAGAAGACACCGTGATTATACCCGTCGCCTTTGAAACTGCGTGGATGTTGGCTATGCTCGTTCAGCTCAATCACAGAGTAGATCTACACTCAAGGGCTTCACTCGCTTTCCGCCTATACGCATCTTCAATTATTTTGGGTATAAGATAAATTTTTTCTCTTTCTGCTTCACTTTTTTTATAGATCTAAATTCTCCGTTTCTTAATACAGAGATTTTTTTGGGGTTTTTTTCATCAAATCTATACTTAAAAAGTACGCTAAATGTAAAGGAAAAGGGTTTAAAGGTGGGGCTCTGGTTTTCATCAATAAGAGTTTAACTTACATCACCTCAAAAATGCCCGCTTCTATTAAAGACTCATTTCTGGCTCGAAGCACAAATGACGCGCTTTAGCCCCGAGTTCTGTCGCTTTCAACGGGAGATCATAACCTATGAGTGGAGACGCATTAATTATTGCGATTTTCTTTGTTACCTTAATCAATATCATCCGTTATTCAAGCTCACTTCGTGTGTTGCTTGTCATGATGCGAGAAGCCAACCCTTTGCTCTATCAGCAGGTCAATCGCGGTAATAATTTCTTCTTTTCTCAAACAGATATTCACCGTCAAAAGAGACTTTATCACTACATTCGAAGTCAAGAATACCGCCATCACCATGACGAAGCATTTATTGCAAAATGTAATAAAGTAAGGCATTTATTCATCCTTTCAACCGTTCTTGTGTTGAGTTTGGTTTGTTCTTTATTTTTTGTTGCCTTCGCTGGTCTTTAGCTTTAAATCCCATTCTTTTTGAATCAGCGCAGACTTTTGTCTGCGCTGATTTTTCACCATATCAATCTGTTGGCGCATACAAGGGCAAGAAATGGAGACTTTTTTAATCTGGTGGCATCAAAGCAGTAAAGGTTTAAGCTTAATTTGGGCTGAGCACATTGCTTTTCTATTGGTAGGAACAGCCACTATTTGGTTTTTTTGGCATCTTATCTTTAATCGTTTATTTTCAATTTCCGAAAAAACACACCTTACATGGGATTCCATTTTTCTCGAGTCCATAAAATCCCCTATAAACACCTTACTTCTATTAGGCCCCTCACTTTATATTATCGACAGCATTCTTAAAGCTACTGAAACACTGGATAATGATTGGTTTACAATTTCTCTTCGTATTCTCTTTTTCATTATTTTTTTGTGGATCCTATTTCGCTTAGTCAATGGCACAGAAGCATGCTTGATGGAATCAACAAAACACGACCAAACCACCGTTTCTGCTATTGGACATGTATTGCGCTTATTACTCGCGTTTATAGGCACCCTTTTTGCTTTACATGAATTTGGGATCAGTTTAACCGGGGTGCTAACCGTTGGAGGGGTCGGTGGTTTAATCATTGGTTTAGCCGCAAAAGACTTACTTTCTAATTTTTTTGGTGGGCTGATGATTTATTTTGACCGCCCGTTTAGTGTGGGAGATTGGATTAGCTCACCTGACAGAAGCATTCAAGGTACCGTTGAACGCATAGGTCTTCGGATGACCATGATCCGAAAATTTGATAGCAGCCCATTGTATGTACCTAACTCTGTATTTAGCAGCATTGTGGTAGAAAATCCCTCCCGTATGCGCCATCGGCGCATATTTGAAACCTTCGGTCTTCGCTATAAAGACGCTGAAAAGATTGACATTATTGTCAGTAAGGTTAAATACATGCTCGAAAATCATCCTGAAATTGATCAACGCTCAAGCTTAATGGTCAATTTTGATAGTGTTGCGAGCTCTTCTTTAAACTTTTTTATCTACACTTTCACAAAAACAGTCAACTGGTCAAAATATAACGACGTAAAACAAGATGTCATGCTAAAAGTCATCGCGATCGTTCATGGCGAAGATGCCGACTTTGCATTCCCAACACGCACCATCGACTTCGATAGTGAGCCACCACCCCAAGAAGATACCACCTTAAATAACGAGCCAGCACAAGACATCAACAAAAACTAAAAAATACAAAACTAGCGACAAAAAATCAGGAACGCTACAATGCAGACCTTATTTTAGTACTGCTTTTGATGCAAAAAGAGTTGTGGGTATGAAAGAAGTTGATGTTGTAATTATCGGCGCAGGAGCGGCGGGTTTAATGTGCGCCTCTCAAGCAGGAAAACGAGGTCGCAAGATATTGCTTCTCGATAAAGGTAAAAAACCAGGCAGAAAAATCCTGATCTCAGGCGGAGGGCGTTGTAATTTTTCAAATCAAGAAATTTCAGCTGTAAATTACATTTGCCGAAACCCTCATTTTGTTAAATCCGCACTTGCGCAATATAGCCAATGGGATTTTTTTTCCCTTATTAGCGAATACTCAATTGAATGGGAAGAGCGCAGCCATGGGCAGCTGTTTTGCATTCATTCTGCAAAAGACATTGTCGATATGCTTTTAAAAGAATGCTCTAACCCTAACATCGAATTTTCTTACAATGTAGAAATAAAACAAATCGAAAAAACAACGAATGGCTTTAAAATAACACTACCAGAGCAAAAGATTTTTTGCTCTTCTTTGGTCATCGCAACAGGGGGCCTTTCGATGCCAAAACTGGGTGCAACGCCATTTGGGTATCATATTGCAGATCAATTCAATTTAGAGCGTATTCCAACCTCTGCAGGCCTCGTTCCCTTTACATTACATGAAAAAGATAAATCCTTACTCAGTGAATTATCAGGCATTGCTATCCCGGTATCTATAACCACACAGAACGGCGTTTTTTTTAAAGAAAATATGTTATTCACACATCGCGGCTTATCCGGTCCTGTCGTCCTTCAGGCCAGCAATTATTGGACTCCCGGAGAATCCATCACAATCAATTTATTACCCGATTTAAATTTGAAAGATTTCTTAAATGAAATGCGCGAAAAACATCCCGCTCAAAGCTTAAAAAACAGCTTGTCCCGCCTTTTACCCAAACGCCTCATTGAAACATTAATGGTTTTCGGAAAAATCGACGACAAACCGATAAAGCACCTCAGCACAAAAGAGCTGGATTTTCTGGATGATTACTTTCACTACTGGAAAATTGCCCCCAATGGAACAGAAGGATACCGCACTGCTGAAGTGACGCTCGGTGGAGTGGATACAGACGAATTATCATCAAAAACAATGGAAGCAAAAAACGTTTCAGGTCTTTATTTTATCGGAGAGGTCATGGACGTTGCAGGCAGGCTTGGTGGGTACAATTTCCAATGGGCCTGGAGCTCAGGTTTTGTTGCAGGACAAAATGTTTAATCACTTGAGATCATCAACGGGTACGAAGAAGATCCTCTTGCCAATACAAATATTTTGGAACCCATCAAATAGGGGTGAAAAATTGACAATGAAAGTCTGAGGGATCAGACTGGTTTTTTTGAGTTATTGTTCACGAAAACAATGACGATACCAACAAGAGCCTTTTTATGCTGTTTCAAACAAAACTAGCCTCCTCAAACAAATTCGATTTTCTACTAAAAAGCGCCGTTTTCCAAGTCCATGGGCAATAACGTCATTCGCGAATGAATTTTCTCTCTCTCGTAAAACCGTATATTCAGTCCGTGATTCGATTCTCAATCGATTCAAAGAATTCTATCGTGAACCTAAGCTCTAATATCCATACAGCATAAAAATATACGAAGGTATTTGTATAGATCTACAAAAGCAG
>CAMRDW010000039.1 GCA_947041315.1 uncultured Enterovibrio sp.
GTCGCCTTTGAAGTTGCGTGGTTGTTGGCGGCACTCTCTCAGCCCAATCACATAGTACCTCTATGCTCAGGGGCTTCGTTCACTTGCCGCCTACACGCATCTTCAATTACTTTGGGTATAAAGGTGACCACTCTATTCTGGTTTCATTAAACGAAGGCCTCGTTTCAAATGAAAACATGCCTACGTTTTAAAGCGTCCCTTTTCCTTTTCCTTTTCCTTTTCCTTTTCCTTTTCCTTTTCCTTTTCCTTTAAAAAAAGGAACGTCTTTTACGAGAAGAAAAATATTCATTTTTTATGTAAAAACACAAACAGTCTCTTAAAAAAATCGAATATTGAATTGCTCACCTTGCCTAAAAAACGCAACGATATGGATGAATATTGACTTTCATAAGAAAGAAACTTGAGCAAGTATGCCGTCGAAAAACGAGTGAACCTCTTAAAGCATTCATTTAAGCCACTTATCAGTCTAGGTTCCAAGATGTGATGGGATAGAAGGCCCACACTCAACACCCAAAACGCTTCAAAATCGGCGAACATAGACTGGCCTTTTTTCTAAATGACTCATACCTCCTTGAATACAAGACAGGACAAACATAAAAAAGACACAGAAAAATGAATAAAATATTTTAAAAAGACAAATTACCCCCCATTCCAGTCACTCGTTAAGCCGACATTAGACTTCAAGCTTTAAAAATCACAAAGAACAAGGCTGAAATTTTTGATATACCCAAGACACTTGAAAATGCTTGTCGGCGGCAAATGCGTGAAGGCCATGAGCATAGACCGACTCTGTGATTGGCCTAAGCGAGAGCGGCCAACACTCACGCAGTTTCAAAGGCGACGGGTATAACCCATTATTCTAATGAAGAACGATCTATATAAAGATACGCCCCTGCACCAAGCGATTAAATACCCTAACTCTGTCATTAAGGAGCAGTGAGCCTCGCCAACACCTAGAGCGCTTCCAGGCCCATGGGTATGAAAAAAAGCCCCACAGATCTCCAAAGCGTGATTTAAGGTCTCTCATACATAAAATCCCAGCGTCGCTGGGATTTTATGTTTCATTGATCCTAAAACGTCCCTAAAAAGAGAGAATTAAAATCTTACCAAGTGTAATAGCTCTTCTGAGCATAACAGGTGGCTGTTTTCAAATTATCATGACTTTCAGGCGTCACGTTGCTTGTCCATACATTGGTTGCAGCATCAATGACCGGAACATTGACGCCATTGATTGTCGCATTAATGTGCATCGCGAATGCATTGTAATAAGAAACACGCTGCATGGGACCTGTGTGCCAAGAAGAGGCATTATTACATTCTAAACCGCCATTAACAATGTTGATAACAGTCCCGATACGGTACGCCATCACGGATTGATCTTGTGTTTCACCTTTCAAAACAGAGATCTCGCCACCGTCATTACGGGGTGGTAACCCTTGCTCTGAACCAGCTCGTGAAACGTTCGTCACATCCCCGTAAATTACATCATGCGAAGAAGGTTTCGCCTCTTGTGGTGTCATCCAGAACCAAATAGCAGAGATCATGGACAGTTTGCCGTTATTTGCAACGTAATCTGGACGTTTTAACAAGGTATCAGGCTCAGTGATCACATCTTTCATCATGCCATTGTCAAACAACCAACGAGAAAACGCACCGTAGTTGTAATTCCAAGAAAGCTGAATAATACCGCGACCATGGTAAGAGCGACCCGGCTCAGGTTTAAATGCCGATCCTGCATCGACATAATTAATCGCAGGGCTCATTCCATTCACATCTGTGGAATAACCGTTTTCTTCTGTCCAATACAAGGCGCCTTTCCAAACGGTTCCTGCATCTTTGTCGCTCACAATCCAAGGCGCAGGTGCATTCGCCCAGGTTCCCGATGTTTCTCTCGCCGATTTAGACCAAAATGCCGTAAATTCAGTTGCTTGTTGAGATTTTGTTCCTTCATTTAAGAAGGTTTTATAGCCATTTGCTTTTGCCCAAAGGTTGTATTCCACCACGGCCGCTTTAAATGCAGTTAAAGTGAAAACATCGGTTGAGCCATCTGGATTTGCAATAGGCGCCCTATTACGAACATCTCCTTGCTCATTGTATTTACCTGAACGCAGAGGGAAGAACCATTCCCAGTTTTCTTCTGTCATCTCATTCAAAAATGCATAAGAATCCTCAGGTAAGTCACCTTCTCCTGAATCCGGAGGCGTTGGGATGACATCTGGAGGTGTTGGGATGACATCTGGAGGCGTTGGAGTAACATCAGGATTTTCTGGTAAAACAGGCTCTGGTGGCGGTACAGGGATCACTGGTGGCGGCACAGGGATCACCGGTGGCGGTACTGGCACAACCGGAGGCGTCACAACCTCATCAGACAAAGTGTCAATTTGTTTCCACGTTGATTTCCACTCAGGCTCACCCGCCGCGAGCAAGATTGGCTCTTCACCTTGAACCCAGCTTCTCGCTTCAAAAAGATAAAGCACACTGTCAATAGCGTGTTTTACTTTTGTTCCACCCACATAAGCAATCGCCGGATTCCAATGCCCCGTGCTCTCTGCTTCAGACAAGTAGTTACCATTAGCATCCGTGCGGGAAATCAACTCCCAAGCCCCATTGGAGACATCAAAATCAGGTAAATCCCCTTGGATATACCATTTATTACTGAACACACCGTGACGCGTGCCGTCTGTGAATTTAACACGTGTTCCTGGCGTACTATAAACTTCAGCAGCATCATGCACTGCTAAATCAGCAAACCCAGGATACGCAGTTTCTGCACGTTGCGCTTTTTTCTGAATCTCCATCAACGCCATTTGATAATCATTTACGAAGGCATTGATTTCAACATGCAACGAAGGTGCGGTTTTAGGGGATGTTACTGTCGTAGAAGACGTTGCAGCTGCCGATTCAACTGCAATAGCAGGTGCGCCTGCAATAACACCGGAAAATAAAATACAAGCGGTTACTTTATTAAATTTAAACATAACATAACTCTATTTAGTGTAAGGAAATAAACTCCAATCCCATTATCCTTAGTAATAATATAATTTCCAGCACTAATTCAATGATTAAAATAATAAGTTTAAATTCTTTACAACCAATAGCTTAAGATAATTTTTCTTCTAAAAAAAAAGAACACTTAATAGACCCATGAATATAAGCAACAAAATACACATGAATGCATTTATTAAATCAGAAATATTAAATTAATTATTTTAAAATTCTATTTCTAACTCCACACATTCACACAGCGGCAACATTTAAAGGTTTTTTTGCCTTTCAATCGAAAAAGCAGCCCCAAAGCCCACCGCCCTCTTCTGTTCCGTATTTTCCCGGATTTTTTTAAAATAAAAGATTGAAACAGAAAAGAGGCATTTCGAGGTTACAAGACAAACTGCCTAGTTATTCATGCAAACCCACGAATTTTGTCCAGTAAACTGACATTGCCCTGGTTTCTATCAGAGAAAAAAGCAAAACCGATTTCACTTAATTTCAATAAGCGATGAATGAATCAAAAGAAAAAACCCGTTTCCAGAGTCCTAAAAACGGGAAAATTTTATTTAAATGTTACGCACAATTTTTTTCAATAAGCCTGGACCGTGATAAATAAAGCCCGTGTACAGTTGTATTAATTTTGCACCCGCCTGTATTTTTTCTTTTGCAGCCATCACCGAGTCAATCCCACCCACACCAATAATAGGCATCGCACCTTTTAGTTCTTTATGTAAAAGAGCAATCACCTCAGTGCTTTTATTTTGTAAGGGACGACCACTTAAACCACCGATTTCATGCGCATAAGGCATTCCGTCCACCAGCGTGCGATCCAGTGTGGTATTGGTCGCAATCACGCCATCCATCTTATGACGCACCAATGCATCTGAGATTTGAACCAGCTCTTCTTCGGACATATCGGGCGCAATCTTCAGCGCCAAAGGCACGTATTTGCCTCTTACTGAAGCCAATTCTTTTTGACGCTGTTTTAAAGAGGATAAAAGATCATCAAGGGCTTCTCCGTATTGCAAGGAGCGCAGATCTGGGGTGTTTGGTGAAGAAATATTCAACGCGATATAACCCGCATGATCATAGACTTTGTCCATACAAATCAAATAATCATCCTTCCCGTATTCTATGGGGGTTTGTTTATTCTTCCCTATATTAATGCCGATAATCCCTTCGTATTTAGATTTTTTCACGTTTTCAACTAAAACATCCACGCCTTGATTATTAAACCCCATGCGATTGATAAGGCCTTCCGCTTGCAACAATCGAAAAACACGCGGTTTTTCATTTCCATCTTGCGCAAGTGGCGTGACCGTCCCCACTTCCACATGCCCAAATCCCATTCCGCCAAGAACATCAAGACATTGTGCATTTTTATCCAAACCCGCTGCCAAACCCACTGGATTTTTAAAATGCAAGCCCATCACTTGTACAGGACGAGGAGGAAGACGTTGACGATATATACATGCAAGAGGGGTTCCTGTGATACGGGAAAAATTTTGAATCGCGACATCATGAGCATGCTCTGGATCTAATTGGAAAAATGCGGTTCTGGCAAGACGATACATCTGGTATTCTCCATAAAAAAAGCCCCGAATTAACGGGGCCATAGTATCAATATTTCAATGCTTTAGTTTAAATTTAATAAAGTGAGTTCACGTAAAGCCACTGCAAATTTCGCAAATTCGTGAGATGTTCCCACTTTAAATTCAGACACGATGCTTTCCCATCTTGCCAAACTGACCGCATGAAGAGCAAGCCAAGCTTCTAGACCCGCCTCTGCTGTTTCTCCTTTGCTCATCCCCTCGAGAATTTGCGAAGTAAGAGAGCGTTGTTGCCAATCAAGCTCTTCTCTAAAGGAAGAACGAGCCAATGCTTGCCAATAATTCTCAACGCTTTGATTGTTGATTTGATCAAGAAACCAATGCAATGACAAGGTATCACCCAATACAAAATACAAACGAGCCACAGTCTCATAAGGCCAATTCATTTGTTCCGTAATTTGAGCAAGATCAAGGCCTGCAGAGACACTGCTCAAGCGCGATATTTTCTCAGCCAAGGCCTTAGGAATACCTTCAGCAATGAAGGCGTTGGCTTCTCGTTCATGCTCTGCAATTTCAGCAGGAACAAGGTAACGTTTCAAATTGTCTTCCAGGTTTTTCACTGCGCGTTTATAGAAAACAACCTGCTCTTCAATCCCTTTTTCTTTCATCGGATTGCGTAAAATCCAGCGAGAGATCCTGCGCAGCATGCGACGACAAACAAACATCATCCCGTATTGGGCTTTTGTAGAAATACAATTGTCCAATTGACGGATTTCTTTAAAGACTTTATCAAATTCAAACACATTACGTGCAATCGCATAAGCACTTGCAATGTCTCCGACACAGGCTCCCGTTTCTTCTTGCAAACGTGTTACAAAATTAAAGCCCATGTCATTGGACATTTCATTGGCCAGTGTCGTCGCGATGATTTCACTTCGTAGCGGGTGTTTCTCCATTGCACTTAAATAGTGACAGTGTAACTCCTTGGGGAAATAGGCAGGAAGCATTTTCCCGAAATGCACATCTTGGGTTATTTTCTCAATGACCAGTTGCTCTTTAAGAAGCATTTTCCCATAAGCCACCAGCACAGCAATTTCAGGTCGCGTTAAACCTATCCCACGCAATTGACGCTCAGCCAAGGCTTCATCATCAGGTAAATATTCTAATTGACGGTCTAGTTTCCCTTCTTTTTCCAAATAATGAATAAAGCGTATTTGCTCTTTTATGGAGTTTGCTTGAAGTTCTGAGGTAACCGAAATGGCTTCCCCTTGACAGTAAGCGTCATCCAACACGATTTCACCGACCTCTTCTTCCATTTTAACAAGCAATTCATTGCGTTGTTTGAAAGTGAGATCTCCCGAGGCCACCAGCCCGTTCAATAGAATCTTAATGTTAACTTCATTGTCAGAGCAATCCACGCCGCCCACGTTATCAATAAAGTCTGTGTTCACGTATCCACCTTTCAAGGCATACTCAATCCTTGCAAGCTGGGTCATTCCTAAATTGCCGCCTTCTCCAACAATTTTAGCGCCCAGCTCATTGCCATTCACACGTAACGCATCATTCGCACGATCCCCAACATCCGAATGGTTTTCTAGCTCTGATTTGACATAGGTCCCTATCCCCCCATTCCACAACAAATCCGCTTTCATTTTAAAAATTTGTTTAATGAGTTCATTCGGGGTCATGCTTTGTTTACGCACCCCCAGCATTTTTTGAATTTCAGGGGTCAATTCAATCGATTTTGCACGACGAGAATAAATGGCCCCGCCTTTTGAAATCAATTTAACGTTGTAGTCTTCCCAACTTGAACGCGGTAAATGAAATAAGCGATCACGCTCAACCCAAGATGTCGCAGGATCGGGTTTAGGATCCATAAAGATATGCATATGGTTAAAGGCCGCTAAAAGACAAATGTGTTTAGACAACAACATGCCATTACCAAACACATCTCCTCCCATGTCGCCTATCCCTACACAAGTGAAATCTGTGGTTTGGCAATCAATATCAATTTCACGAAAATGCCGTTTAACCGACTCCCAAGCCCCTTTCGCCGTGATCCCCATGGCTTTATGATCATATCCATTCGATCCCCCAGAGGCAAACGCGTCTCCAAGCCAAAAATTGTATTCAAAAGAAACCGAATTGGCCAAATCTGAAAAGGTGGCCGTTCCTTTGTCTGCAGCAACCACCAAATAGGGATCATCGTCATCATGACGCACCACGTTAAGAGGTGGCGTCAATTTGCCTTCAATGATGTTATCCGTGATGTCGAGTAAAGCCTGAATAAAAATACGGTAGCAACGCTGCCCTTCGGCAAAGATTTCATCTCGCCCCGTGAAGGATTGTTGTTTTTTACAAACAAACCCGCCCTTGGCTCCAACAGGCACAATCACCGTGTTTTTCACCTGTTGCGCTTTTACAAGCCCCAAGACTTCGGTTCTGAAATCTTCAGGTCGGTCAGACCAACGTAATCCGCCCCGTGCAACTTTCCCTCCTCGAAGGTGAACGCCTTCAAGATCTGGGGAATACACAAATATCTCATAAACAGGAATGGGTTTTGGAATTTCAGGAATTTTGGACGGCTCTAATTTTAAAGATAAATAATCTTTAAAAAGGCCTGTTTTTGGATTGCATTGAAAGTAGTTCGTTCTAAGGGTCGCCAATATCATTTGCATATACCGACGAATGATACGGTCATCATCCAAACTTTCAACTAAATCAAGCGCATGCTCAATTTTAGTGATGATATCTGCTTGCGCTTTTTCCGTGTTTTTTCCAGGTGAAAAGCGTTTATTAAACAAATCAACCAAGAGTTGCGCTAAATCAGGATGCCCATTTAATGTTTCTTCAATGTAGGTTTGGCTAAATGGGAAGGCCACTTGTCTCATATAGCGGGCATAACTGCGTAAAATAGTGACTTCACGTCCAATTAACCCTGCGTTTAAAACCAAACGGTTAAAACCGTCGTTTTCCAATCGACCCGACCAAATACCAGCAAAAGCATCTTGAAAGCGTTCTCTTGCTTCGGATAAATCAAAATTATTTTTAACATTATGGAGCATGGAAAAATCCAATATCCAATAAAGATCCCCGGTGGCCGTTTTGACTTTATAAGGCGACTCTCCAATCACCCGCAAACCCAAGTTTTCTAACATCGGCATGATGTCAGAAAGATGAATCGCTTCCCCTTTCTGGAACAACTTTAAACGCACAGCCCGTGATGTCGCAGGCTCTTCTTGCGTCCGGTAAAAAAGCATATCCAGCTTTTTGTCTTCACTTAGATTTTCAAGACGTTCAATGTCTGCCACTGCAGAGCCGGGTAACATCACCTCGGTATAAGAGCGTGAGAAAGCGCGAAAATAATGTTTCGCAATCGGTGTGCCTTTGTTTTCACCAAAATTAGCAATTACCGCTTTTTGTAAACGATCATCCCAAGAAGACGCCGCCTCTGCCAAGTTTTGCTCTAATTTTTTGACATCCACATCCACGTTATTGTTTTTAACTCGAACAATGTAATGCGTTCTTGCTAATGCACTTTCTGAAAAAAAGGTGTTAAATTCAACGTCTTGATCTGAAGAAAGGAAATTTTGCAAAATCCGCTGAGTCGAAAGACGGAATTCCGTGTTATAACGCTCCCTGGAAACGTACACCATGCAAGAGAAAAAACGGCCAAAAGGGTCTTTACGTACAAAAACACGCAAAGTATCTCTTTCTTTCGATTGGACAATCCCCATACCAATGTCGAGCATCTCCGTTTCCGTCGCTTGAAACAATTCATCGCGAGGGTAATTCTCAATGATGTTCGCCAATTCCTTCCATGAATGCGATCCTGGGAAATATCCGCTTGTAGTGAGGATACGTTGCACTTTTTTACGCAATACAGGGATATTGAATGTGGATTGATTGTATGCAGAAGAGGCATACAATCCTTGAAAACGATGCTCTCCTGTTACATGGCCTTTCTTATCAAAACATTTTATCCCGATGTAATCCATGTACGCAGGGCGATGTACTCTCGACTTCGTGCTGCTTTTATTGATAATGAGGCGTTCTTTTCGAAGGGCGGCAGTTCGAGCAGACTCCGGCATATCCGATAATTTCAGACCCGGTTTCGTTAAGTCCAGTTTTTTAGCGAGTCCTAACCCAGGTTCAGAAGAGGGAATGAGGACGTGATCCCCTTCAATCGCATTAAATTCATAATACTTGTACCCCATAAAGGTAAAGTTGTCCGTGGATATCCATTGTAAAAACGCAATGGCTTCCGCTTCTTGATCCTTATTCAATGCATCTTCTTTTTCCAAACCGGAAATAATCGATTTCAACTTCTCTTGCATCGGACGCCAATCATTGACCACCAAAGAAACATCATACAAAGAATCGGTTAATTCTTTTTCCAATGCCTTCATTTCTTTCTTGTTCGACATTCGGTCAATTTCAAGATGAAAAACAGCTTGTCTTTTCCCTTTCTCTCCACCGATTTCAAGGACATGCCCTTGTGCGTCTTTTAATACTTCTTGAGGACCATTGAGTAAAAGGTGGGTGCCGATATCACGTCGGTTTAATACCATACGTACAGAATCAACCAAGAAGGGAGAATCAGGTGTGACGATTTCTAATATGGTATGGGTCGATTGCCATCCATTCCCACTGAGGGTTGGGTTAAACACTTTAATAAAGGTTTCATCTTGCTTTAAATCATTGAGATGATGCCAAAGGCTGATCACCGCACCATACAGATCTGATTCGTTTCTTTCTTCTAAATCTTCATCTGAAATAGGACCTAAAATACGCTTTGCTAATGTGTCTACGAGTGGTTGTTGTTTTTTATTGAGTTTTACAGCAATCAATTGGTACACTTTTTCAAGCAATACAGGGACAATTGGGTCACGCGCAGTCATAGCTCACTCCATTGATATCAAATGTAAACGAAAAAAGTATAGAAGTGAATGCGCCATCGAGACGCAAAAATACCTCTAAATACTTAATAACATTAACGTTGCATTAAATTGTGCAAGCAAGATTGCTTTTGTATAACACAAAAACAGGAAAGAAGAGGAAGGCGCGGATCAGCTCACTTGTTCTAAAGACAGGATTTCATTTCTCTCATCCAAAACCAATTTAAAACGTCCGCGGATCCCGATTTGGGTAACATAAGGACGAAGATAGGTTGCTGGAAATTGAATTTTAGGTCCTTCTTCTGTGTTCACTCGAATGGTGGCCGCGTGTCCGGAGTAATGTCTTTGCAATTCTGTGTAATAAATATCAATGTAAAAATAATATTCTTTTGTATCCATCGTATCGGCTCCGAGGCTTAAGCCACTCTTATTTTAAAATATAATTTGCTGTTACCGCCCCTTTCCTAAAAAAGAACAAAGAAAAAGGCGGTATAATAAATAGCTTTCTTTTTACATTTTCGCAAGAAGTAACGACACCTCAAGGGCTTTATTTACTTTTTCATAAAGATCATCGGCCAAATCCTCCAATGCAGCCAAGCGCAATAGCTGAGCATGCACCAAAACCTGACGCGGTGCATCAAGATGATTAAATGTCAGTAAAGGATCAAGCAACCGGGAAGCCACTTGCGGGTTTAAACGATTCAACTGAACCAATATATCCCCTAAAAACGCATATCCAGAACCGTCTTTTTCATTAAATCGAACGGGGTTTTGGTTACAAAACGTCCCTATTAAGGCCCGAATTCGGTTCGGATTTTTTAGACTAAAAGCAGGATGCAACATACAGGACTTAATGTGTTGAAGGGCGTCTTTTTCCGGGTTTGTCCCTTGCATCATGAACCACTTATCCATCACTAACCCATCTTGCGTCCATTTTTCACTGAAGTCTGCCATCATTTTTTCACGACAAAGGAGGGATGAAACATTCGCAGCCGCCAAGGCGGCGACCGTGTCTGTCATGTTGCTTGAGTCCACAAACTGTGCAAAAACAAGATCTTCTCCCTCAGGAGTCATCGCAAGGTAACTTAAACAGACATTCCGAAGGGCGCGTTTGGCCATCGCTTCATGCGTCAAACTCTCATCCGTTTGTTTCAATACAAAGTAAGCATTGAAAAATACATCTTTCAGCGCTGTTGCAAAACGCTGTTTTATACCCTTTCGAACCGCGTGAATCTTGTCTATATCCACGGCGACAAACCAACCTGCAATTTCATTTTCGCTCGGAATATTAAACATCTCTGCAATGAACGCCAAATCCAGATCTTTATTTTGCAAAACCGCCTTAAATGCCAGCAACACCGATTCAGGTAATTCAATGCCCATTTTTTCACTATCGCATTGTGTGATATTGAATTTAATGTACTTCGCCAATAACATTTGACCCGCATCCCAGCGCAAAAATTCATTTTTGGCAAATTGCATTAAAAAAACCAATTCATCGTCGCTGTAATCGTAATTTAATATGACAGGCGCTGAAAATTCACTGAGCATCGCGATAATCGGTTTTTCATGAACATGATCAAAAAGAAACGTTTCCTCCTCTTTAGTGACATGAAGAAGTGAGTCGAGAATCACCCCATTGTGTTGTAACTTAATACTTTCGCCATCAGCCCCATAAAGCGCAATATCAAACGGGATCAGCAAGGGAGATTTTTCTTTTTGATCTGCCGTTTCTGGCGTTTGTTGCTTCACGGTCAAAGACAAACGCGAAGCATCTGCATCGTACTCACTTCTCACCGTCAATTCAGGCGTTCCTGATTGACTGTACCAAAGACGAAATTGAACCAAATCTATTCCTGAGGCGTCTTCCATCGCTTTCACAAAATCTTCGCATGTGACCGCCGTACCATCATGACGATCAAAATACAGACGCATCCCTTTTTGAAACCGTTTTTCGCCCATTAAGCGGTGCAACATTCGAATGACTTCACTGCCTTTTTCATACACAGTCAAGGTATAAAAATTATTCATTTCAAGGACTTTTTCAGGTCGGATAGGATGAGACATGGGGCCGCGGTCTTGCGCAAATTGCGGGCCTCGCATTGTGCGGACATTTTTAATGCGGTTCACAGAACGAGAGCCCAAATCAGAAGAAAACTCTTGATCACGAAAAACAGTCAGGCCTTCTTTTAAGCTCAGTTGAAACCAATCACGGCATGTGACACGATTGCCTGTCCAATTGTGGAAATATTCATGCCCTATCACCGCTTCAATGCCCTGATAATCCGCATCCGTGGCAGTGTCTTTGTTCGCAAGGACAAATTTTGAATTAAACACATTAAGCCCTTTGTTCTCCATCGCCCCCATATTGAAAAAGTCAACCGCAACAATCATGTAGATATCAAGGTCGTATTCCAAATCGAAACGGGTCTCATCCCAGCGCATGGCGTTTTTTAAAGAGGCCATTGCATAGGTTGCCCGCTCTCGATTTCCTTTGTCCACGTAAATTTCTAGTTTGACATCCCTTCCACTGCGCGTTTTATATACATCAGCAAGAAGGTCAAAATCTCCCGCGACCAAGGCAAATAAATAGCAGGGCTTTGCATAAGGGTCTTCCCAAAGTGCCCAATGGGTTCCATCATCAGAAATGCCGCTTTCCAGTTTATTGCCGTTACTGAGCAATTGCGGAAACGCGTTTTTATTCGCCGTTATTTTTGTCGTAAATTTCGAAAGCACATCAGGTCGGTCAAGGCTGTAGGTGATACGCCGAAAACCTTCGGCTTCGCATTGCGTGCAAAATGCCCCCTCTGCCAGATATAATCCTTCCAATGTACTGTTCGTTTCAGGAAAAATGTGGGTCTCTATCAAAAGCTCAAATTCATTTGGTAAATTTGTAAGTGTAAGTCCCCCATCATCTTCTGTATAATGTGCCCAAGCTTGTCCATTAATTTCGATTCGTTTTAACGTCAGCGCTTCACCGTCTAAAAAAAGAGTGTCGACCCCTGCTTGAATTTGTTTAATACGACTTTTGGCTATCACCTTTGTGCCGACGTCAAGCAAGTTAAAATCTAAATCAATATGAGTGACAGTAAAACCAGGAGAGCGGTAATCCTTTCGATACTTTGCTTGTTTTTTAATCGACATATTCAATCCTTTTTTTTAAAATCATGCCTGTAACATGAAATATGAAAAGCGTTTCAGTAAACTAGATAAGAAACGCGCGTTTATTAAGCGGTACTGGAAATCCTTGCACACGCTGCCGTTATCGGTCAATTTAACGTTATATTTCTTACATTACTTGTATACACTACCTTGAATTAACAGGGTATAGATATTGATTTTCAACAATCGTCCGATTCAGAGGTAGTTTAACAGGCATGCAAAAGCCAATCATTTCGTCACTTTTAGACACGGATGCATACAAACTAAACATGCAACAAGCGATTTTTCATCATTATCCGGAGGTCGAGGTTGCTGCAGAGTTTCATTGTCGAAGCGATGAACGCCTTGTTGACATTGAAAAACAATTAAAAGCTGAAATCCGAGCCCTCTCACAACTTCGGTTTACTTCAGATGAAATCGTTTATCTCTCCTCCTTAGATCTCTATCAAAAGGATTATTTAGACTTTTTAAGCTCTTTTTCATTAAATGAAGAAAATGTCTCTGTCTCCATTTACGATGATCAACTGGCCCTTCAAATCAAAGGAAAGTGGCTGGATGTTATTTTATGGGAGGTCCCATTGCTTGCGATCATCTGCGAGTTACGGTGTAACACAATCTACCCCGACTCAAATGCAGAGCAGGCCATCGTTCTTCTGAAAAATAAATTACTTTCTCTTCGCTCTGTGGGTGAAGATTTCCACTTTGTTGACTTTGGAACACGGCGCCGATTTTCAAAAAACGTCCACCATAAAATAGTGAACCACCTTGTTGAGCATTGTTCTCATTTCGTTGGCACATCCAATTTATGGCTTGCGAAACAACATAATATTCCAGCAGTAGGCACCCAAGCCCACGAATGGTTTCAAGCTCATCAACAACTTACAGGGGATCTTTCCGACTCTCAACAGCTCGCGCTTCATCGTTGGCTCCAAGAATACCCAGATAAACTCGGGATCGCCCTCACCGATTGCATCAACATGGATGCTTTTTTAAATGACTTCAATCATTACTTAAGCCAAGAATTTACAGGCCTACGTCATGACAGCGGTGATCCCATCAATTGGGGAGAAAAAGCCATCCAACATTACGCACGATTTGGGATTAATCCAATGGATAAAACCCTGATATTTTCCGATGGGTTGACCTTGGATAAGGCCCTCGAAATCCATTTGCATTTTACAGGCAGGATCAATACCTCTTTTGGTATTGGCACCCAGTTAACTTGCCATTTACCCGAAGTAAAAACCCTCAATATCGTCATAAAACTGATCTCTTGTAATGAAAAACCCGTGGCAAAGATTTCTGATGAGCCAGGCAAATCTATCTGCAAAGACGATGAATATCTCAGTGAATTGAAAAAAGCATTCAATATCTAACAAAAATTACGTTCAATCATAAAGCGACTTTTTCCAGTAAAGAAGCGCCATTAAAAAAGGGCATCAAAGATGTCCTTTTTTATCCCCTCTTTTTTGTGCCCGTTTTTTTATTCAAGGCGACGCCGAAGCACGGCTTCCATGTCAAAGTGAGCATTGGAAAGAACGAGTTTATTCTCATCTAATTCAAATAACGTATCTTCTTGGCCTTCTCTGTACAACAAGACAAGGTGGTTGTTCTCTAAAAAATAAATACCTTGATGCGTGACTGATTGCCCTTCCGTTCCTGTGATCCGAACTAAAAATAAAAAATCAGGCCGCAACATTAACACCATCTCGTCGACACGTTCATCCACATCTTTTCCCGATATAAATTCACTGTACCAAGCTCCTGATATGTCCTGAGACAACATTTTAGTAAAACGGGTGCCTTTTAACATCAATTGATGATGATTCAGAGAATAGGATTGGTATTGAGTGTCTCCTGAGTCATCCAATAAAAGCAATGTGGTTTCATCTAGATCATAAGAGCCACGGGTCTCATGAATATATCCATTTACATCCAACATTTTTAACAAGAACCGATAATCTGAACTAAAACGAAGACTGATAGCCCGGTATCCATTTTTATCCTCCGTCTCACTCAACGCGGGATTGAACCAATACCAATCACCCAATAAAAAAGGAAAATCAAACTGAGTGATGTCTTGCGCTTTTAAATGTGCTGAAAACGAAAAAAGGGAGAAAATTAAGAGCATTAACTTCATTATTGCTGTTCCTCTTTTTTTAAACTCCTCTAATCCTAGACGTATCCAGGAAAATTATCATAACCTAAAAATCCCTCTCATCAGATTTGTATGAAGACATAAAAATGTTGAAAATCGAATCAACACGCTCAGTAACGCACGGTGACAAAATAAAAAAAAGAGCCGCTTCGTGAGCGACTCTTTTTTATAATGAAACACTTCAGATTAATTTTTCGCTAAATCTATGGTGATAGCGACCGCTTCTTGTAAAAAGACATCGGGATCTTCATAATCATTCGGAAGATCATCTAAGGATTTATACGTTGGCTTTTTCATCACGCGTTGACGCGAATTAATACGTGCAAGGCGTTCTTTCTCTAAGCGTTCACGCTCAGAGAGCCTCTTTTTTTCATTCAAAGAAAGATAATTTTCATTCACAATACGTTTATACTGCTTGATATCATCAAGTAGAAAACCAAACTCTGCATTGTTTTTAATCCGTTCTTGATGTGTTGTTTCTAAGCGAGCAAGATGAGGCTTTAAATCTCCGACTTTTTTATAGACAACCGAATTAATTTTATCCCAAGGAAGCGCGTTTTCTTCCACACTTTCACCGGTTTCAGAAGCGTCAACAGCCGTTGGGAAAGGAATGTGAGGAACAACCCCTTTATTTTGCGTACTTCCACCATTGATACGATAAAATTTTTGAATGGTGTATTGTACATGGCCAAGAGAAGTAGAAAAAATATCGTAAATATGATTTAAAGAGCGGTGCTGTTGTACCGTGCCTTTACCAAAAGATTGCTCACCCAAAATAACCGCGCGACCATAATCTTGAACGGCAGCGGCAAAAATCTCCGATGCCGATGCAGAATAACGATTAATAAGCACCGTTAATGGCCCTGCGTAATAAATTTTATTGTCGCTATCACGATTGATTTTTACACGCCCGTAACTGTCACGGACTTGAACAATGGGACCGTCTTCAATAAACAAGCCTGTAAATGCAGAAGCTTCGCTCAGTGCGCCCCCTCCATTATTGCGTAAATCAATCACAATACCGGTGATGTTTTCTTTCTTGAGTTTCGCTATCTCTTTTTTTGTGTCTTCTGCAAGGTTCACATAAAAGCTGGGAACCGAGATAACACCCACTTTTTTCCCATCTTTCTCAAGGATTTCAGATTTTACAGCCAAATCTTCTAAACGAATTTTATCTCGATACAAAGTGACAGTGTGACTTTTCTCATTGGCTCCTTCTCCTAAAATCTCCAATAAGACTTTCGTCCCTTTCGGACCTTTAATCAGTTGCACAACATCATCTAAACGCCAACCTATCACGTCCACGAATTTTTTATCTTCTTGAGCCACACTGATAATGCGATCCCCAACAGACAATTTTTTAGACTTAGAGGCAGGTCCACCAGCAACCAAAGATCGAATAATCGTAAAATCATCTTCACTCTGAAGCACCGCGCCGATCCCTTCTAAAGAAAGATTCATCTCCGATTGAAACTGCTCTGCGTTACGCGGAGAAAGATAAGAGGTATGAGGATCCACTTCACGAGCAAAAGCGTTCAAATAAATTTGAAAAACATCTTCGCTTTTCGTTTGGGTTAATTGCTTGATTGCAGTCTGATAACGTTTTGACAATGTTTTTTTTATTTCTGGCCAGGTTTTACCCGCGAGCTTTAAGTTCAAAGCATCATTTTTTACACGTTTACGCCACATTTCGTTGAGGGCCGTCGTGTTTTTTAACCAAGGCTCTTTACTGGCGTCAATCAATATCGACTCGTCAGCATTAAAGGTGATCTCTTTATTTAATAAAGAAATAGCATATCTATAGCGCTCAAGACGTTTTTGCATTGAAAGATTAAAAATAGAAAAAGCCGCGCTGGTGTCACCCGTACGCAATTGATCGTCTATTTTTAAACGCCATTTTGATAAATTATCAATATCTACTTGGGTGAAAAATTGTCGGTTGTAGTCAATCGTATTTAAATAGCGCTCAAAAACAAGCGAAGAAAAAGCATCATTAAGTTCAAAAGCTTTATAGTGTGAATTTTCAAAGCGACGCGTAATTCTTTTACTGGCCGTTTCATGTTGAGGTTCAGGCTGCAAAAAAGGCAAAGTGACTGCTTCAATGTTGGTTTCAAGCGCTTGAACTGAAGTAGCCAGCATGATGCTGGCTGCAATAAAAGAAAAGCGAATACGACAAATCATGTGTCGACAGTTCTCCTTAAGGGCAAAGATGATCCGTTCTTACTAGCATGCTTAAGCCATTCTCTAAACGAACACGAACCTCTTCTTTATTAATTTCAATAATCGTAGCGGGCAAATTGCCATTCCCCATGTTCACGTTAACACGCTTACCTACGATAACATCTTCAGCCTTGAGTTCAACCTTGAGTTCAGGTTGTATTTCAGGGGACTGCGTTTTCATCTTAGTATTCTTTGACTTAACAGAGGGTTTATTTCCTGTATCAACTCTTGATTTTTTAAGTTTTTTTTCTTGTTGAAGATTTTGATTTTTTTCAGCTTGTTCTTTTTTGCGTTCCGCCAGACGGGCTTTGCCTTCTGAAAGCATGATTTTTGCGTGCTCAATGTGCTCTTGGGTTAAAGCGCCACATTCTTTCCCCTCTAAATCAACACGCAAAACGCCTTCTTTACAACCATAAAGGTATCGCCAAGAAGATGTATATTGGCGTAGAGCGGCTCGCAGTTGCGTTTTGCTCACCTTGGGATCATCCGATAAACATTCTGCTAAATCTTTAAATATCCCGATTTTCAAAGGGGATGCTTCACCGACGAGAGTAAAACATAAAGGGAAGCGCTCAGAGATATAGGCAATGACTTGTTTGTTATTTGTAAGCTTTTCAGTGGTGTCCATTATTTTTCCTGTCTCGTCATGTACCGTATACACGAGAGAGCACATCTATATTATCAAATTCAGTGGACCGTATTATAGATACCTCCAGCTCAATTACCACAGGGAAGCTTAAATTTAACCGTGTTTTTGTGATTAGGGGCCTTTCAAGCCTCTTTCGACTTTTAAAGAAGAGCTCAAGCGTCTCTTTTTTTATGAATCAATGTCAAAAAGAAACACCAAAAACGCACAATAAATCGCCTACTATCCCAAGGCCCTTTTTAATTTATGAATAAGCTTCATCTTTTTTCTTTGGCATAATCTTATTTATATATAAAATCTTCTAACCGCAAGCTCACTCTACCATGGGATAAATGCTGTCATGCACGTGCTGAAATGCACTTCTTGTGATTTATTGTTGCACGAGATCCCTCTTGCACCGAAATATAACGCCTATTGCCCACAATGTGGCTCACCAGTGATACAGAGAAAATTTTTCAGCTTTTCTGCTGAATGGGCTTTATCTTTAGCAGCCCTTGCGCTTTTTTTCCCCGCGCAATATTTTGCTTTGTTGTCCATTAATTTGCTTGGAGTTAATTTAACCACCACGGTCACCAGCGGAAGCCTCACCTTAATGAGCACGTATCCCTTCGTTGGAGGGTTAATTCTTTTTTGTACGACCATCACGCCGCTTCTGTTCCTTCTCTCAATCATCGCTTGCAACCTTGCATTGTCGTTAAAACGCCCCAAAATGCTTTTCTTCTCAACGTCTGTCATTGAAAAGGTAAAGCATTGGGTGATGGTCGATATTTTTTTGGTCAGTCTTGCTGTGGCGTGTTTTAAAGTTCAAGAATATGCCGTCATTACCTTTACACCCGCGTTAATCAGTTTTGTATTTTTACAAATCATTCTAGGGATCTTATTGTCCCATGTTTGCGCAAAAAATTACTGGGAAGCATACCGTCCTTCCCGTTTTCATCTCTCTGAAAAAAAAACGCCCCCTCTCCACCAAATCCTCACTTGTGAACACTGCGGATTAACACAAGAAAGAGACAATCAACACTGTGTTCGTTGCAATGCAAAACTGGAATATCGTGTGTTCCAAAGCATTCAAAAAACCTGGGCTTCGCTCATTACCGCGCTCATCTTTCTTTTTCCTGCAAATTTGTATTCCATTTCAGTTTTAATCAGCAATGGAAAAAAAATGGAAGACACCATTTTCTCAGGAGTGGCTTCTCTTATTCAAGAAGACATGTATGGCATCGCCATCATTATTTTCACCGCCAGTATCATCGTTCCTGTCGCAAAAATAGTCAGTCTCTTTTACCTCCTCATCTGTATACATTTAAAAATTAAAACACGAAAAAAAGAACGAATGCGCTTGTATCGTTTTGTTCGATGGATAGGAAAATGGTCAATGATGGATTTGTGTGTCATTGCCATTATGGTCTCATTAATCGAACGGGGTAACCTGCTCGATTTCACACCCGGTCCAGGCGCCATTGCCTTCGGCCTTGTCGTCATTTTCACAATGATTTCAGCAGAAAGCCTAGATTCTCGGCTTATTTGGGATAAAAATGAATAACATCAATACACCACAGATCAGCGAACCGACCATGAAGAAACGCCTTCATATTTCGCCTTTATGGATTTTTACGCTCATTGCCTTTCTTCTAGCGGGAGGACTTTTATACAAATCCATCAATGATTCAGGCCAACAAATCGAAATCTATTTTAAAGACGCCCAAGGCATTGAAGCCGGTCGAACCACCATTCGCTATCAAGGTCTGGAGGTGGGCATGGTACGCCAGATCACCTTGTCAGATGATTTGAAAAGCATTTACGCACAAGTCGATATCTATCCAGAAGCCAAAAAAATACTCCTTAAGAACACTGTTTTTTGGATTGTCCGTCCCAAGGCGACCCTAACAGGGATCACCGGGCTGGACACCCTTGTCACGGGAAATTACATCGCCGTTCAACCGGGTGATGGGCCGATTGAAACCACGTTTGTCGCATCTGATGAAGCCCCGAAAGAATCCTTTAATGATCACAGTCTTCATCTTCAATTAAAAACCCCCGATCTCGGCGCCATTAACATTGGGTCCGGTGTGTACTATAAAAAAGTGCGTGTCGGTGAAGTTTATGATTATCAACTGGATCCTCTTGAAAATAACATCACAGTGTCCTTTAAAATTCAAAAAGAACATGCCTCTTTGGTCATGAAAGAATCGCGATTCTGGAATGTCAGTGGCGTCAATGCGCAATTTGGTTTAAGCGGTGTCAGTGTCAATATTGAAAACCTGACGTCCCTCATCGCAGGTGGGATCGCGTTTGATTCTCCACTCAAAGGGATCCCAGCCAAACACCTTGAAACCTATACACTGTATCCTTCCATCAACGAAACAGAGCGCGGGCAAAAAATTCGCATTAAGTTGCCAGACAACCACGGGATCAAAAACACAGAAGCCCCCATCCTCTTTCAAGGATTAGAGGTCGGTCGCCTGAATGGGATCCATTTTTCCCCCTCTTATTCAGGCACGTTTGCAGATGCGAATATCGACCCCAGTATGCGTTGGGCACTGACATCAGGCACTGAGTTTGTTATTGAAAAACCAGAATTTAACTTATCTGGCGTCAAAAACATCAGCAACATGCTTTTTGGGAACTCGCTTTCTTTGCAACCCGGCAAAGGGCAAGTGAGCTATGAATTTACCGCGAAAACAACCCAAAACATTCTTGCAGATAACCCCGACTCTTTAACCGTGCATTTGTCTGCAGAAGACGCTTGGGGAATTGACAAAAATACGCGCGTGATTTATCGCGGTTTAGAGGTCGGTTTTGTACATAAAACAAGCCTTAAAAACAATGAGGTGGCCCTTGAACTCGTCATTTTATCTGAATATAAACATTTGGTGAAAACCCAGTCCCTCTTTTATATCCTTGGAGGGATCAGCGCCCAAATGAATTCTGATGGCGTTGAAGTGATTGTTCCGTCAATGACACAAATAGCAGATCCGGCCATTACCTTTAGCAGCGAAGGAAAACAGAAGGTCAATCCATCTTATGTCTTGTTTAAATCACAAATCCACGCACAAAATGCGAAAATCTCCTCTATAGGCTCTAAAAAAATCACCTTGATCGCCAATAAATTGCCTTCCATTTCCGAAGGCAGCCCTGTTATGTATAAAAACTTCACTGTTGGCAAAGTGAAAAATTTTAAATTAGTGAAAAACCATGTTGAAGTGTCCATTGAAATTGATAAGCACTATCAACACCTATTAACAAAAAACAGCGTGTTTTGGGATCATTCAGGGATCGACATCAAAGCCAATCTATCCGGGGTAGAAATCAACACGGCCTCCTTCAAATCCATCCTGAAAGGCGGCCTTTCTTTTGATGAAATGAAAGGCATTGAAAATAAAATCGGCCAAAATTGGAAACTGTATGAAAGCCTGACTGCGGCCCAAAATTACGGCCTAGAAATCGACTTTGAAGCCCAAGATGCAAATGGTTTATCTAAAGGCAGCGCCATTCGCTATCAAGGTGTGGATGTGGGGGAAATCATGCAAATTACCCCTGACTTCCAACATGATGGGATCCGCGTAAAAGCCATCATTTATCCCGAATATTCGGATCACGTGGTGAAAAAAGACAGCTATTTTTGGATTACCCAGCCTCATTTCAGCTTGACAAAAATGGAAAATCTTGACTCCTTGTTCGTGGGGTACGTTTCCGTGGCGCCTGGAAAAGGAAAATCACACCGTAACTTTAAACTTCACAAATCAGAGGAGTTTCCAGGAGGCTTGTCTTTGGTTCTCGAAAGTGAAAATCTCGATTCGGTCACGGTTGGAACGCCTTTGTTCTTCCGTGATTTTGAAGTGGGCGCCGTCACGAATGTCCGCCTAGGACGCTTTGCCGATCGCGTTCTGCTTGAAATTAAAATCAGTGATGATTACAAACACTTGGTTCGTGAAAACACCCTCTTTTGGAATCATTCGGGTGTCGATGTCTCCATCGGTTTAACCGGTGCAACAATCAAAAGTGGGACCATTGAAAGCATCGTCCGTGGCGGAATCGCCTTTGCCACACCCGAAGGGGCAAAATTGGAAAAAATAGCGAATTCTGGACGACACTTCCTGCTCCACAAAACCTCAAAACCGGAATGGGTAAAATGGAAGACTGCGATCCCCGCGTTTTAAGCCATTAAACCCTCCCTCACTTAAAGCGAATTAATGATTAATTCGCTTTTTTTAGATCTATGCTCAGGGGCTTCATTCGCTTGCCGCCTACACGCATCTTCAATTCCTTTGGGTATATCGCAAGAGGGCATGAAGAAAGGAAAAGATAAAGTGAAAAAAACACGCTTCAAAACGACGCATGTCCTGTCTGTATTTTTAGAGATTTAGTCTTTCAAATCTCATTGATGAGGCTATTTCAATGCATCTTGCTGTCTAAAATAAAAAAGCGACAAACTGGTAAATCCTCAGTTTGTGCAAGGCTCTTCTGAGCCTTTTCCCTAAGCCCGAACAGGAATTAGTTCGGGCATTTTTTTATCTAAAAATCAAAAAAGTAAAATTCAGATTTCAGATTTCA
>CAMRDW010000040.1 GCA_947041315.1 uncultured Enterovibrio sp.
TAATCAGCTAGCCAAAGATATCTAGCCTCCAGCTCCCCCCTCTGCATGCGTCTTCGCACTGGCGCTTCTCAACAATGTTAAAAAAATGGGCCAATTATACCCGTCACCTTTGAAGGTGCTTGGGTGTTTGCTTCGCTCGCTCAACCCAATCACAGAGAAGATCTATGCTCAGGGATTTCACTCACTTGCCGCAGGCGCGCATCTTCAATTCCGTTGGGTATAGTGATTTAAAGAAATGCTCCGAACGCTTTAAAAAAGCGGCCTTGCTAATGTTTTCCGTTTTCTTTTGGTTTTTTCGACAAAATAAGGGGTTCTTTCGACTCACAAAGGTAAATGAAATTTGAAAGTGAAGCGCTCAGAGCCAATAAAATATAAATGGGCCAGGTAAAACCTTGGGTAAGAAAGGTGCCAGAAACACAAAAGGCAACGATCCCAGAATGCAGGCCGCAGCAAATGCATTGCACTTGTGGGGCATAATTTTTTGAAGCATTCATAACAATGCCAACATTTTTTTGTGCCGCGCGATACACGCAAAAGGTCATCATCAAAAAAACACAAAGCCCGACAAATCCGGTTTCACCTAAAACGCCAAACCATGTGCTGTGCACCGCATGATTTAAACCATCCCAATGGGGTGAATAATAGAAATAATTAAAAAAGAAATTATTCAAACCCACACCAGAAAAGGGATTATCAACGGCCATAAAAAAGGCGGCTTCCCAAGCAAAAAGACGCCCTTGCGCTGAAGCATCCAGCCCCTCTTCAGCAGCTCCACCCGATTTTCGCCCCCCAATACCTGCAAAAATCATTAAAGCAAATCCGAGGATCCCGGTTACAAAGACCAAGAGGGTTTTCGATTGAACGCGACGCCAAGCAAAAATGAAAACACCCGAGACGATCCCCAAAAGTCCGCCTCGGCTTTGTGTCGCAATGATCGCCATAAAAATCGCCACAGCCACAATAAAACCTAGAAATCGGACTTTTTTAGGAAAACCTTTCGTCATCACGATGCTCAATGAGAAAGAAAAAGGAAACAATAAAACAAGTGCGAGATCATTCGGATCGCCAAGCACAGAGCCTAATTCTCTCGCAACAGTGACCCTTGTTTCTTCAACCAATCCAATGCCGTTTATTTTGTTCAACAAGGTCACAAGCGCCACGCAAAATCCCGAGACACAAATCATGACCAACGCCCGTTGATAATCTCTCACAGAACACAATAACCAAGCCAAAGCGGGCGTCATAATGCCAATTTTCACATAAATATTATTAAAATAAGCGAAGGCTTCACCCACATTTGAAGCCAAAGGCACTCCCACCAGCACAAGGGCAAAAAAGCCATAAAACCAGCCAAGCTCTTTTGAATGAAACGGTTTTATTTTTCCACTCAACCCAATATGCCAACTCAATGTGGCCAAGGTTCCAAGGGAGAGTAACAAGGGGATTTTGAGTGAATATAAGTCGGAAAAGACTTCATGTAATCTGAAAAAAGAAAAGGCAATAAACAACAAGCCCAATAAAACGGGTTGATAAAGCGTGATAAGTACAGCAAGCGGCAAGATCCCCATTAAAAGAGGAATAACAGGGTGAGGAACGCAATACCAAACAAGGCAACACACCCCAACAAACACAGCGGTAGCATGAACAAAATGCGTTTTCATTCGGGTTAATAAAAGGCCAGCTTGTTCATTGAACCAATAAAAAATCTTCATATTCCTCTCTTTTAAGGCAATGACCCTCTCACAAAAGGCAAGGCCCATGCCAAAAAAGATCCTCTGTTTGTACATCCCTCCGCCTTTGAGGCTCGGTAGTGCTTGGCTACGCCCATTCAGACTCATCAGATCCTAAATGTATAGGAAGGGGCTTCACTTGCTTGCTCTTTACAGGCAAGGTCAAGTGCCTTGGGTACTGCTCCTTTTTAGAAAAAGAAGACTCAAGACGCATGGCGTTTTCTTCTTTTTTTATCAATTTGCAAATCAATATGAAGACGCCCCCTCCTTTAAAAAGACCAACAAAAGCCCACATACGACATCCAAAATATCCGACCTCAAAACTTCAAATAAAAAAGAGTTAAACAAATGAAATAATAAGAATTAAATCTTTCAAGGCGCGATAAAAAGGCGCTTTTTTTTGGCCGTTAAAAGGCCCGAAAAAGGCCCACAAAAACCCCATTTCACTTTTTGGCGCACTTTTTGTATAGAAGGGGTGTACCTCTTCAAAGGAGTTTAATTTCATGCGAATAGAACAGACAAAACAAGACGACGGTTCTTTGCTCATCCTGATTGATGGAGACATGGACGCTTATGGGTGCAGCGAACTTCAACCTGATTTTGATACCTTAATCCAAAAAGAAAGCTTGCCTGACATCACCCTTAACCTTGCCAAAGTGGATTTTCTTGATAGCTCAGGAATCGGGGCCATCGTCTTTTTATTTAAGCGCCTAAAAACTCAAAAAAAGTCTTTATCACTGATACAGGTTCATGGGCAACCGATGGAAATCATTCAATTACTTCGAATCAACAGCGCCATCTCAGTGAAAGCGTCAAGCGTCGTAAATTAAAATATCGCGATAAAAGGAGCCAAGGAAAAATGAAAAATCCAATGACTTTCATTCTCCCCATTGCCCTCTTGTCTGGTTGCTCTGTTTTTCCTGAACATGGAGAAGGCGGCATGGCGGAGCATTATTACACCCCGGTTTCAGGAGAAAAAAACGCGCCATTAGGCCCAGAAGACGGCTTACGGTTTGAATGGGAGCTGAGCGCGCGTCATTTAGATGCTTTGGTCATGAATGGGGCTGAGCGCTGCTATCCTGCTGCCGTTGTTCAAATGAAACGCATGCAAAATCGTATCATTCGTGAATTAGAAGGCGGATTGGATTTTGATGCTGCAAACGATCTTATCATTCAACGAACCCGTCTTGAACGATTAGAAAAAGATCTCGATGCAAGAAAAGAAAGCCAAGACTGCGCCCTTACATCGGACAAAAACGCGCCCTCTTCTCGAAAACTGGCACAAGATGTATTTACCCTCCTCAATGCAGACAGTCAATTTGCATTTAACTCCTCCAAAATTAACCCTAAATACATGCAACGTTTGGCCGATGCGAGCCATCTTTTACGCGATTTGCCTCAATTTGCCCTTCATATAACAGGGCACGCAGACGCCATCGGTGACACAGAAACAAACCAGCGTCTTTCTTTAGCGCGTGCAGAACAAGTTAAACGCTATTTACTTGTGTTTGGCTTGCCCACCTCACGTTTAAGCATCGGGGCTGTCGGCTCAAGCGATCCTCTTTTTGATGGCAATGAAGCCCAAATACGCTTGGTCAATCGGCGCGTCTCAATTGAATTAATTGAAACATTTCAAGACAAGCCCCTTGGACTCAACGAGCCCACACCATGAAGTACTTTCTTTCTCTTTTCATCTTCGTGTATTTCTTCTTTTTTTCGGCACAGGCAGAAGAATACTCAGTGCAAGTCGGTGATGAAATTAGCATCTTGCTGCCCGGAGAGGCCACACTCAATGACGCTTTTCAAATCAATCGACAAGGCCAGCTAACCCTGCCTGAAGTGGGAATGATTGAAGCGGCTGGTTTGTCTGAAAAGGAACTGAAGAAAAAAGTTGAAACCCTTTTAAATACAGTGATCCGCGATCTTTCATACCTTCAAGTTTTTGTCAGTAAGCGCCAGCTTTTGGTCAGCGTCCAAGGGTACGTTCTTGAGCCTGGAGAATTCACTTTACAAGAAAATGCCACAATCCAAATGGCCCTGTATGCCGCTGGCGGATTAAGACCCGGCGCACAGCTTGATAAATTTCAGCTTCGCCGAAACAAACAAACAAGCACCTTTGATTACAAAAATTTCCTCGACACAGGAGACGATACAAGCCTGCCACGCCTTCGCTCTCTTGACGCGCTATTCGTGCCCGCATCCCCCATGACAGGCAATGTCGAGCAAAATTTTGACCCTTCAAAATTAGCCGACTCAGGAGACGCGGCTGAAAACAAAAAAGCCATAAAAGTGTTCGGTGAAGTGATCCGTCCTGGCAGTTTTTCATCCAAAGAAGAAAACAATCTTGTCGATTTGCTTATGCGGGCAGGCGGGGTCACACGCTACGCCGCTGTCGAACAAATTCGCATTATCTCCGAAAGCGAGCCTCGTATTTTTAACCTCAAGCAATACCTCGACAGCGGAGATCCTTCTTTACTTCCTCACATAAAAGAAGGCGCCACCATCTTTGTGCCAAAACAAGAAGAAGAAATTAAAACGGGTTCAAACACGGTTTACATCATGGGCGAAGTGGCCAAGCCTGGGGCATACGAAGGAAAAGACGATGCCACCTTCATGGACATTCTCGCCAATGCAGGCGGACCGACACGCTTTGCAGAAAGCCGTCAAATTCGTGTGATTAAAACAGATGGAAGCATTATTCCTTTTGATTTAACGCTTTTCGCAGAAGGCGGTATGAAAGAGCCCCTTCCCCAAATTGCAGCGGGAGACGCTATTTTTGTACCTGAAAAATCTGATTTAAATTCAAAATCTTGGCTCAATGTACCCTCAAACAGAGCCGTACGCGTTTTAGGGGCCGTTTTACGCCCAAGCCGTGTGGAATGGTCAGACAAGATGTCTTTGATTGATTTACTCGCCCATGTCGGCGGTCCAACGGCCCGCGCTGACACCCGCAACATTGAGGTCGTCATACCAAAAGGGCCCACAGAAAACCAGACTGTCATTTTTGATTTAGATACCTTCATTAAAGAAGGCCACCCAGACAGCGAGCTTCCCACGATTGTCGCAGGCAGCACCCTTCGTCTTTTGACCCTGCCCAATCCCCCAACAGACAACAAATCCACCTGGGTTAACCTGCTTTCTGAAAACAGCATTTATATTTTTGGGCAAGTCGGCGCCCCTGGGCGCTACAAATTCAACGATGAAATGCATTTTTTAGATATTTTATCCGCAGCCAATGGGCCAACGGTCAATGCGGATTTACACAACATCCGGATCAGCCATTTAAACGGCGCCCAAGCCAAAGTCAGCAAGGTCAATCTCGCCTTGTTTTTTGAAACAGGCGACACCTCAATACTGCCCAAAATCAAAAAGGGTGACACCCTTTATATCCCAGAAAAAGATCGCAATTGGCTTGATAAACCGAAAGAAAAAACCGTGCGGGTTTTAGGCGCCATTCAGCGCCCTGGACGTTACAACTTTGATGATCACATGACCTTGCTGGATCTTTTAGCAGAAGCAGGAGGGCCCACCAGCCATGCCTATGTTGAAAAAATCACCGTGGTAAACATGTCATGTTGTCGCGACCAAGCCAAGGTGTTCAATCTGTCTTCTTTTACCCGCACAGCCGACTTTAAAGAACTCCCCATTTTACGGGCCGGAGACACGGTTTACATCCCCACAAAAGAAGAAAGCACGGCCCAAAAAATACGCCAAGGGATTTCAGATATTTTTCAATTGGCAGGGATTGCCGCCTTAATAGGGATACTCTAATGAACATACCGCCACATAATTTGGAAGTGGAACGTATTTATTTCCAAATAGCGCGAAATCACTACAAGACCCTCACCCTCACCGCGACCGAATCAAGAGAAGGGGTAACCACGTTAGCGACCGCCATTGCACAACGCGCCTTGCTTGCGGGATCCCGCGCTTTGGTGGTCGATCTCAATCTTTATCACCCGCACCTCGAAACCCAAGACATGCCCGTTTCAACCTACAAAAATCATTTATTACCCAACCCCTCTTTGGTTGGCGTGCAAGGAGAAAGAGCCTATTTCCCCGGGATCATCGCCCCATCAAAACGGGAAACCATCATGGAATTACGCCGGCCTAACGCGCTGGAAAAATACATTGAAAAATGGAGCGAAGATTATGATTTAATCATCTTCGACACCTCGCCTCTTTCACGTATGAACGCAAACAACATTCCTCCAGAGTCCATTGCTGCCGTGTCTGATGGAACCCTTCTTGTTGTCATGGCAGGACAAACAACACAAGCGCAGGCCTCAGAATCCGTCAAAAAGCTCAACGATGCCGGCGCACATATTTTTGGATGTATTTTTAATGATAAAAATAATCCGTCACTGAAAGAAGAGCTGCTTCGTGAAGTCGAAAGGCTCGCGCCCCTCTTTCCCCGTCTTCGAAATCGCCTGAAAAAATTCATTTTCAGTAACCATTTATTAGGATTGGAGATTTAAGCATGGTGTCTGTCTTTCAACATGAATATCGTCCTGCCACCTTGAAAAACATGAATGAGGCGCGCCAAGCGCTTTGTCGAATATTAAAGCAACGCGGCGTGGAAGAAAGCCTCTCACAAAAAGTCCAGCTTTGTTTTTCAGAAGCCTGCGCCAATCTCATCAAGCACACAGAGCCAAAACCTTGCTTTATTTCATTCAATTTGGAATACAAAACAGGAGCGTGGAATTTACACATTCACGATGATTCAAAAAGCTGGGATCCCACCTTGCCCAAGCGGGTTCAATCTTTAGATACATTTGAAGAAGAAAAACAGGGCGGAAGAGGGCTGGCTTTAATGCAAAGCCTGTCAGACGAAATGCATTATTATGTCCAAGAGACACGGAATCAAAACCAATTAACCCTCACTTGGCACATTAAAAAACCCATTCAAAAACCTTGCGTGCTGATTGTCGATGACGATGAATGCCAGCGCCGTTTATACAGTGCGTATTTAAATGAACATTACAACTTATTAGAAGCGGACAGCGGACAGAGCGCCCTTGATATTTTAAAAACGCAACGCGTCGAACTGGTTATTTCAGACATTCGTATGCCCGGAATGGATGGATTAAGCCTTAAAAAAGCCCTCCATATGGACACAGACAATTTACTCACCCCGTTTATCTTTCTGACCTTTGATGATAATTTAGAAATTCGTGAAGACGCGCAAGACCTCGGAGTCGATGACTACATCATCAAACCCGTCACGAAAACCCTCTTGTATCAAAGCGCCCAACGCGTCCTAAAGCGCACCGAACAAATTTATCGCCAACTCACAGACAGGGTCAACAAACGCATCACCAACACCCTCACACCTTCACTCCCTAAAAAAGCGTACGGCTGGGAAATGGCGGTCGCCTCTCAAAATACAGGCCTTGGCGGCGGAGATCTTGTGCTTTACAAAGAAGGGGATTCAAGCTTCATGCTCAATCTTGTGGACGTGATGGGACACGATGTGGCTGCGAAGTTTTTTTCGTATGCCTATGCCGGGTATTTACGCGGATTAATGCACCATATTGATGAAAATAACAATCCCACAGCCTCCCTTCTGGGTCTTTTGTCTGACAGTGCCCTGCAAGACGGTTTACTTTCACAAGTCATTTTAACCTGTTGCTCTTTGATATTAAAACCTGAAGGAGCGCTCGAAATAGCCAGTGCTGGGCACCCTTCTCCTTATCTTATTTCTGAAAATGGCATCCGGAAATTGGACATAGGAGGGGTGTTACCTGGGGTCTTATACGGTGCGCAATATCAATCCATGCAAATCCGCATAGCAAAAGGCGAGCGCCTTGCGATTTACACCGACGGTTTAATTGAAGCGGCAAAAGACGACAGAGCAAGACAAGACTTGGAACGTGAAATTGTTCTTTCTCTTCACGCCACACTCGCTTTACCCTTGGAAGAGGCCACACAAAAAGTCATGGAGACCTTTGACAAATTTGGAATGAAAAACAAAGACGATGTCACCTTGGTTCTCATTCAACGCGAAAATAAATCAAATTCGTGACCTCCAAAACTAGACCCAAACCAATTGATATGTCTATTGTTTTTATTTAAGCAGGAAAAAAAATGAACATCAGACAAAAATCTAACCTTCAAACCCTCCTGATTTCCGGGTTTTTTCTTGTGTTAGTCATTTCAATTGCATTTTATGCCCAAAATAAAGCCCAAGAAAATGAACGGATACACCGCGCACAAGAAGTGGCCAGCATCATCGCCTTGGTGCTTGAGGAGCCCATCAAAAACAATGAAATAAACAAGATTGAATCCTTAAGCAAGCGTCTTCTCTCTCATAAAGAAATTGCTTTTTTAGGGATCTCTTTTCTCGGAACAGAGCGAAATTACACCTCAGATCAAGCAATTTCAGATGAAAAAATCAGCGTTTTCAATCAAGCATTAAACGTCAACGAAAAAGAAATTGGCAGCCTGACCTTGGGTTACAAGGCCCACGATGAGAGCCTCGCTCATTACCCCAATGAACGCTCCCTTATTTGGGGGGCGTCAGGTATCGGGATCTGGGCTATTTTAACCATGTACATCGTTTTATTACGTCTAATGAGACCCCTTAGAAAACTCCACGATAACCCCGAAGCCACGCCGCACAAATCGGCGCGCTCTTTTATCTTTCAAGATGACATCTACGCCACAGTCAAAATGGTCAAGGCTTTAAAAGAAAAGCTAAAAATTACTGACGAAGAACTCAAAGCCGCCTTGATAAACCAACATCATTCAAATACACAAGCCCGCCAAATAGAAGAAAAATACCTTGCCATCTATAAGGCCTCCCATGACGCCATCATTGTGGCCAATGATCAGGACATTATCATTGAATTCAGTCCCGTTGCAGAGCAAATATTCGGTTGGACACGGGATGAAATCGTCGGAAAAGGCATGGCTGAAACCATTGTCCCCGCCCGTTTAAAAAGCATGCACATTGAAGGAATGAAACGTTTTCTAAAAACAGGCGAAGCCTTCGTTTTAAATAAACGCATTGAACTCACCGCGCTTCATAAGCAAGGACATGAATTTCAAATTGAAATTTGCATTTCAAGTGCCAACACAGAGCAAGGCGTTATCTTCGTTTCGTACATTCGCGATATTACACAGCGTATCCTTGACCAAACCGAATTAAAACTGGCCGCCCACGCCTTTGAAACGTCCGAGGCCATGTTCATTGCCGACAACAAAGGACACATCATTCGCGTTAATCCAGGATTTACAGCCGTAACAGGGTATGAATCACAGGATGTACAAGGATGCAAACCGCGCTCTTTGCTTGCCAATGCCGATGATGCAGAATTTCACAAACAAGTTTGGTTAGAACTCAATGAAAAAGGCATGTGGAGCAGTGAGCTCAAATTACGGCACAAAAACAGAATTGAATTCCCCGTACACATGAGCATGACCGCAGTCAAAGATGAAAAAAACAGGCTGACTCATTTTGTTGCCCACTTTTTTGATATGACAGAACAAAAACGAACAGAGCAAATATTAAGAGAAGCCCAATGCGCAGCCGAGCTTGCCAATGAATCAAAAAGTCGTTTTCTCGCGGCCATGAGCCATGAAATTCGAACCCCCATGAACGGCGTTATCGGCGTTATCGGCCTTTTAAAAGAAACCCCATTAAACCCCCTTCAATCACGCCTTGTGCAAACAGCCCGAGATTCAGGAGAAATATTATTTACCATTATCAATGACATTCTTGATTTTTCTAAAATGGAAGCAGGAAAGCTCACCTTAGAAGACAGCCCTTTTGATTTGCATTTACTCATCAATCAAACCATCAATATCATCCAACCACAAGCCGAGCATAAGCAACTCAACCTCACCAGTGACATCGAGCTGGACACCCCGCGTTTCTTGATTGGCGACGGCGACAGGATCCGGCAAATCTTGGTGAATTTACTCTCAAACGCCATTAAATACACCCAAGAAGGAGACGTTACCCTTTGTTTGCATTCCAATGGCGTCAAAAATAACAGCTGCCAAATTCAAATTGATATCATCGACACAGGCATCGGAATCGCCCCTGAAAACATGGCTCATTTGTTTGACGAATTTACCATGATAGAAAACAGTTATGATCGCACCCACGAAGGGAGCGGGCTTGGACTCGCTATTTGTCAACAACTGGGGCATTTAATGAAAGGCACCCTGTATGCCCAAAGTGAGCTTGGCTCAGGCTCGACCTTTACTTTTTCCGTGACCTTAAAGCTTGCCGAAGAAGCTGAGATTGCACAAATTCAAGCCGACACCCCAGAGCGCGAGCACCATATTTCAAAAGATTTACGCATCTTAATGGCCGAAGACAACCCAGCAAATCAGATGGTACTTCGCACCATGTTAGAATTTTCAGGACTCTCCGTTGATATCGTCGCCAATGGGTTAGAAGCCGTCGAAGCGGTAAAACAGTTCCCTTACCACATTGTCTTTATGGACATTTCAATGCCCGAGGTCGATGGACTTGAAGCCACTAAAAGGATCCGTGCTTTAGAAGGGCCTAAAAAAGACGTCATTATTGTGGCCCTGACAGCGCACGCCATACGAGGAGACAAAGAACATTTTCTTTCATCCGGCATGGATGATTTTGTCTCCAAACCTGTAACACGAAAAGCCATTTTAGATTGTTTGGCCCGTTGGCAGCCAAAAATTAGAAACGCACAAACAGGTGAGTCCATCCCTCTTCCTGCCCTTCCTTTAACCCATGTCCCGCCTTCTTTAGAGACGCAAGCCCAGCTCATCCCTGAAAAACAAAAAGAAGAATGCCTCCAAAAAAGCGCGAACAATGAACCTTTGATCTTTGAAGATCTCGAAAATGAGCATTTAGTGGATGAAAAAACACTCCTGCAATTGGCCGAAGACACCTCGCCTGAGATCATGCAAAGCTTGCTCGAATATTATTTAATGGATGCAGAAAAACGCCTCATAAGCATCACCAAAGCCACAAAAAACAGGGATTTCTACGCCGTTGAATTTGAAGCCCATACACTTGGAAGCTCTGCTGCTGCCCATGGAAACCTCGCTCTTTGCGATTTATGCAGAAAAATTGAGCTCAATTGCAAACACCTTGAGCACGAGCAAGCAATCAACCATGCCCTTCGGCTTCCCTCTTTGGCAAGGGCTTCTTTTGAAACATTAAAAACACGAATCACAGAAGGGTTCATGATTTAAACAAAAATGGCCTAATCTTAAAAAAAGAACAGTTTCTATTCATGCAGAGCACACAGAGCCTGCAGCATGGAGGCATTAATGCCTCCTTATGGGTCTCATTTTTTTTAAGGACACGAAGGTTCATGAAAGAAAAATACCGCATTTTATTGATTGAAGACGCACAACCCTTGGTGAACCTTTACGCACAATATTTGGCAAAAGAGCCCGTGACTCTTGATTGTGCCTCATCGGGAAAAGAGGCGCTCGCTTACCTAAAAACAACCACACCTCACCTGGTTTTGCTCGACCTTAAATTGCCAGACATCAAAGGAGAAGAAATTTTACAATGGATTCAAAAAGCCCAATTGCCTTGTCATGTGGTGATTGTGACAAGCCATGGCTCCGTTGACACGGCTGTGGCCTTAATGCAACAAGGCGCCAGTGATTTCATTGAAAAACCCGTCAGTGCAGAACGATTAAAAACCACCGTTCGAAACCACATCGAGCACACGCGCCTGAAAAGTCTTGTGGATGATTTTCAAAATCATTTTGAACGCAATACCTACCAAGGTTTCATCGGCGCCAGTTTAACAATGCAAAATGTCTACCGCATCATCGATGCCGCAGCGCCCAGTAAAGCCACCGTCTTTATCACAGGAGAAAGCGGAACAGGAAAAGAGGTCTGTGCAGAAGCCATCCACAAAAAAAGCCCACGAAGCAAAGAACCTTTTATTGCCATCAATTGCGGAGCCATTCCACACGATTTAATGGAAAGTGAAATTTTCGGTCATCTAAAAGGCGCTTTTACAGGTGCTAGCGCAGACAGAAAAGGCGCCGCAAGCCAAGCTGACGGAGGAACCTTGTTTTTAGATGAAATATGCGAAATGGACTTGGATCTTCAAAAAAAATTACTGCGTTTTATCCAAACGGGTGGATTTAAAAAAGTGGGCGCAAATAAAGAAGAAAGCGCAGACATACGCTTTTTATGTGCCACGAATCGAGATCCACTTCAAGAAGTGGCCGAGGGGCGCTTTCGTGAAGATTTATATTATCGATTGCATGTCGTCCCTCTTGCCCTTCCTCCCCTAAGAGAAAGAGGCGATGACATTCTTATCATCGCACAAAGCTTTTTAAAAAATTACGCAAAAGAAGAAGGAAAACGCTTCACACAACTCTCTCCTGAGGCCGAAGTGGTTTTACGCCATTATCCTTGGCCCGGTAATGTTCGCCAACTTCAAAATGTGATCCGAAATGTGATGGTTTTGCACGATGGTGAAAGCGTCAATATCAAACAACTCCCCGCCCCTCTTAATGAAAGTTTAAGCTCTCAAGAGATCCTTTCTTTGTCTAAAAACAACCTTTTCACCCAAGAGATCACATTGCCACTTAGCGCCAGCCCACAAAATACAGGCTCGGTTTCTAAAATAAACGACAATGCCTCTTTTCATTCTTCAGGCCAGCACATTCGTCCCTTGTGCGACATCGAACGTGAAGTGATCCAAGAAGCCATCGAATTTTGTGAAGGGAATGTATTAAAAGCGGCCGTCTTGCTGAAAGTCAGCCCGTCGACCTTATACCGAAAAAAACAAGCCTGGGAAACGGACGAAGCTTAAATAAATCCGTCTCCACATTGAAGATGCACGAAAAGGACACAGGATTAAAAAATATAATTCACCCCAAGGCTTGTCATATATTGTTTTTCTTCATAAAAATCGATATTTGACTCAATTTGTTTAAAACCAGAAAGAGAAATGAGAGAAAGAGGCTTCATTCCTAAAAAATTATCCCGGCTTAGAGCTGCAAAAAAAGAGTATTCGCGATCGGCTCTTATTTGGTTAAAAACAGGGTGAAGGCTTTTATAATCTCGTTCAAAATAGCTCGCGGTGAGGATCATTTTATTTCTACTCGCAAAACGGAAATAAGAAAGCTGTCCTCCAAGGCTTTTATAAGCCATTGCATCGCCTTGCGCTCTGTTTTCTAAATAAATAATGGAAGGGGTAACACCAAGGCCTGCACCTAAAAATTGCCGATAGCTGGTTTTTGCATAATATATTTCCCCATCTCGTTGCAATGCCTCTTGCTCAGATAAAGGAAGCGCGAAAGCATGACCGCTTTTTTCAATTTCAATCTCTATTTTGGAATAAGCAAGTTCAAATGATAAGGGCGTATTCGCTAAGCGCTCAAATTGAAAACGATAAGCATGACCTGATTTTTCTGTCTCTTCTTTTGAGGCATGAATAAGAAAGGGATCAGCCCAAACATTTTCGCCAAGCAATGTGGGTAAATAAGAAAAAGAAAGCGTACCAAACGCCCATTTTTGTTGATAACCCATTTCTAAAGCGAGGGTACCAATGGCAATGTCTTCACGCGATGTTCCTGCGAAGAATTTCTTCTCTAATTGACTGCCAAAAGTAAAAGCAAAATTTCCTAACACGCCGCCAAAGCCTTTTTTTTGTTGCTCGCCATGCAAATTCAGCTCGCCATTTCTTCTTTCATTTTGAGCTGTCGATAAATTGGAATTGTTTGAACTGAAAACACCCAAAATAGAAATATCCCCGCTTAACCCCGCTTCATCTGAAGGACTCGCCTCACTTGAATTCGAATAAAAAACAAAATAAAAACAAAGCAGCAAGAAAAAAAAGTTTAAAAATGGCGCAATGAGAATGAAGCGGATAATAAGGGCATTGATTTTCATTTTTTCTTCCCTGAAAAAAAGTAAAGCGCATCGTTATACCCAAAACACCTGAAAGTGAAGCCCCTGAGCATAGATGGAAGATGTGATTGGGCGCGGCGAGCGTAGCCAACACACACGCAGCTTAAAAGGCGACGGGTATAAAGAGCAAGAGTGCTATTTTAAGCTTTCAAAATTATTTTAACTATTTATGACATTGATACAGAAAGCAAGCGCGTTTTGCAAAAAAGAACATACTTAAGCACATGATTTTAAAGTTTTTTAAATTCATAACAAGAGTAAAGGCGCACAAATTACTTTGAATTTTGATCTATACCCAAAGTCATTGAAAATGCACGCCTGCGCCAAGTGAGTGAAGCGCCTGAGCATAGAGCGACGATGTGATTGAGCTGAACGGGTTTAAGCCAACACCCACGCACCTTCAAAGGCGACGGCTATATCGAGAGGCTTTTTTATTTCAAAAGGCCTCTTATTTCAGGAGACCTCTTATTTCGAGAGACTTTTTGTTTCAAGAGACTTTTTGTTTCAAGAGACAAGGCGTACTTTTTCAGAGGATTGAATGGTATATTCCAATAATCGCCTTAATCCTTCTGTGACCGAGATTTCAGCGACGATCCCAAGATCTCTTGCAGCGCAAGCAGGGCTTCCTATGGACGTTCGAATATCACCCCGTCGAGCAGGGCAATGCTGGACGTCCACCGTTTTGCTCGAAATCGACATTAACGCACTCGCTAATTGATTTACAGACATAGACTCTCCCCGACAAACATTAAAAACATCTTGTGAAACAGACACATTTTTCATTGCAGATCTTAAAAAGCGCACCACATCTTCAACATAAATAAAATCACGGGTTTGCTCTCCGTCACCAAAAATAGTGATTTCTTCTTCATTTAAAATTTTGTCTGTAAAGATAGAAATAACCCCAGAATAAGGCGATTTCGGATCTTGTCTTGGACCAAAAACATTAAAAAAACGCATCCCAGTATTGGGAATACCGTGCACCAGCGCCGCAACGCGCCCATGAAGTTCAGAGCCTAATTTATCCGCGCCGTAAGCCGTTAAAGGTGGACACGCACTGCGTTCTGTCAGAGGCAAATCTGCATTATCGCCATAGACCGCCGCAGAGGATGCATACACAACAGGGGTTTTATTGCGTCTTGCCGCATTAAAAACACGGATTGTTCCAGTTAAATTAACATTGTGCGTTTCAACCCAATGATCTATTGAACGGTCAACTGAGGCTATCGCAGCCAAATGAAAACAGCCATCAACCCCCTCCATCGCACAATCAAGCACCCCTGGCTTACAAATATCCTCAACACGTAATTCACACTTAAGCGATATGTTTTTTCGAAAGCCACTCGAAAGATTATCGACAACACGAACATCATGGCCCTCAGATAATAAAGCCCCCACCAAGTGAGAGCCTATAAATCCACAACCTCCAGTTACAAGAAAATGCGACATGACCACCTCTTTTTTATTTATTCATGAATGTATTTTCAAAAAGAAATAGCAAGGCATTTGCCAACTTTAAAACAATAAAAAACAGCCTGTAAATAAAAAAGAAAAGATGAACATAAACTGCATTAAAATTAATGCGTTATGAAACACTCAATGATTACCTCTTATTTAAAAACCCTTTGTTTATATTTTAAAATAAATAAAAACATCTTCATATTGAATTGCGAAATGCAGAAAGAAATAAATGATTTTTGCATTTTGACGGAATAAAAAAGAGAAGCCCCATATACAAAAAGTAATTAAAGTTGCGCACCTGCGCAAAATGAGTGAAGCCCCTCAAGATAGATGGCCCCTATTATTGGCCGCAGCGAGCGTCACCAAGAATCACGCCGCGTCAAAAGCGACGGCTATAAAAATGCGAGGTTATTAATATGGCATCATCTTTGCTTTATCCTCTTTTCAAAACACCTTTTAATTAAGGAGAAAAAATGAATTTTAAAAGAGATATTAAAATTTGGCTTGTATTAGATAGCCGTGGATTTGGTGGCATTGAATCTCACGTTGAGCAATTGGCTCTCGGCCTTAAAAACGCTCATGCGGATGTGACTGTGGTTTTTTTAAACCAATACGGCCCACACCCTCTCCATCGACGTTTGGTGTATTCAAATTTAAATTGTCAGATCCTTGATGGGCGAATTTCGTCTTTTTGGGAACGCATTAAAAATGAAAAACCCGATATTATTCATACGCACGGTTATAAAGCAGGGATCATTTCAAGGCCTCTCGCTCGCTTCATGAACATTGCCTGTGTCAGCACCTATCACAGCGGAGAAGAAAAAAAAGGCGTCCTCCGTTTATATGATTTTATAGACCGCTATACCGCGTTTCTTGCCAAACATGTTTACGCTGTTAGCGCCTCTATTTTAAAAGCCTTGCCCACGTCTTCAGCGTCTCTTTCTAATAATTTTATTGAGAAAACCCAGCATCACCCCACAAAAGGAGAGCAAATCGCTTTTGTCGGGCGGTTATGCAAAGAAAAAGCCCCTGAACGTTTTATTTTGCTCGCAAGGCATTTTCCACATCTTGATTTTCATTTTTATGGTGACGGCCCGAAACGAGCGGAGCTTGAAAAAAAAGCCCCCAACAATGTCCTCTTTCATGGCTCGCAAGAAGACATGAAAAACATTTGGCCAAAAATAGGTTTACTCGTGATCCCTTCTCGCGCAGAAGGCCTTCCGATGGCGGCATTGGAAGCGATGGGCCACGGGATCTGCCTTGCCGCTTTTAATATAGGCGCGCTCAATAGCTTGATTGAACATGGAGAAAATGGCTGGATCCTCCCAGAAGGAGACATGCAGGGTTTGGTTCAGATCGTTCGAGAATGGCGAGAATCCGATACCTGCCGTCGAAATCGCCTTGGCGCCAATGCCATTAAAACCATTGAAGCGCGCTATTGTGCAAAAAAAATCTTGCCAAAATGGCTGCAAGAGTACGCCAGTTTCACTCAATAAACACCGCAGAATCCAAAAGTTTCTATCAGGCGCGCCCCCCCAAACCCGCATAAAACGTCAAAAGGACATCAAGATGCCAGAAATAAAGAGGAGTCTCAAAACGCCAAAAAACATCCTTTTTGTTCATTACGGTGAAAATTGGATCCGAGGGAGTGAGCGCTGTTTAATTGATTTAATCAAACACATTGATAAAGAGGTTTTTTCTGCTGTTCTTTGGTGTAACAGCCCTCTTTTAGCTCAGGAGGTTAAAAAACTCGGTGTAACTGTTTATCTTATTGATTTTACATTGTTGTTTGGAGAGCATTCTCCTCGCTTTGATTTTCAGGCCTTCAAAAAACTCATCAAAAAAGGCCTTTCCATCGTGGATGAACACCAGATCGCGCTCATCCATTGCAATAGCGGAGCGCCTTCTCAATGGCTCAATTTTGTCTCCAGAGCGCGAAAACTGCCTCTCGTTTTACATTTACATTCACGCTATCCACTTCGAGACCGGATCACTCTGGGTTTATACCATTCCAGCATGGTCGTGGGTGTCAGCCAACCAGTCATAGAACAATTACTTTGTGATGGCCTTCATACACAAGCGTGTTGCGTCATCCCAAATGGAATTGATACAGGCACTTTACTTTCTCAACCCATTGAAAATATTCGTCATACCCTCAACTTGCCTCACGATGCGTTTGTCTTAATGAGCGTGTGTTCACTCATCAAACGAAAAGGGGTCGATTTACTGATAGAAGCCTGCCGCTCTCTTCACGAGATCTGCTTGAATGTTCACCTCGTTGTTGTCGGAGAAGGTGAAGAAAAAGAGAGATTGCAAGCCCAGATAGATGAATCCCATTTAAGTGATTTTATTCATCTTATTGGAGAGAAAAAAAATGTCGTGGGCTTAATGCGAAAAGGGATCGATCTTTATGTCTCAGGAGCCCGAGAAGAAGTATTTGGGTTAACATTAGCCGAAGCAGGACTTGCACAGCTTCCTGTTATTGCCCCTCATGTTGGAGGGATCCCCAGCGTCATTGAGCATCAAAAAACAGGTTTACTGGTTGAGCCGGACAATGCGAATGCCTTAGCCCGAGCCATTTATCACTTGTATATCAATCAAGAGCAATGTGAAACCATGGGGCAAGCCGGTTTTAAACATGTCAGCGAAAAATTAAGCATTCAAACCCACGTTAACGAATTTGAGACTCTGTATCAAAACCTTCTTTATGATCCAATGATGTCGACTCGCTGGTTCAGTCACTGGCAATGGCTCCCAGCAATAAAAGCCTCTTATCAATTTGTGAAAAAAACCTCTTTTATCTCAGCCAATCACAAAGAGGCGCTCCAATGAAACCCTTAAAACATATTCTGATCCTCGACCCTGTCGCCTTTGCTGGCGGATCTAAAATATCCACACAGCACCTTTTCAGTCTTTTAGACCTCACGCAAGTCCGCGTCTCTGTTTTAACGTCAGATCTTCAGAGCTGGAAAGAAACCCCCTTTCATCTGCATCCTCTTTGTATGCCAAAACCCCTTGAAAAAGCAGAGCAAGGCGTCCTTTTTTTTATTCGGCATTTTTTCATTGCCGCGCAATTGCTCTGGTTACGGCTGTTTATCGGTCGCATTGATACCGCATTAGGAGGCTCTGGCCCGGGTGTTGATTTTGCGCTTTATCTCGTCAAAATCTTTCTCAATTTTCAATTAATTCAAATGATCCACGGCCCCGTCGCCCCCTCTCGCACGCTTGGGCGCTGTCTCAGTTCATCGAGCAAGGTTTTTTATCTTGAATCAAGCAAAGCCTCTCTTTCAAAGGCCTTAAAAGCAGCTGGATTAACAAGCGATATCGCCCGTTATACTCACTTTCAAAGCTTTCGTAATGGTTTGCCTGAAAAAAATTGGCCAACGCCTTGTCAATATCAATATTGCGTCGTTTTTTGGGCGGCCTCTTTATTAAAGTGGAAAGGCTTAGACACCCTCACGCATGCACTTTCTCGGTTACGCCCTTCAGAGCGCCCAGAAACCCATATTTCTTATATCCGCCCAAAGCAAAATAACCTTCCCATCAGCGAAGCCCCTCAAAGCTTGAGTAAAGTCTTTTGGTATCAAGAGCCAAGCTATTTTGACGCCCTCCGATCGCATGCCAATGTCTTTGTCTCAACCAGCACATTAGAGCCTTTTGGTCTTTCTATATTAGAGGCGATGGCTGCCGGAATGTGCGTGATCCTTCCTGAAGATGGGGCTTATTGGGACACCCAATTAGAGGCCGGGGTTCACTGCTTAAAATACCCAGCAGGAGATGAGAAAGCCTTAGCAAAAACGCTGTTGCATATTCAAAAAAACATAAAAGAAATCAAAAGGCTTGGAAAAAGGGCAAAGCAAATTGCAAAAGAATATCGATGTGAAACCTGTTTTTCTGCTGTTTATGAAGCCTTGCTTTTAGAGCCATCTAAAAACCAAACCCCATTAGAAAACAAAAAAGTGCAAGGATAAACAAGGATGCTTTCTCCTTTAAAACTGGCCATTCTTTATGCAAGCGCCATCGCATTAATGAAAGGGATCTCATTGTTCATGCTCCCTTTCATAACACATCAACTCCCCCCATCTGAATTTGGGAAACTCGAAATCATCAGCACCCTCGCCGCACTTGGAAGCCTTTTAGTGGGGCTTGGACTTGAAGACGCCCTGTATCGGTTTGTTGGAGCAAGCAAAGACGAAAAAACACGTAAACAATGCGCTTCACAGATATTTACGCTGACTTTTATGATCTGCGCCATCCTCTTTCCGCTTGCTTGGTACTTACCCCGAACGATAGAAGAAATTCTTCCTTTTCATCTCACCTCACATCAATTGAGCTTGGTCCTCACAATGCTTGCGCTTGAAGGATGCATCGCCGTTCCCCTTGGCTGGCTTCGAATGCAAAATCGAGGGGTTACTTTTTTTTGTGTCGCTGTAGGACGCGCTGTTTTGCATGCCATTTTAACCTTTGTTTTTCTCAACATGGGAAAAGGCGTTGACGGGATTTTAGAAGCGGGCCTTATCGCCGCCCTCCTTCAATGCAGTATTTTATGCCTCTTACAAATCAAAGAAACAGGAATGTCATATTCTTCAAAGCAAACTAAAAAAGCCCTTATTTACAGCCTTCCAATCATGGCAAGTGGCTTAATGGCTTTTAGCATGAACGGACTGGACCGTTGGGTTTTAGCCGAAACAAGCACGCTAGAAGACGTTGCACTATTTGGCCTTGCCGCAAAATTTGCATTAGGCCTTGTTTTACTTTTACAACCCTTTGGCATGTGGTGGATGCCAAAACGTTTTGATGTCCTCTATGGTGAAAACGGCCATAAAAAAGCGACGAAAACGACCTGTTTTGGACTCTGCGCTGGCATGTTGATTGCCGTGATTTTGGCGATAGCGGCCCCTCTCGTCATTCTTGCGTTATTTCCTGCAAGTTATTCTGCCGCCAGCCAATATGTTGTTTTGCTCATTACGGCCGCCTTATTTAAAGAAATGGCCGAATTTATCAATTTAGGAAGTTACGCAGGAGAAACCGCCTACGCCCAAATGGGGATCAATGCCCTTGCCGCGGTATTTGCATGTTTTTCCCTTTATTGGGGAGGGGGCTATTTTGGTGTGAGTGGAGTTCTCTTTGCCCTTGTTTTTTCTCAAGGTTTACGATTAGTCATGTTTTATCTCGTCAGTCAGCATCTCTATCCCTTGCCTTACCCTATAAAAAAGCTTCTTTTTTCTGGGCTGTGTTGCCTTTTTTGGCTTGGGATAGCTCATTCGCCATGGTCACTCATTGAACGTTTCAGTCTCATTGTTTTCGCTCCTGCAAGCCTTCTCGTTTTAAATCAAAAACTGAATTTACTGCCCGCTTTTCCTTTTTATTCTCTTCGTAAAGAAAAAGCATGAAAGGATATGATTTAAATAATGTACTATTTCAGCGACTCTTTTTTCGGTTAAAAAAACACGAACATCTGCTATTTTTGGCATACCCAAGGCACTTGAAGCGACGCGCCTGTGAAAATGAAGTGAAGCCCCAAAGCATAGATAGACACTGTGATTGGGCTGAATGAGCCTAGCCTACACCCACGCAAGTTCAAAAGCGACGGTATAGCAACTGTCTCTTAGTCAGATCTTTTCGAATCTAATCCTGACTAATTATTGCTCGAATTGCTTATTTATCAGTCGAAATTTCAGTTATAGCAAAAAGGATCCGGTTAATTAAAGGGATATCAGGACCTCTTAATTAAACAGATATCAATTAAATAGATGCATTTTCAGATAAACACTCGGTTATATAAATAAGTAGAATGAGATCCAATGATTTTTGGCGTTTTAGTTTGAGATGTGACTAAGAGACAGGTATAGCAATCATTATAAAAACAATGCAATTACATTAAACGAAGTAAAAATCAAACAAACGCAGAGAGCAATTAATGCAAACTGATGCACAATATTGTTATTGGATTCTATATTAAGACCGATAAATTTTTAATTGATATTCATGCGAAAATTCAGAATTAACCCAATAAAATACCTTCTTTGATAATAAGAGAAGCGAATTGTATTTCGAATGTTTACATTTTGATGTAAGATCGAAACCAATTAATAACACCCACACCAAGCTATTTACAAGTAGGATTTCTTATTCGGTATAATTTACACCATGAATAACTGATTTTGTCGTAAATAAAACGGAGCTATTTTAAATGTTACCGAATATTAGTGTAGAAGATGCACTTCAAATTCTTCAAGAAGACATGAAATGTGATGATAGTAACGCTGCTACTGCTTATCTTCCACAACCCTTGACTCCAGAAGACAGAATAAACATAAAGAAAACCATGAAACTTAAGTTTGAAGAGACCTTTAAAACCACTTGCCCTCAAGTTTTATCGAAATTAATGTATTATTTTTATATTCGATCTTCACCACTAAATCACCATAAACCTATAAAAGTCGAAATGAATGATCGACGTGAACCTCAAGTTTCTTACTATAACGCTAGAAGCTCTGATTCGATCCGACAAAGTATCCATGCACGTCAAATTCAATTTAATTTTGGACGTCCACCAACAATTTTTGGTACATATAAGAGCATAGAAGACTCTTTTAGAGCAGGAGTCTATGACACTAAGAAGTATGCATCAATAATAATTTCTATGGACGATCTAAATGATTTATTTGTTAACTATCACATATATTTTAGAGGTCTTCTGGATAATCCACACACCTAGTACATTACAAAAAATGAGCTATTTTCGATTGAGAAAAATACAGAAAAGTAATTGTTTAATCTCCCGCATTAGGGTATTCATAATTAAAGGTGTTAGTTAAATTGATATACCCATCGCCTTTGAAGGTGCGTGGCTGTTGGCTTC
>CAMRDW010000041.1 GCA_947041315.1 uncultured Enterovibrio sp.
CTTTCTAGATATTGCAAGAAAACGAAAGTCAAAACCCGGTGGGACCCGCGATGCTCCGGGTAGGCTTGCGGTTGAGAAAACATTCTCGGAGGGCGTGGGATAGTTTTTTGGCCTCGCAATATTACTGAACCTGCTCTGTATAGACGCGAGAGCCGAATTGAATGAAGAGTCTAAGTTTTTTGAAAATCCGGTGCCGGGAGTCATGGGTATTATGTCTATATTTTTGGCTGCAAAGTCAGCTTCATGCTTCATTGTATCGTCCATATGAGCGCCTCCATGTTTAGGATTACTGACCTTGAATGTGCTCGATAGTGCTAAAGCTTTATTGCTCCGGTGATGCGTCCCTATTTCCGCTCTATCAATGATAAATAAGCGTGTACCGACATATTTTTCATATACTGGATAAAGTATTGGATTTGCTTTTAATCCTGCCTCTAAGATCTCTCTATATTGCATCGTACAAAAACAAAAAACCATTCTATAAGTACCGCATACAAATTCGATTAAATCAGCAAGCAGTTGGGCGTCTGTATATTGAATTAAATTCACTTCTGCTGCTCTTGTTACAGTTTCGGGCTTTTTATTTGCAAGTTTTAAATCGTCCCAAGTATGCTTTTTCGTTACTGTTAAATCATAATCAAAAGAAAAATAACACAGTGCTCTGTCCATTGTTCACCTACATCTATCATCTATACCCATTCTCTTTGAAGCTGCAGGGTGGGTGCGTTCGTGAGGTTCCATGAAAGAGTCCGTTTATGCTGTGTTATGCGTCTCTGTTCATGGGGCTCGCGCAATGAAAACCACCTTGTATCGTCAGATATTTTGGGTGTTATACCCAAAGAAATGGAAGATACCTGCGGTGAGCGAAGCCCCTGAGTACAGATGGTCTTCTGTGATTGGGTTTCGCGCGCGTAGCCAACAGGCACCCAGCGTCAAAGGTGACGGGTATATTCATTATTAAAAGAAAGTGTTGAAATGAAAACATATTCAACCCCTAATATACGGTCAGTGTTTTATTTGGTCTTGCTTTAAACTTAAAAGTGTGAATTATTTTGATGTTTATTTCGCTTAAAGGCGTTATGCGGATCCCGTCAATTAATGTGTATACCCGTGGCTTTTGAAGTTGCGTGGGTGTTGGCTTCGCTCTCTCAACCCAATCACATAGTCCATCGATGCTCAGGGGGTTCATTCACTTGCCGCCTACACGCATCTTCAATTTCTTTGGGTATAATAAAATGAAAATCAATAATACATATATATTATCTATCGAAAATGAGTTTAAAATGGGAAACTCATTTTAAATAATGATTTTTTTAACTCTTCCCCTTTTATATACAGTTTTCCATACTAAAGTGCAACATTTCATGTAAAAGAAGATTGATTCAAAACACAAGATGAAATAAAGAAGGTCACTCTTTATTTGAAATATAAATACAAGCGTGGTGTGATATCTGTATTATTTATGCTTTTACTCTTGTATTGAGGTCTTTTTTTATTGGGGCTTTTACTTAATAAATTCGAAAATGCGCATCAGGTGCCAGCGAATGAAGCCAAGAAATAAAACCTGGCTTCATTATAAAATATCTATTTATTTTTTTCTGCGCTTTTTGCGTGTCTTTTTTTTAATTGGTAGATAACATCGCCCAATGACAGATTTTGATCCTGCAACAAAACCAGTAAGTGATACATTAAATCAGCCGACTCTTCAACCAGCTCTTTTTTATCCCCAGAGGTTGCAGCCAAAGCCACTTCGACGCCTTCTTCTCCCACTTTTTGAGAAATACGCTTGGTGCCTTGTGCATACAAGGATGCAGTGTAAGAGCGTGATGCATCTTCATTCTTTCGTGATGCGAGGTGTTTTTCTAATGCATATAAAAAGGAAAAATCAGGTGTGTTGGTTTCTTTTGATTTGAAAAGAGGTTCAACAAAACAGCTTGAGGTTCCTCGGTGGCAGGTGGGGCCTTTTGGAAGGGCTTGCACTAAAACTGTGTCTTGATCGCAATCAAGGGACATCGCCACTAAATCTAAAAAATGACCTGATTTTTCTCCTTTTGTCCAAAGGCGCTCTTTAGTACGAGACCAAAACGTGACCTTTTTTGTTTCAAGGGTTATTTTGAGCGCGTCTGGGTTCATGAAACCGAGCATCAGAACCTGTCCACTTTTCGCGTGTTGAATAATGGCCGGGATCAGGCCTTGGGTTTTGTCCCAATCAATTTTCTTTGGCGCTTTCACTTGTGTTGAAGCGGATTGAAAGGCGTCATGCATTTTTTTTGGGATCATCTTCGTATCTCCACGCCTTGTTTTTTTAAGTATTTTTTTAATTCATCAATGTGGATGTCCTTTTGATGAAAGACCGATGCGGCCAAAGCGCCGTCTACCTGTGTTTTTTTGAAGACATCTCTAAAATGATGCATTTCACCAGCGCCTCCCGATGCGATGAGTGGAATTTGACAGATTTCTCTTATCAAGGTGAGTTGTTCCAAATCGTAGCCTTGGCGTACACCGTCTTGGTTCATCATGTTCAATACAATTTCGCCAGCGCCGCGTTTTTGGATTTCTTTTACCCACTCCAAGGTCTCCCATAATGTGACTTTTGTTCGAGAAGGATCGCCTGTGAATTGGTGGACCTTGTATTTTTGTGTGGTTTTATCATAAAAAGAGTCAATGCCGACCACGGTGCACTGCACCCCAAATTGCGTGGCCAATTGGGTGATGAGTGTTGGATTTTCAAGGGCTGGGGAATTGATGGATATTTTGTCTGCTCCAAATTCTAAAATCTGTTGGGCGTCTTTAATGGACCGAATACCGCCTGCCACACAAAAAGGAATATCAAGGCATTCGGCCACATCGGTGATCCAATGTTTATCGACCACGCGTTGTTCACAAGATGCGGTAATATCATAAAAAACAAGTTCATCCGCTCCTTCTTCTGCGTATCTCTTGGCCAAAGAGAGAATGTCACCGATGATTTGATGATCTTTAAATTGAACCCCTTTCACTACGCGTCCATCGCGCACATCCAGGCAGGGAATTATTCTTTTTGCCAACATGCTAAAGCGTCCTTTAAGGTGAATTTTTTATCCAGTAAAGCCCGCCCAACGATCACGCCGCTCACCCCGGTCTTTGATAAGGCTTGAATGTCCGAAAGGGCGCCAACCCCTCCAGAAGATTGCCATTGTATTTGGGGATATTGATGACAGAGATCTTTGTAAAGAGGGACATTAGACCCTCTCAGGGTGCCGTCTTTTGAAATGTCGGTACAAAGGACATGCCGTAATCCCGCGTCTAAGAAACGTTCTAAAAGGGCTTCAAGAGTGAGACCTGAATTTTCTTGCCAGCCGGAGAGGGCCACAAGGCGCTGGCCTTTTTGATCAATGTGGACGTCCAATGCCAAAACCAATTGTTCAGGGCCGAAATCTTTGATCCAGGCTTCGAGCATTTCAGGTTTTTTCACTGCCATGGAGCCGATGACAAGGCGGGAGGCCCCCATAAAGAGTAAGTTTTCAATGTCTTGATGACAGCGAATGCCACCGCCGACTTGCACCTTGGCAGAGGTACTTTTGATGATTTGTTCAATGAGAGGGCATTGCCTGTTTTGCCTCTCCTTTGCACCGGATAAATCCACAAGGTGTATGCATTGTGCTCCAGCATCTTGATACTTCTGAACTTGCTCAATGGGATCCAACGGATAATGAGTCACTTGTTCGTAGTCTCCTTGAAAAAGGCGAACAATACGGCCATCGATTAAATCTAATGCGGGAATCATCATTTTAAAAATCACATCTCCAAAAAATTTTGAATTAAACGTGCTCCAGCGTGGCTTGAGCGCTCCGGGTGAAATTGAACACCGAAATAGTTTTTGTCTTCCACTGCGGCGCTAAAGGGGGTTTCATATGAGCAGGTCGCGACAGTGAAGGGATTGAGGGGCATGGCATATTGATGCACAAAATAAAAATAGCTTTCCTGAGGGATCCCTTTAAAGAGGGGGTGCCCTTCTTTTGCACTGACCGTATTCCAGCCCATATGAGGAAGGGGCTTGGTCTGGGTTCTCATTCGTTGTGTGTGGGTTTTGATTCGGCCTAGCCCTTTTACGGCTGCGTTTTTTTGATCATGAAAGGCCCCCTCTTCTGAAGACAAACCCAAAAGTTGCATCCCAAGACAAATGCCAAGAAGCGGTTGTGTGATTTGAGAGAGTGTGGAAAGCAATTCGCGTTCCTTTAAGTTTTTCATGCCCTGTGAGGCCGTGCCCACGCCAGGGAGAAAAATTTTGTCCGCGTTGAGGATCACCTTTGAATCTGCGCTTAATAGAGGGAGATACCCTAAACGCAGGATGGCAAAGCGCACTGAGCTGACATTGGCACAGCCGGTGTCGACGATCACTATTTTTTCCTTTCCCATGGGCTTTCCTTGTAAGAGGCTTTGGGCTATATGACGCTTTGGGTTATAAAAGCCCTTTGCTTGAAGGAAGGGCATTTCCTTGTATTAAAATAGCTTGACCTAAGGTGCGTCCAAAGGCTTTAAAAAGACTTTCAACAAGGTGATGTGTGTTTTGTCCTTTTGTCGACAAATGAAGCGTACAGCCTAAGGCATCGCTTACGGAGCGGAAAAAATGTTCAACCATTTCACAGGATAAACCGCCCACGTTTTTTTGTGGGAAAACAGCTCTAAATTTTAGATAAGGGCGACCCGACAGATCCAAAGCGCATTGCGCAAGGCATTCGTCCATCGGGAGTGTAAAACCAAAGCGCCCAATCCCCCGTTTATCTCCAAGCGCTTCTTTTAAGGCCTCTCCTAGAACCAAGCCCGTGTCTTCAACGGTGTGATGGCAGTCTATGTGTAAGTCTCCTTTGACCTTTAAAAGGAGTTGAATGCCTGCATGGGTTGCGATTTGCTCTAACATGTGGTCAAAAAAACCGATGCCTGTCTGAATGTGGTTGTTTCCTTTTTCATCCAAATTGAGGTGCAAATCTATTTCTGTCTCTTTGGTGATACGGCTGACATGGCTTGTACGATCTTTTTGGGTCAGCATTTTAAGTATGTGCGGCCAGCTTTGGGTTTCTTTATGGTATCGGATCCCTTGAACCGCGATGTTCTGAGCCAGCGCAATGTCGCTTTCTCTGTCTCCTATGACCGCCGAATGTTTAAAATCAATCTCCCCTTTGTGCAAGATCTCCTTGATTAGACCGAGTTTGGGTTTTCGACAATGACAGCCTTCCGACGCCTGGTGGGGGCAAATAAGGACCGAATCAAAGTGGACACCTTGTGAATGAAAAAGCCCCATCATTTTTTCATGAGGTTTATCAAAGTCGGCCTGTGGAAAATCTGTTGTCCCCAATCCGTCTTGGTTTGTTACCATCACGAGCCGGTATCCTGCCTCTTGAAGTCCAAGCAAGGAGGGGATCACAAAAGGGGTGAGTGTGAGTTTTTCGAGGCTGTCGACTTGAAAATCAACAGGCTCGTCAATCAAGGTGCCGTCACGGTCAATAAAAAGGATCCGTTTTTTCATTCGCTTTTCCTTAAAATAAGGGGGGTCATCAAAAAAGGTGCTTTTTTTGAATGAGCTCGACTATTTTTTTTGCGTCCTCTAAAAGACCTACGCTGAGGCGAACAAACCCTTTGATGGGAGTACGGCGTAAAATGATCCCATTCTCCCAAAGGGTTGAGAAGACCGCTTCAGTGTCTTGGCATTGGAAGAGCATAAAGTTGGCTTGGCTATCAAAAAGGGTGGCTCCGGGCAGTTTAGAAAGTTCCGTTTGAAAAAAAGCCCGGTTTAAATTCAGGGTATCGACTTGCTTTTTCATCCTTGCTATCCCTTTTTTTGATAATGCTTGGCATGCAATGTGTGTGACGGGGCTTGAAACGGGGTAGGGGGCAATGATTTTAAGCATTAATTGAATGATCTTTGGGTGTGCCAACGTAAAACCACAGCGCAGTCCTGCCAAAGCAAAGGCTTTTGAAAGGGTCCGTAAGATCACCAAATGCGGGTATTTATCCAAAAGAGGGACGCCCGTGTCTTTTTCACAAAAATCAATGTAAGCCTCATCCAAGACAAGCAAGGCTTTTCCTTGCGTCATGTTGAGAAGTGCAATGAGGTCTTCTTGGTGCATGAGATTGCCTGTCGGATTGTTCGGGTGACAAACAAACACCAGCTTGACGTCTTTTAGGTTTTTTTTAATGGAGGTTAAATCGAGTTGCCATTGGGCGGTGAGTGGCACCGTTTTTCTTTGCACGCCTGCAATTTCAGCGCTGATGGCGTACATCCCATAGGTCGGCGGGCAATAAAGAATGGCGTCTTTTCCGGGCTCGCAAAAGGTGCGAATTAAAAGGTCGATGCTTTCGTCGGCGCCTCGGGAGGTGAGCACGTTTTCGGGAGGCAAGTGTGCATACTGGGCATAAGAGAGAATTAATGACGGAGGTTGGCATTCGCCATAGCGATTAAGCCCTTCATCGGTATAGGTGTATTCGTTCTTAAAAGGGGACTCATTGGCATTCAGCCAAATTTCACCTTTTCCCCCTAATTTTCGTGCTGAGGGGTAAGGATTTAAATCGAGGACATTTTTTCGTGCGAGTTTTTTTATATCCATAAGCGCCTAGAATCACCTTTTCTTCAGTTTATTAAGACGGACAGTGACGGCGTTTTTGTGGGCGTCTAACCCTTCAGCTTGGGCCATCACCATCACAGTGGAGCTGATAGATTGAAGCCCTTCAGGGGTCAACTCTTGCACGCTCATTCGTTTTGTGAAATCACTGAGCCCAAGGCTTGAAAGGGTTTTTGTGTGCCCATAGGTGGGCAAAACATGGTTGGTTCCTGAGGCGTAATCTCCAACGGACTCAGGAGAATACGCCCCTAAAAAGACAGAGCCTGCGTTTTCAATTTGATTGAGGCATTCGCGGGGGTTTTGGGTTTGAATAATGAGGTGTTCTGGCGCGTAATAATTTGATATATCGATGCATTCTTTCACGTCATTCATCACAATGAGACGGCTTTTTTCAAGGGATTTATTCGCAATTTGAGCACGGCTTAGGGACTTCAGTTGTTTTTTAACCGCGCGTGCGACCTGCTTGGCCAAATGCATTGAAGGGGTTAGGAGTATCACTTGGGAGTCGAGCCCATGCTCCGCTTGGCTTAAGAGATCGGCGGCAATAAAATCTGGGTCTGCGCCCGTTTCGGCAATGATCAACAATTCAGAAGGGCCTGCCGGCATGTCAATGGCAGCGCCTTTTATATCTTGGCTTACGCGCTCTTTGGCCTGTGTGACGTAGCTGTTTCCGGGTCCAAATATTTTATCTACTTTTGGGACACTTTCTGTGCCGTAGGCCAAGGCGGCGATCGCTTGGGCGCCCCCTAGATTATAAATTTCATCAATTTGGCAGCGCGTTGCTATGTAAAGTATCTCATCACAAATAGGCGGTGGGGAGCACAAAATTGTTTTTTTACAGCCTGCAATGTGTGCTGGGATCCCAAGCATTAATGCGGTTGAAAGCAAGGGCGCGGAGCCGCCTGGAATGTACAAGCCCACTTTTTCAATAGGACGAGACAAAAGTCCGCAGAGCACACCGGGCATGGTTTCTACCTCAAAAGGCCGTGATTTTTGAGCCAGGTGAAATGCAAAAATGTTCTTATAGGCGTTTTCTATGGCCTCTTTTATCTCAGGATTTATACGATTCAGGGCATTTTTTATTTCTTCTTGGCTGACTTTTAGGTGCTTGGGTTTTTGTTTATCGAATTGTTCGGTGAAATGAATTAAAGCGGCGTCTCCCTCTTTTTGTACTCTTTGGATGATCTCTTCGACGCTCTGGCTGATGGAGGCTGAATTTAATATCGCAGGCCGTGCAAGCGCGTGTGTTTTTTGAGAAGCAGACAGAGAAGCCCAAAGTAATATTTTCATCTTCAGCTCATCATTTTTTCAATGGGAAGGACCAAAATAGAGCTGGCTCCGAGGGCTTTGAGTTTTTCCATGGTTTCCCAAAAGAGGTTCTCTGTGCTGACAAGGTGGACGGCCACACGCTCTTTATCATGGGCTAAGGGTAAAATGGTGGGGTCTTCTGCTCCGGGCAGCAAATCAATGATTTGCTCAAGTGTGTTTGTTGGGGCGTGAAGCAAAATATATTTGGACTCTTTTGCTTGGATCACGCCATGGACCCGGGTAAGAAAGCGTGCGATAAGTTCTTCTTTGTCTTTATCAAATTTACCCGCGCGTTGGATTAAAACCGCTTTAGAACGAAAAATAATGTCTGTTTCTTTGAGTCCGTTCATTTCGAGGGTTGAGCCTGTTGAAACCAAGTCACAAATCGCATCGGCGAGGCCTGCGCGTGGCGCCACTTCGACTGAGCCATTTAACTGACAAAGGTTAAAATGCACCTTTTTTTTGTCAAGGTAAGCTTTCAGTATGTGTGGATAGCTGGTGGCGATACGTTTTCCTGACAAGTCTTGAAGTGAGTGGTATTCCTCTTCTTTATTAATGGCAATGGACAGGCGGCATTCTCCAAAATTTAAACGCCGAAGCGTCACATACGAGCAGGGCTCTTGGAGGGCTTTACGTGCTAAATAGACTTCTTCAAGTTCATTTTCTCCTATTACCCCAAGATCAACGACCCCGTCCATAATAAGCCCTGGGATGTCATCGTCTCTCACAAGCAAAAAATCAATCGGGAGATTTTCAGCCTGTACTTTTAAACGCCCTTCTAAAAAATGGACTTTAACGCCACAGCGATTTAGGAGCACTTGGCATTCTTTTGCAAGGCGCCCTTTTTTTTGTAGGGCCATCGTAAGGCGCTCTTTTCCCATACTGAATATTCCTGTTATATCAACCTATTGAAATAATAGATAACCGCTTTATTTCCTTTCATGATTCTAGAAAAAGGAAAGGGGAGTTCCGAGGGAGTTAATTTTTTTGTATGTAATATGCATGAAAAGGGAGGCTGTTGGCTTCTGGCTTCTCTTTTAAGAAGGCACAAAAAAATCACCTTGCTGTGTTGGACAAGGTGATAAAGATCAGAAGGGGTTTTTTACCTGGTTTTGGCCTTTTCGCTGATTTTTAATGACAACATTTTTTTCGTTTTTTTCCACTCCCACAAAAACAAGGATCATTTCGACCTGTTTTTGTGGGCTTTGGGTAGATCCCGTCAATGTAATACCAGTGCATTTCATCCTTCTTTCTTTCTAAAATGAAGCGTGATTTTTCATAAAGAAATTCCCCTCTTCCTTGGGTAAGGTAATGGGCTTTAAAGGTCACAAAGCCTTCTTCTGGGTTCTCTCCTATTTCGCTTGAAATCACCTCCAGTTTTTGCCAGTCGTTTTTCATTGTTTGTGAAATGACCTCGCGAAAATGCGCAGCTTTGCAAGAGGGGTGATAGGTTTTAATAATGAATTCAATCAACCCAAGAACATGCGCTGTATATCGGGCACGCATCAAGGCTTCAGGATGGGCTGGAATTTGAATTCCAGTGTGATAGGGCTCACAACAGGCTTGATAAGCTGCTTGATTCCCACAAGGGCACGTTTTGTTTGTCATTAAATTATACATTGAGTGAAAAAAGAAGGTATTTTTGAATGTGCGTTAAGGCGCCGTCAAGTGTTGGATCAAAATAATGGTGTGAGGGGGGTGGAGAAGAGATTTGTTCGTAGGGTATTGCGTTGCCTTGTATCGGATTCTACATGAATATCTGATCATTGTGAGGGGTGAAAATCGCCCATTTTTTCGTTGTGAATTTTGTCGTAAGGGCAACGAACCTCTGCAATTCACGCCTTAAACTGAACGATTTTTCCTTCGTCATTTTATGACCAGTTATTTACTCAAAATGGTATTAGAAATAACTGGGCAGGTGAATCAATTAATCGTTCTTTATATCCTTGTCTTAAAAGGACGGTTTTCAAGAGAGTTTTCGGTGGCGGAGCAGACTAAAACGGCCCCTTCTTGATACCAATCACCCAACACAATACGCAGGCCTTCTTTGTCTTTGAGTGGGACTTTATGAATATCAGGTCTGTGTGTGTGTCCATGGATAAGTTGGGTCACGCCAGCGTCTAACATCAGGCGTATGACTTCATTTTTATCAACATCTAAAATGGCATCGCATGTTTTTTGTTCCTTCTTTTGTTCACTTTTTTGGCGAATTTTGTCGCCAATTTTACGTCGCAGTGACAAGGGAAGGAGACGATAAAAAAATTGAAGAACGGGGTTGTGTACTTTTTTTCGGTATCGTTGGTAGCTTTCATCTTGTATGCACAAGGTGTCACCGTGCATGATCAAGGTTGGTTTTCCATATAAATCAATAACATGATGTTCAGGTAATAAGGTGATCCCTGCCGATTTTGCAAAGGCCTTTCCTATCATAAAGTCACGATTACCATGAATAAAATAAATGGGCACCCCTTTTCGGCTTAATGCGTTAAAGGCGTCGATCACGGCTTGATGAAGGGGGGTTAAATCATCATCACCTATCCAATATTCGAACAGATCCCCCAATACATACAAGGCATCCGCTTTTGGGGCTTCTTCTTCTAAAAATTGAAAAAGACAATCGGAAATTTCAGGGTAAGTGGCCCCGAGGTGTAAATCTGAAATAAATAATATGGTCATAGGCTTCTACAAAAAAAAGGGGCATCATGCCCCTTTATCTCTTCTTTAAGATGATTTGAGGGTGACGTTGAGGATCACAACGTCTTCAACAGGGACATCTTGATGTCCAAAACTGGCGTTTCCAGTGGCGACCCCTTTGATTTTATTAACAACATCCATGCCTTCAATTACCTCAGCAAAGACGCAATATCCCCAGCCGTTATTCGACTCGGCTGTAAAATCCAAGAAACCGTTGTCGGAGACATTGATAAAAAACTGCGAGCTTGCAGAGTGTGGATCGGAAGTGCGAGCCATTGCAAGGGTGCCTTTTTTATTTTTTAGGCCGTTGTTTGCTTCGTTTTTGATGCTTTTGCGGGTTTCTTTTTCTTTCATGCCCGTGGTCATCCCGCCTCCTTGGATCATAAATCCATCAATGACGCGATGAAACAAGGTGCCAGTATAAAAATCGTCACGGCAATATTGCAGAAAATTTTCTGCGGTCACTGGGGCGTTTTCCATGTCCAGTTTAATTGTAATGTCGCCGTGATTGGTATGAAGCGTAACCATGTTTAATCCTTAAAATGATGATATACCCATTGATCTGACGCGCTTGTTTGATGACATCAATGATTTTTCCTGCCGCGTTATTGAGGAATCAATCGAAGCTCGGACATTTTCGTCTTGAACAAGGTCAATGAGTCTGAATGTGTATTTAACGGACAATATTTTATCCTATCAAGTGTTTTTTTTACAGTGCAACAAGCGATTATTATCCAAGTGATTGGCTTGCCTTCCTAAGAAGTTAAAGGTGTAATAGGGTTTGTTTAGTGCTTCACGTTTAAAGAGAGCAATTTAGAGCATGTTGAAGATATACAATTCCCTCACCAAGAAAAAAGAAGTATTCAAACCCATTCATCCTGGCAAAGTGGGGATGTATGTGTGTGGTGTGACCATTTATGATTTATGTCACATTGGTCATGGACGCACGTTTGTTTCATTCGATGTGGTTTCTCGCTATTTTCGTTATCTTGGGTTTGATTTAACGTTTGTGCGAAACATCACCGACATCGATGACAAAATCATTCAACGCGCGGCCCAAAATAAAGAAAGCTGTGATGCACTCACCGACAGACTCATCGGTGAAATGCACGCAGATTTTGATGCTCTTAACATGAAGCGCCCAGACATTGAGCCACGCGCAACCGCGTTTATTTTTGAAATCATCGACTTGGTGTCCCGTCTTATCGAACGAGGCTTTGCCTATGTCGCATCCAATGGCGATGTTTTGTTTGAGGTCGCAAAATTTGACGCTTATGGCGCCTTGTCACGTCAAGATCTCAGTCAGCTTCAAGCGGGAGCTCGGGTGCGTGTGGAAGACGCGAAAAAAAGCCCCCTTGATTTTGTGTTGTGGAAAATGTCTAAACCGGGCGAACCCACATGGGACTCTCCTTGGGGACCTGGACGTCCGGGTTGGCATATTGAATGTTCAGCCATGAATTCAAGTCTTTTAGGGGATCATTTTGACATTCATGGCGGCGGCTCTGATTTAATGTTCCCGCATCATGAAAATGAAATAGCTCAGTCTTGCTGCGCCCATGAAACCCCTTATGTTAATACCTGGATGCACAGTGGCATGGTGATGCTTGACCGCGAAAAAATGTCAAAGTCTCAAGGTAATTTTTTTACAATTCGGGATGTATTGGCACAATATGACCCAGAAACGGTTCGGTATTTTCTGATGTCAGGGCACTATCGCAGCCAGCTTAATTACTGTGAAGACAATTTAAAACAAGCGCGCGCTGCGATGGAGCGGTTATACCGCGCTTTGCGTGACCTCGATCTTCATGTGGAGGCGCAAGGGGGAGACGCTTTTGTTGATGCCTTTAAAAAAGCGATGAACGATGACTTTAATACCCCTGAAGCTTATTCGGTTCTGTTTGATATGGTGCGTGAAATCAACCGTTTAAAAAGTGAAGATGTGATTAAAGCGGCGCAACTTGCTGTTCGAATGAAAGAATTGGCCTTCGTTTTGGGTTTGTTAGAACAAGATCCTGCGACTTTTTTACAAGGAAGAGAAACGGGTTTAGAAGAGGGGTCGCAAAAAATAGAGGCACTCATCAAAGCGCGAAATGATGCAAGAGCCAATAAAGACTGGATTGGCGCCGATGCAGCGCGTGATGCGTTAGTTCAAATGGGCATTGTATTGGAAGACGGTCCAAAAGGGACCACTTGGTCCCGTAAGGCATAAAGGCGCACCCTTTACTAACCCCCCTTTATTCGGATCCCCTTAAGCCGTTCACCTGTTCAAAACGCCCAGTTCAAAACAGAGGATGAGCGGCTTTTTTTGGGCTGGGGGGAAGGAAGGAGGAGGAGGACGCAAAAAGAGCCTGGGCACCGCGTCCTTTCATTCTTTGTTTCAACCGAGTCCAGGGAAAAGGGAACGCATGCCATTGGCGATGAATTCAATCCCAAGGGCGCCTAAGATCAAACCCATAATACGTGTGACAATGTTGATCCCGGTTTGACCCAAACGGTTTACGATACCAGGGGCAAGCCTTAATAGTCCCCAAATGCCGACAGAAAAAATACAAATAGTGAGCAGCAAACCCAGAGTGTCTATTGTGCTTGGGTAACGGCTTGCGTAAACAATGGTGGAGCTGATAGCGCCTGGCCCTGCCAACAAGGGCATGGCCAAAGGGACGACACCGATTTGTTCTCTGTTTGCCGACTCTGATTGCTCTTGCTTGTTTTGTTTATCTTCACCGAGTTTACCGTTCATCATGGTAAACGCGATACTGACCAAAAGCATCCCACCCGCCACCCGAAATGAATCGAGTGAAATACTGAAAAAGTCAAGCAACAATTGCCCGCCAATCAATGAAAGCATTAAAATGCACGCCACAGCAATGCTGGCAATGTAGGCCGTTTTGTGTCGCTCTGCTGGCTCTTGATGCGCGGTTAAGGAAACAAAAACAGGCATGATCCCAAGGGGGTTCATCGCAGCAAAAAGACCAATAAAAAATTGCAAAAAGATAACGAATTCAATGCTGTTCACTTTATCCACCTTCAATAAAGTCAGGATAAATAAAAGGGATCTTGACGAAGTATTTTTATACACTTGTATAAAAAAAATCAATGAAAAGTCAGCGTACTTTTGAAGAAGATATTTTTTTTGCGCAGTATCACGAAGGGAAATAAAAAATGTATTTTTATGCTTTTCTTTTTACGGCGTAAACGCACAGGCAATAAAAATCGTTTTTTTATACTTGTCGCCTTTGACGCTGGGTGGGTGTTGGCTACGCGCGTGCGCCCAATCACAGAGTCCCTCTGTTCAGAGGGGCTTCACTCGCGTTCTGCGAGGGGGAGATCTTCCATGACTTTGGGGATATCCCACTCACTTTAAAAGACATTTATTCCTTCTTTATTATTCCAATAAGTAATCTTTTGAGGTTTGAACTTTCAAGAGAAGGAGCATGTTTTCTTTTTGCAGTGAATATGTTCTATTTGTTGAAATGATTCGTGTTAGTGCATAAAAAGTGGTAATAAAATAACAATGTTAAAGAATATCTCTAAAATACGACGTTTTTAAACGAATAAATTTCATTGTTGTGAATTTTCTCCTTTGATACAAATCAGTTTTTCTCTATATTTATCAGTAAATTGAGTGAAAAAAAGAAGGAAAGATGTGATTTTTATCGGGTTTTATTTGTATGTTAATGCGAGGGGAATGCAAACGAAACCAAGGGTATTTTGATTAACCACTTTAAAATCAATGACTTACTATTTATTTTTTTGTTGCGTGATCTTGCTTCTGTATTTTTAAAGTGCTCTTTTCATTGAGAAAGAAGGATGTAGTTTTATTACATGTGATCTAGGTCAATATAAGGTCGTCATTAAAACTTATAATTCGAAATGAAAATAATTAATTTTACGCTACTTTAAGTCCTTCTTTTTTCTGATTTTTAGTGCGCCTTGTTAATTATTTTTAAAAATACACATGCATTTAACTTTGAAAAAGGGAAATAGATATGCCTGTAACGAATATTGAAGAATTGGATGCCATGGTTGCACGTGTTAAAAAAGCACAAAAAGAATTTGCAACTTTTTCACAAGAACAAGTAGACAAAATTTTCCGCGCCGCGTCATTGGCCGCAAACCGTGCAAGGATCCCTCTAGCACAACAGGCGGTTGAAGAATCGGGAATGGGGATTGTGGAAGACAAGGTCATTAAAAACCATTTTGCATCTGAATTTATTTATAACAAATATAAAGATGAAAAAACCTGTGGGATTTTAGAAGAAAACGAAGAATTCGGCACTTTCACCATCGCTGAGCCTGTTGGGATCATTTGCGGGATCGTGCCGACGACCAATCCGACCTCTACAGCAATTTTTAAATCTTTGATTTCTCTAAAAACACGTAACGGTATTATTTTCTCACCGCATCCACGCGCTAAAAATTCAACCAATGATGCGGCCAAACTTGTTTTGGAAGCGGCGATTGAAGCGGGCGCGCCAAAAGACATCATCGGCTGGATTGATTCTCCTTCTGTTGAATTATCAAATGCATTGATGAAGCACAACGACATTAACCTTATCTTGGCCACGGGTGGACCGGGTATGGTAAAAGCGGCTTACTCTTCGGGTAAACCTGCCATTGGTGTGGGCGCTGGGAATGTGCCTGTTGTGATTGATGAAACGGCCGACATTAAACGTGCGGTTGCTTCTATTTTAATGTCTAAAACCTTCGATAACGGCGTGGTGTGTGCGTCTGAGCAAGCGGCCATTGTGGTTGATTCTGTGTATGACGAAGTGAAGGCCCGTTTTGCGTCTCACAAAGCCTATGTGTTGAGTGAAAAAGAAGCGAAAAAAGTGCGTAGTGTCTTGTTGATTGACGGCGCGTTGAATGCCCTCATCGTGGGTCAATCTGCGGTTAAAATTGCGGCCATGGCTGGCGTGACTGTGCCTGCTGATACCAAAGTCTTGATTGGCGAAGGTTTGGGTAAAGTTTCTTATGATGATGAATTTGCTCATGAGAAATTGTCACCGACCTTAGGTTTGTTCCGCGCGGATGATTTTGAAGATGCAGTGGCGCAAGCCGTGACCATGGTTGAGATTGGCGGTATCGGTCACACTTCTGGTTTGTACACCGATCAAGATGTAAATCAAGACCGCATCCGCTATTTTGGTGACAAGCTGAAAACCGCACGTATTTTAGTCAACATCCCCACCACCCATGGCGGCATTGGCGATCTGTATAACTTCAATGTGGCACCTTCATTGACCTTGGGTTGTGGCTCTTGGGGCGGAAATTCAATTTCTGAAAATGTCGGTCCTAAGCATTTAATTAACAAAAAAACGGTAGCAAAGCGAGCTGAAAACATGCTGTGGCACAAACTCCCTAAATCAATTTATTTCCGCCGGGGTAGCTTGCCCATTGCACTGGGCGATTTGGAAGGTAAAAAGCGCGCCATGATAGTCACGGACCGCTTTTTGTTCAATAACGGGTATTCTGACGAAATTGTTGCTCTTTTAAAAGCACAAGGAATGGAAGTGCAAACCTTCTTTGAAGTAGAAGCCGATCCGACCTTGTCCGTTGTTAAAAAAGGGGCGGAGGCCATGCAAAGCTTCCAACCGGATGTCATTGTGGCCTTGGGGGGAGGATCTCCGATGGACGCGGCCAAAATCATGTGGGTGATGTACGAGCATCCTGAAACCCATTTTGAAGAGCTTTCTATGCGCTTTATGGACATCCGTAAGCGTATTTATAAATTCCCTAAAATGGGTAAAAAAGCAGAATTGGTTTGTATTACAACCACATCGGGCACAGGTTCTGAAGTCACGCCTTTTGCTGTTGTTACAGACGATAAAACCGGTGCGAAATACCCATTGGCAGATTATGAATTGACGCCAAACATGGCCATCGTGGATGCCAATTTGGTCATGAACATGCCAAAATCTTTGACCGCCTTCGGGGGTTATGATGCCGTAACGCACGCTTTAGAAGCGTATGTTTCTGTATTGGCCAATGAATACTCAGACGGTCAGGCGCTTCAAGCGTTGAAAATGCTCAAAGAATACTTGCCATCAAGCTATGCCAATGGCGCAAAAGATCCGATTGCACGTGAGAAAGTACACAATGCCGCGACCATCGCAGGGATTGCTTTTGCCAATGCCTTCTTAGGTGTGTGTCATTCAATGGCCCATAAAATCGGTGCTGAATTCCACATTCCACACGGTTTGGCGAATGCTTTATTGATTACGAATGTGATCCGTTATAACGCGAATGACAACCCTACAAAGCAAACAGCATTTTCTCAATATGACCGCCCACAAGCGCGTCGTCGTTATGCTGAAGTGGCAGATCATTTACGTTTAAGTCAAATGGGTGATACGACGGCTCAAAAAATTGAGCGTTTATTGACTTGGCTTGATGAACTTAAAATCAGCTTGGATATTCCATTGTCGATTCAAGCGGCGGGTGTGAACGAGTCTGATTTCCTTGCTAAAGTGGACGCTTTGGCCGTTGAAGCCTTTGATGACCAATGTACGGGAGCAAACCCACGTTATCCTTTGATTTCAGAGCTGAAAGAAGTTCTTTTGATGGCCTATTACGGGACCCCATTTGTTGAAGGTGAAACTTTTGAAGGAACCACGGTCATTAAAAATGAAGAGGAAAATGCCCCTTCTGCAAAAAAAACAAAAAACAAAGCAATGAAAAAAGCCCAATTGGCTTAATCATGAAATAATAAAAAACCCGCATTTTTTGCGGGTTTTTTTTATTGTTTTTTTGGTGAAAGGATCCTGCCTTCGGGTGGTATCAGCCTCTCGCTTCCAATATGCGGCCTGTGAAACTGTCGTTTTCAACGATGTACGCGGCGCCGTCAATCATGTCATAATTGATGGCAGATCGTTTTTTTTGTACGTTTTTATACTGTGTTGAGCGAGGAAGGACGCCCGCAACACGGATATTGGCGTGTTCTAGCTCTTGGGCCCAACTTTGTGTTAATCCACGGATCACCGCATTAGAACATTCAAGATTTTGTGTCATTTCGCCATTGAGTTGTGATTCTGGAATGTTCACAATGAGGCCTTCTCGGCCTTGATCTAACATGCTAAAGGCCGCACATCGACCGAAGATATACAAGTTTGCTGCGACATCTGCAATGCTGCTGTTTAAGGTTTCTAAATTGGAGAGTAAGTTGGGCAAACCGCTTGCTTGCCAATAATTAATTAAAACGTCTACCGCCCCTAATTCTTGTTTGATGCAATCAAACAAATGTGAAATGTTGTTCACGCTTCGACTTGCAAGGAAAAAAGAATAACAAACGCCATTGGCGTGTAAACAGGCTTTATAGCTTGCCTGTAATTTTTCTTTATTCGTGTCAACAAGTGCAACCCGTGCGCCCATTTTACAAAAATGTTCAGCCATGGCACGGCCTGTAGGTGTTCCTGCAGCGGTGATCACTATGACGGATTTGGCGATATCCATTTTTCAACCCTATCTCTCATCTTTAAAACATGCGTTATACATCGAGATTAACAGTTTATGCCCAGCTTCTTAGGGGCGGATAACAATATTGGACCAAATTTGTAAAAATGGCTGTGAAATTGTTCAAAAAAGGCGGCGCAACCTGTGTATAAAATGAATTTTTAGTCCGCGATCACAGTTTATTTTCTTTATATGTAACTGCTTGATTTGATGTTTTTTCATGGAAGTACAGAAAAATTAAACCAATAAAAACAGTTAGTTATATTCTCTTCTTTCTGAAAGGAAACGTTTTGATGCAAGCAGCTCATGGTACAGATTGGCTTTGTTGTAAGTGGGGTGTGAAGGAGAGGGGGACTGTAATTTCCGACGTACGTGGCCGCAAAGATTATGGTAAAGATCTTCTCCTAATTCATGCGTTCCAATGGCCGGAAAACTGAGTGCAGAAGGGCTGGTGTATTCTAATAACTTTTCAGAGCTAAGGCCGCCTTTATGGAAGGCATTGGCTTGCTCCCGACACAATTCATAGTCTTTTTCTTGGGCGCTTAATCGGATGGGTTCAGGAAGATTGAATGCCATGCGCAAATCGGCTTCTGTGGCTTTTTGAGGGTAAGGTGGATGAAGTGGGGTTGTTTCGGTGGGATCTTCTGAAAGCAAGGCCAGCATGAGTGAAAAATCAGCATGACGCCCCTGAGAGACCGCTTGGCGTAAATGATCACTCAGTTGTATATCTAAAATTAATGTGGCTTTATCAAGAGTGTGAATTTGCATTGGGTCTGCTTGCGTGATGAAGACACGTCTTTTAACGGCCCGAATTCAAATTACTTGAGTGCTTCTTCTTTGATACCTGTCGCCTTTAACGCGTCTGGGTGTTGGCTAGGATCGTTCAGCCCCATCATAGAGTCAGTCTATGCTCAGGGTCGTCATTTATTTGTCGCAACGCTTTCATAATCAAAGCCCTCATGATCAAAGGGATGAGGCGCCTCATAAAAAAGGAGACGCTTTGAGTGTCAGATCAGTTCATCGGCTCGATTGTAATGTCTCCATGAAGAATGCACTGGCAGGCCAAGCGGCGCTTTTCCCCATCCATGTCCAAAATGTTCAATAAATCTATTTCTTCTTCGTTTTTTGGTGTGAGGTTTTCCATTCCATAAATGACATCAATGGCGCAGGTACCGCATGCGGCGTTACGGCAACCAAAGGGAAGTTCATTGTTTTTTTGATCTTCGATATCAATGAGAGGGCTGTTGTTTTCAAGCTCGATAACCGTGCCTGTTTGTTGAAATGTAACTTTTGGCATTTTGACCTCGTTGTCTTATTTTTGATTCCTATCATGTATATAGCAAACTCTGATCAATAACCCCACTTCTTCTTTTCGATTTAATCTCTTCTCGTGAGAACCCTCATTTTATTTTCCTGTTTGTCGCTTTAATTTGTGTACATATTGCGTTTTTTTCCAAGTGCGAAGAAGCGCCACGATAAATGACAAGAATGACGCCTTGTTTGTTTTTTAATCAGAAAGGTGTTTATTTGATTGTTTTGTACAAACTTTATGCAAACAAATGTTTTTTTTGAATTTCTTCTTTACAGAATTTTCAACTGCTTGTATTATGCCGCCAACACGGAGAGATGGCTGAGTGGTTTAAAGCACCGGTCTTGAAAACCGGCGACGGTTTATCCCGTCCTAGGGTTCAAATCCCTATCTCTCCACCAAATAAGAAGAAACCGCTGTTTTTACAGCGGTTTTTTTTTGATTTTTGAATTTATGTTGTCCCCTCGGCTGGGATGAATCCAGATACCCATGCTTCATTTACATGGATTAATATCTTAAGCTCGGATGGAATGAAGTAGACAAGCCGACCTTGAATTTTTTGATGAAATGGGTCGAATGATCTGTAACGATAAAAATGCGTTCATCAGAAGACGTGGCTTTACCCAAGACACTTGAAGATGCGCGCCTGCGCCAAGCGAGGAAGCCCCTGAGCTTAGAGAGACGATGTGATTGAGCTGAGCGAGCGCTGCCAACACCCACGCAGTTTCAAAGAGGACGGGTAAATAAGGAATTGAAAAGCAAAATATACCTCAAAATGATGGCCTTCAGCTCACCCGTAAATAATCTTCATACCTTGATCTATTTCCCGGAATAACCCTTCTTTTGCATTCTTTGGTTACCAAATTGCTTTCGATATGTCTAATACCCATTCCATTAAGTCGTTAGTCAGAAATTGCGGCGAAAAAATCATTGAGAACAAGGCGTGAATTGCCGATAACGCGTTATTCTCATTGAGAAATTCATAACGATGTTATCGGTGATTTTAATAAGCAAGAAGGATCAACTGTTTAATGGGATGGGTATAATTGCGCCCTCTTTTTCTGAAACGAAATCTCAGCAATTTATTCTCTTGTATTATCTTGGCTGACCGGTTTCGCTTTACACTTTTCGTCTAAATAATGAAGATGTTTCATCTCGCGCGAAAAGAATAAAACGTGTAACAGGACGTTGATCTAAATTGGATTTTTGAGCTTAGCCAACGCCCTGGATCTTCAGAATAGAAAAGAAATATTACGAGTAAAAACGCAATTTTTTATTATTTACGGACTGTCACGCCAAAATTAAAGTGATGTTGAGCGTTATTTTTTTGTGCCGTAATTTTAGTGATCCCAGTGTAATTACCCTCAGGTAAATGCTCATTCCACTCAGGAACATAACGTGCGGTAAAGTCACTTATTGCATAGTCATACATGGACACTCTGTTATTCATTTGTCGTATGGTATTGCTGCTGATGTTACGCCACATTTCAATATATACAGGATGTTCTTTCCCCGTTTGATCATTCACTGCATTCACTTTTACTTTCGTTGATAATATATCTTCATAGGGTATAGCGTATGTTTCTCTTGGACCGTCTACATATGACTCAGGTATATCTAAATCATTTTTATTATTAAAATCGCTAAAGAAATAAGCCATTTTAAGTTGATTAACGGGCATTTTATATACAACACTTTCAGTAAGACGCGGTACAATAGAAACACTGCATTTAACGATCCCCTCTTTTTCAAAGAGTTCGATACTTTGAATATTTTCAAATTTAATCTTTCCGCAGCGGGTGTCCCCTAATTTAATTTCTCTTGTATCTCCACTTTTAACAGCCATACTCCCTGAATTAAGCCAACTCGATCTTAGATCATAAATACGCTCACTTTTTGGAAGGATCCAAGTGTTAACGCTATCAGGAGAGAGTTCATGAAGGCTTTCAATATAAGGCATCATTTCTATTTCGGTGTTATTTTTAATGATCACACTGTAAGCTATTGCATTAAATGAAGCGATCAAAGAAGCAGAAATAAGAGAATTGAGTATTATTTTTTTCATTGTACTGCCGTCTAATTTGAGTTTTTATACTCGGGGTTATAAATAAATAAAAAAAAGAGAATAAAAAAGTGTTTTTTTATGTGTTATTTTTTCTTACATCAAATATCGCATTCGAAAACACGAATAATTCCCCTTTCTTTTATATGCATCAAGGCCGTAGAATCAGGGATATACAGCTGGTCTTTGAGACTGTGTGGGTGTTGGCAGCTTCCGCTCAGGCCAATCACATCGTCTCTCTATGCTCAGGGCCTTCACTCGTTTTCCACCTGTGCACCTTTTCAATGAGGTTAAGTATTAAAGATGAAACATTGTATGTTGTTAATATAGTTGATGCAATATGTGAATATGTGAATATGTGAATATGTGAATATGTGAATATGTGAATATGT
>CAMRDW010000042.1 GCA_947041315.1 uncultured Enterovibrio sp.
AAATCCATTAAAAAAACGCGTAATACCTCAAAATCCTTCTCTAATTCAAGAGACAATAAGGGCATTTTTGCGTGTTTTTTCAAAATTTCGGGAAGGGGAATGTCTTGTTTCAAAGCAAGATCCACCGTCTCTTTAAATTTCGCAGGATGTGCCGTACACAAAAAGAGGCCGAGTTCTTTTTCTTTTAAATTCGTAGAAAGAGCGCGATACGCGATGGCGCCATGTGGCTCACAAAGATACCCCGCTTCAAACATACTTTGAAGGCTTTCAAGGGTCTCTTTATCCGTAAAAGAAACCCCTTCTAAGTCTGATAATTTTTCGTTTTGCAAACGTACAATTTCTTCAATGCGCGGCCAATTATTGGGCTGACTCACATCCATTGCATTCGAAATGGTTGGAATGGTTTGATGGGGTAACCATTTCTTTGTTTTTAAAAAACGAGGAACCGTGTCATTGACATTCGTTGCCACAATAAAACGCTTGATGGGCGCCCCCATTGCTTTTGCAAACATACCTGCCGTTAAATTACCAAAATTGCCACAAGGCACAGACACCACCAGGTTTTCTCTTTGTGATTTTGAAAGCTGGGCAAGGGCTTCAAAATAGTAACAAATTTGAGCCATGACTCGGCTGATATTGATTGAATTGGCCGAATTTAAGCCGATGGATTTTTTGAGCTTTTCATCGTCAAAGGCGGCTTTAACAAGCGACTGACAATCATCAAAGGTGCCATTCACCGCCAATGTATGGATATTTTTCCCCAAGGTACAAAACAGAGCTTCTTGCAACACACTGATTTTCCCTTTGGGATACAAGATCACCACCTCAATGTTTTCCATCTCATAAAAGGCATGGGCGACAGCGGCTCCCGTGTCTCCTGAGGTGGCCGTTAAAATGGTGATTTTTTCTCCTTTAGAAAAGGCCATTAAAGATTGCGCCATAAAACGGGCGCCAAAATCTTTAAAAGCCAGAGTGGGTCCTTGAAAAAGCTCCAGTGCATAAATAAAAGGTGAAAGTTTTACAAGAGGGGCGGGAAAACAAAACGCTTTTTCAACCATGTCTCGCACCGTTTCAAGTGTTAATTCATCTCCTATAAAAGCGGAGAGGATCTGTGCGCTTCGCGAGATAAAATCTTTCTCCAGCAAGGCATCAATATCATCAAAAACAGGAATTTCACAGGGAAAAAAAAGCCCTCGTTTTGATCCAAGACCTCGCTTTAGCGCATCTTTAAATGAAACCACTTCTTCTTTTTCTAAGAGATTATAAAGCTTCATAATTGTGTCCCTGTCCGTCTTGAACCGTCTTTATTTATCCTGCAAATATGAACAAATCCATTTTCATTTTGCACATAATTGTCCAAAAGCAATTTGGCGACGCCCTCAGCCACCAAAATATCATCACACACACTGAAAAGTGTGGGACCAGAGCCTGAAATCCCCGTCGCCAATGCACCCGCCTCTTTTGTGTATTTACGGGCAAAAGAAAAGCCAGGCAACAAGACCTCACGATAAGGCTCAGCCACAACATCTTTAAGCATTTTGGCGCAGAGTAAAGGCTGATGGGTATATGAGGCGTGTATGAATCCGGCTAAATTACGACCATGTTGAACCAGGTCGTGAAGATCATAATGAGAAGGCAAAATGGCGCGTGCTTTTTCTGTTGAAATTTCAATGCCGGGATAGGCCATGACCCAAAACCAATCATCAAAACTGGGTATAGGTTGGCAGATGTTCTCAGGATCCTCCAAGATCAGCTGCAAACCGCCCAAATAAGCAGGAGCCACATTGTCATAATGCACACTGCCCGAAATGCACCCTTCCATTTCCCCCATCAGGGTCAATAAAAGAGTCTCATTTAAAGGGTTTCCATGATATTGATTAAGCGCATCAAGGGCTGCCACAATAGAACAAGCACTCGAACCTAAACCGGAGCCAATCGGCATGTTTTTTTCAAGAACAAGCCGAACATGGCGCACAGATAAACCCCGTTTTTCCATTTCACGGCAAAAAATCTCAAAACAAGAATAAACAATGTTTTCTTCTTTTTTGGCGGGCAGTTTATCCGCGAAAGGACCACAGCAATGAAGCTCAAAAGAGCGAGAGCCTCCTTCTTTTACCCAGACTCTGTCCCCAAGAAGCGTGCCATCTATCGGTGAAATCGCAGCCCCAAGTACATCAAAGCCAACCCCCACGTTCCCGATAGATGCGGGAGCATAAACAACCACATCCATATTAAACCCCTAATTTCCAACCTAACGTTCGCATAAGATCGGCAAATATGCCGGCGGCCGTTACCGCAGAGCCCGCACCATACCCCCTTAACACCAAAGGAATAGGTTGATAATAACGACTGTAAAAAGCCAATGCATTTTCACCGTCTTTGACTTTAAACATGGGGTCGTTCTCATTCACTTCCATGATTTTGACAGAACAAACCCCATTTTCTATCCGCCCGATATATCGCAAGACTTGCCCTTTTTCTCGCGCTTTTAAAAGGCGTTTAGAAAAATACGCATCCGCTTCAGGAAGGCGTTGCATAAAGGCCTCGATGTCACCCGAAACATCAAAACCTGGCGGCAAAGCCGCTTCAACGCAGACATCTTCTAGCTCAAGCGTCATTCCCGCCTCACGAGCTAAAATCAAAAGTTTCCGTGCCACATCCATACCCGACAGATCATCTCGAATATCAGGCTCTGTAAAACCATTTTTACGCGCAATCGCGCTCGCCTCACTGAAAAGCCCACCCTCGTCCAAACACCCAAAAATAGTTGACAATGAGCCAGATAAAATCCCCGTGAATTTCTCAAGGCGATCGCCTGCTGCCATTAAATTTTGTAAATTTTCAATGACAGGCAAACCGCCACCCACTGTGGTGTCATACATGAATCGACGGTGCTTCTTCCTCGCCAAATAACGCAATTGTTGGTAATAAGCCATGTTGGAGGTATTGGCTTTTTTATTTGGCGTTACCACATGAAAGCCTGCCGAGAGAAAATCAGTGTATTGATTCGCAATTTTTTGCTCTGAAGTACAATCAATAAAAACAGGGTTAATCACATGATTTTCATGCACCAAATTGGCCATACGTTCAAAATTAAAGGGCCGTTTTTCAAGGGCCAATTCATCACGCCACGCATCAAGATTGACCCCCATTTCATTGAGTAGCATGGCCTTGCTGTTTGCGATGGCGCACACTCGAATAAGGATCCCTTGTTGAGCCAATATCGGTTGTTGGCGTTTAATTTGTGCAATCAACTCGCTCCCAACCCCTCCCACACCCACAAGAAAAAGATCCAAATAATGCAGACTTTTGAACAAATTGATGTGGCACGCTTTGACGGCCTCAGCCATTTTATGTTCAGGGATCACAGCAGAAATAGAACGCTCAGATGCACCTTGCGCAATGGCGATAATATTGACATTCACTTGAGCCAAAGAAGTAAAAAATTGCGATGCAACACCTTTTTCTGTGCGCATTCGGTCTCCCACCAAAGAGACTATCGCCACATGTTCAACAAATTCAATCGGCTCTAAAAGCCCCTCTTTAAATTCCAATTCAAAGCAGTCCTTTAAGGCCCGCTCTGCCCTTGATTTATCTTGCCCTTCAATACAAAAACTGATGCTGTATTCAGAAGAAGATTGAGTGATAAGAACAACAGACACCTTGGCTGCAGAAATCGCGCCAAAGACGCGAGTAGCCATCCCTATCATCCCTTTCATGCCAGGGCCCGAAACATTCACCATACAGAGCTGGCCTAATGTAGTGATCCCTTTGACGGCCAGATTGTCTTCTCCGGTGTCTTTTCCAATGAGGGTCCCCGCCCCTTTAGGGTTCTGGGTATTTTTAATCAAACAAGGAATTTGAAAGCGGGCAATAGGAAGGATTGTTTTAGGATGTAAGACTTTTGCACCAAAATACGACAATTCCATCGCTTCTTGATAGCTTAATGATTTCAATAAGGTAGGATCGGAAACCAAGCGAGGATCGCAACTGTAAACCCCGTCAACATCAGTCCAAATCTCGCAACATTGCGCCCGTACACACGCCGCCAAGACCGCCGCAGAATAATCCGATCCATTTCGCCCCAAAAGCACCAATTCGCCTTGTTCATTGGCGGCCGTAAAACCGGGCATCAAACCGATGTGACCCTGTGGAAGAGGGGCATTTTGAAAGACTTTTGTAGAAGCATCAATGTCCACCAAGGCTTCTAAGTCATCTCCCTTTGCTTGAAGATAATACTGAGGATCAATCACAAAAAAAGGCACACCACGCGCTTTTAATATTGCAGACATGGTCGCAATAGAAAGGCGCTCACCTTCACTGATAATGCGGGCATATATGTTATCAGGACACAAACCCAGCAAAGAAATGCCTTGAATGTAATCCGTCAACTGACCCATTGAAAGCGCCAGTTTTTGGAAAAGCCCCTTTTTATCAAATTCAGGCTCTCGTTCAAAAAGCCCCTCAAACAAATCTGAAAATAAAGCGTTTATTTCTTTTAAGTTTTCTCCTGCGCTCTTGTGTTGAATGGCATATTCAACCAAGGCCACAAGCCGATTGGTCACCTGAGCTGGAGCGGATAAAACAACAGATATTTCTTCTTTTGCGGGGTTGTCCATCACAATGTCGGCGACACGACTGAATTTTTCAGCATCCGCAAGGGACGTCCCACCAAATTTTAAAACTCTCATCCTTGAATTTTCCTTTCACTCTTTGTTCTTGTTTGAAATAAGACCCGTCTGTATTTTGAAGGGTTCATTTTAAGTTATTCAATCATGTTGGACTTGATATACCCGTCGCCTTTAAAGCGATTGAGATTTTGGCGACGCTCGCGAAGCCCAATCATCGAGCCCATAGAGGCTCAGTGGCTTCACTTGTTTGGCGCAGGCGCGCAAGGTCAATGACTTTAGGTATACCCAAAAGCGCTTTAATTTCTATTTTTAAATCAATGATGTCTATTTCCCTATTTGATTGAATACAAAAAACCGCTGAACATCTTTGAGCTTCTCAAAAGGAAAAATCGCAATGACAATGATGGATTATCTATTAAGCATTACCGAAGGAAGAAGATAAAATCAATTTCTATTTCTCTTCTTTATCCAAAAAACGCCCTTTTTCGCAACTTTTCATAACCGATTGAAAAAAGAGCGCAATGACACGACTATCATTCAAAAAAAATGGCGAAATACGCACTTAGATCACATAGTAAGATCAAGAAAAGGACGCTTGAGGCCAAAATGACAGACGCAATGAAAGAACTTGTCGCACAAACGATATTACAAGGCGCAGACGCCATGTACAGTCGCTTTCTCGATGTCACGGCGGGCGCCCTTGAGCGTTTTGAAAAACAAGATTGGAAAAATGTTCAATTAGCACTAAAAACACGCATCCATTACTATGATCACCATGTCGGACTTGTCAGCCAACAATTAATAACCATGCTGGACAAACAACACGCAACCCGTTCTTTTTTAGTCTCGATAAAACAAGAATACAGCCTGTTGCTCCATGATTACCCTCGCTACGATATCGCAGAAAGTTTTTTTAATTCCGTTTATTGTCGTGTTTTCGAGCACAGAAACATTCGAAGAGAAAAGCTCTTTGTCGACAGCTCGCAAAGAGGACGCATTCCAAAATACCCCACACCACTGCTAAAACGTTATCACTCCAACAATGAAAAAAACAAAACACTCTCAAAAACCCTAGAGCGTCTTCTCGATGACACCCCTTTTACCTCCCCTTGGGAAAATAAAGTACGTGATGTTCAGTGCATTATGGAAACCTTGCAAAACGAACTCGGCCCACAACTGAGTGAAGAAATTGTGATTGATATGGTCCGCGAACCTTTTTTTCGCAATAAAGCCGCCTATTTGATTGGGTATATCGACATGGCCAATCAGGGGCGTCCTTTTGTTCTTCCTCTATTGATCAATGAAAACGGCACACTTTATGTCGATGCCTGCATTACCCAAAGTGATGATGTCAGTGTTATTTTTGGATTTGCACGCTCCTATTTTATGGTTTATGCCCCAGTCCCTGCAGCTTTAGTGGATTTTTTAGGGCAACTCATGCCTCAAAAAACACCTTCCCAGCTGTACACCGCCATAGGTTGTCAAAAACACGGAAAAATGGAATTGTATCGCGAGTTTCTTCAGCACCTCGATCATTCAGAAGAAAAATTTATTATCGCCCCCGGGATCAAAGGGATGGTGATGTCTGTCTTTACCCTTCCTTCTTATGGCTTTGTTTTTAAGATCATCAAAGACAAATTTGCTCCTCAAAAAGAGACCACACCCGAGCTCGTCAAAGAAAAATATCAACTGGTCAAAGAGCATGACAGAGTCGGCCGCATGGCCGACACCCTTGAATACCGTCATTTTGTTTTTCCGAAAGCACGCTTCAGTGATGAGCTTATCGAGGAATTGCTGAAGGTCGCCCCTTCAAACATCAAGATCACACGCCACGAAATCCATATAAAACATTTGTACATGGAACGCCGAATGATCCCGCTTAATATTTACCTCGAACAAGCCGATGACGCATCCTTGTATCAGGCGGTTTTAGAGTATGGCGATGCCATCAAAGAGCTTGCGGCAGCCAATATTTTTGCAGGGGACATGCTGTTTAAAAATTTTGGGGTTTCACGGCACAGCCGCGTCATTTTCTACGATTACGACGAAATTTCATATTTAACAGAAACGAATTTTCGCACCATCCCAGAGGCACGCAATATTGAAGATGAAATGTCTGCAGAGCCTTGGTACAGCGTGGGTGAAAACGACGTATTCCCTGAAGAATTTCGTACCTTTTTACTTATTAATCCGAAAATTCGCTCTTTATTTGAAAAATTACATTCTAACTTATTTGAGGCCCAATACTGGCAAGAGCTCCAGGAAAAAATAAATAAAGGCGAATTCAATGATGTTTTCCCCTACAGAGACACAAGCCGATTCATTAATAAATAAATAGATTGAGTGATTTATTATATAAACTGCGCAGATTTCAAGGCTAAAATATTTATCTTGCAAAAAAGAAGGAGAAGAAACAAAGAAAATAATGTGAAAAAAAGTGAAATCGTGTGCTGCTTAATATTTCACTCTTTAATCATTATCGAAAATATAAAACCTCATTTAAACTAGCCCGTTAAGATCATATTGCCTTATAACAGGAGAAATGCACGGTGAAAAAAAGAGCCCTTGCCCTCACCTTGCAACTGCTGACATTGAATGTCTCTGCAGAAAATGTGTTCCCCTTCCATTTGTATGATAATGCAGACAAAGAAGAAAAAAGAGTTTGGCTGACAAATTCAATTCATCTCAGCGACCAAGGTTTTGACAGCTGGACTGTTACAACGGGTTATCATCTTTCATTGATGAAAAATATCAATATCTATCTTGCAACGGGTCTAACAAATGAAAGTGTTTTTTCTTCCACATCCAGAGGCTTACTGAGCGGGATTGAATACAATCTCAACGAACGGGTTTCTTTTGATGGCACAGTGCAAGCAGCACGAATTAACGAAGAAACAGTCAACAGCATGATCATGAGCAGTAAAGTAAAAATCACTGACGACATCAATATGAAAGCAAGCGTTGATCTTAATCTAAATCAAACTTTTAATAACGACACAAACTATCAATTAGGTATCGGATTTCAATTCTGATCAAAGGTATACCCGTCGCCGTTGAAACGGCGCGGGTGTTGCCTGCTCTCCATCAGGCCAATCACGCACTAAAACGAGGCTCTGGGCCTTCACGCGTTTTCCGCCAACACGCATCTTCAAGTCTCTTGGGTATATAGAATCTCTCTTTCATTTAAAAAGAAAGTATAAAAAACAAGGCATAAAAGGAACACAAAGATCCTTATCAAGCATATGAAATTGTGCGTATAGATTTATTGAATCAATACGCATAGGTTTGCATCTAAATTAAAATAAGCCCCCTCTCTTTTGAAAAAACACGGATTTCAAGATTGATTTAATACAGGGTGTTTTTTCATTTTTACATTTAATTTTTTAGAGTTACATTGATTTTATTATTTAAATATACAAACATAATAACTCGTGACATGGAGGAGCAAATAAAAAGAAAAAACAAAAAATCAATCGAATAATAAAGTCAATTCCAGAGCGCTTTACTATAAATAGACTGAGGGCTTTATTTCATTTTTTCTATTTCACGCCATTAAAATAAAACTCAGTTTCAGCTCAAAACAAAGCCCCTAATTAAAATAATAAGCAAACGAAACACTTCAAATGATTTATATATTCTTTGTTCTGAAGTCGAAATCTTCTTATGAATAAATAAGAGGCTAAAAAGGAATAAAAAATCCGGTAAAAGATCCGTTACAAGCTAATGAGCCTCCGTTAGATTCGCTCATTTTCTGTTAAGGAACCGTTTTTTTATTGATTTATTAACGGGGCGCTCGTTAATTTAAATGACAAAATATCATTTAAATTAACGACTTAGAGCTGCCTCTCAAAAGTAGAAAAGAACCTAAGGCAAAAAAACAGAAAAACACCATACTCACCGCCAAAATCAAAATGAAGCCATAAAAAAATAACACCTCATTCCAACGCTTCTGAATTTCTTAATAAAGATAATTTTGTCTCTCTTTAAACGTCCCTTTTTTTCTTCATTTTTATCTTTTAGCTTTCATCTCAAAAAGACCTCTAACTAAGCCGTTGTTCTATATAGAATGAAATATGTGCTCGGTTCAATACACTCAAAGAAACGCATTAAACCAACAAATCATTAACACCCATACACTCCAAGCTTCTCCGTCTGTTTATTTCTTATTTATATCTAGATCGTAGATTTACTGTTACCTCTAAGATGCTTCTGTTATCATACAACAGCATTAAAATGGCTATTTCTGGATAGAAAAAGTAAATTCAACTTTTTTTAAAAATTTCAAGCTCACTCAATTCAAGTTGACGTATATCAATAAATACAAAAAAATATATCCTTGCCTTATGACTAAACATTGTTATCACCCAGTTAAATGAATACAATCGGTTCCATTCTCAGGGAGCAGCCCCCTTTGACTAGATTAAAACCTGTATTCATTACGAGTAAAACCATATAAAAATACTTTCTCTACGGATGGAGTTTGTATCAGGGAAATATGTTGTGATTAAAGGACTCCATACCAATATGGATACATCATTGCTTAAATAACCGCCAAGATACTGCATCTTCACATCTTCGCGGAAAGGGCAGTTAAAACATGATTCATATTGAAAATGAAGCTCGAATGTTTACCTACAAAATTGCTTTAAAATTTATGTAGTATTTCTAAAAACATTCTTTTTCTACATTTCCTGTTTGTACATTTATCCATAGAATCTTGCGTGTTCTAGATTTTACACCCGATTCGCTCAAGAAATTTAGGTAACCCCAATGCAAACTCCACACATTTTAATAGTAGAAGACGAAAACGTCACTCGTAATACGCTCAAAAGCATATTTGAGGCGGAAGGCTATACCGTTCTAGAAGCCAATGATGGCGATGAAATGCACAGCGTGCTTTCAGCCAATCCTTTGATCAATCTGATCGTCATGGACATCAATCTTCCCGGTAAAAATGGCCTTCTGTTAGCACGTGAGTTACGCGAGCAAGGCAATATTGCGCTCATGTTCTTAACGGGCCGTGATAACGAAGTCGACAAAATTCTTGGTCTGGAAATCGGCGCAGATGATTATATTACTAAACCCTTCAACCCTCGTGAACTGACCATTCGTGCGCGCAATCTTCTGACTCGTTCTTTGAACCAAAATTCTGAGCCTGAAGAAAAACGCTCTGTTGAAAATTACACCTTTAACGGTTGGACGCTCGACATCAACAGCCGCTCATTGGTCACCCCAAACAACGAACATTTCAAACTGCCGCGTTCTGAATTCCGTGCGCTTTTGCACTTTTGTGAAAATCCAGGACGCATCCAAACACGTGCAGACTTACTGAAAAAAATGACAGGGCGCGATCTAAAACCCCATGATCGTACTGTCGATGTCACCATTCGCCGCATTCGTAAACACTTTGAATCTTTTGGTGATACCCCCGAAATCATCGCGACCATTCACGGTGAAGGCTACCGTTTTTGTGGTGAACTGGATATCTTTTGATCCATGTTTCGCTTCAATAAAAAGGCCTGCAATGCAGGCCTTTTTAATGTCGTTTTTCTGAAATTTCGAAGCGGTTAACTTCGATGTTTATTTTCGTGTAACCAAGCCCTCAAAAGAACAATATCATCAAGGTATTTCTGCTTCATTTCCAAGACGCTTTGTTCGATGCTCTCCCAACAATAAGGCTTATCTATAAAGTCCATTTTTTGCGCAATAAGATGGGTTCTTCTAAGACCGATGGCACTGGCCGCCCCTTTTATCTTATGGGCTTCGCTTGCGGTTCCTTTTTGATCTCTTTGCTCCATTGTTTTATCAAGACAAGCGAGATACTCCAACATCAGCTCTTCAAACAAAATAAGGCTTTTTTCAATTTCCTCAATCCCTATCATCTCGGCGTAAGAGGTCAAGATCTCCACATCAAGGTTCTGAGATAAGGGGTTTTGAAGAGCTTGTGTCGGTGTCACCTTTTGATGTGCTTCTGTTTTTTGAGATGATCTAATTTCTAAGCTTTCAATCACTTCGTTGATTGTGCTCACATTGATGGGCTTGCTGATGGCGTCGTCTAAACCTTTTTCAAGGTAATCGTTTTTATCTGCGATAATATTTGCAGTCAGAGCCACCAAAGGCGGCAAGTTTTTTTCCCTTTTTCTTAATGTCTCAGCAATATCAAAACCCGTCATGTCAGGTAATTGAATGTCTAACAATAAAAGATCAAAAAGACCTTCACGAAAAAGAGCTAAGGCTTCTTTTCCAGAGCGCGCAACACTCACTGTGTGCCCTAAACTGACCAGCAAATTACGGGCAACAACAATATTTAGCTCAATGTCTTCGACCAACATAATATGAAGTGGCTTATCTGTGATCCTCGGCGTAGCACGCAACTCTTGAGTATCACAAATGGCAGCGGGTAAAGTAAAACTAAAGGTGCTTCCTTCACCTATTTCACTCTCAACGCAAATATCGCCTCCCATCAAACGGGCCAATTGCCTCGATACAGCAAGACCAATCCCGGTGCCTACCGCATGTAAATTATCTTCACCTTGTTTGACCTGATAATACATAGTAAAAATATTATTCAGCTCTTTTTGTGGGATACCAATGCCGCTGTCTTCTATATCAAATTTTAAATAAGCGATCTCCGACTTCACCTCACAACCGACCGTCACATTCACCACACCCGACTTGGTGAATTTCACCGCATTTCCCACTAAATTCCACAATATTTGACGAAGACGTGTTCCATCAACCTTGATGGTGGTCGGCAGAGAATCCAATCTTTCAAGAGAAAAACGAAGGCCTTTTTGGCCTGCCATCAAAGCGCTGATATTCTCTATTTCAGACACAAAATCAAATAAATTCAAAGGTAAAGGAAAAAGCTCTAAACGACTTCGATCCGACTTATCCAAATCAATGATGTCGTTGAATATATTACCAAGAGTGATGGCGCTAACGTGAATGGTTCTAAGGTAACCTAATTGCTCCTTGTTTAGCTTGCTTTCAAGCAACATACGGCTTAAACCAACAATGCCATTTAGAGGGGTTTTCAGTTCATGGCTGATTGTTGAAATAAAGGCAGTTTTGTCCCGACTTGCTTTTTCTAATGCATCTTGTACGTGTTTTCGCTCTGTGCTCTCTCGCCCAAAGCCCACTAAGCCCAGACGTTTTCCATCATGGGAGTAAAATGGCAATTTACGCAGATCAAAATAGGCCTTTCTTCCGTCTTTGTATTCCATCCACTGCTCATAAATCAGAATGGTATTATTTTCAAAAACTTCTTGATCTGTTTCTATTATTTTTTTTGCAATCTCCGGACTGTAGATGTCTTTTGGCGTCAAGCCCACTAAATCCTTTTCGAGCTTGCCCGTCAGCTCTTCCATTGCTTTATTGCACCCTCCAAATTCACCTTTTTCATTTCGGTAATAAATAAGATCAGGAGAGGCATCAATGATTGAACGAAATAATGAGGTTTGTTCAGCTAAATCCAACTGAACTTTTTCGCGTTGTTTTATTTCATTCCTTAAATCGTTTATCGCGGTTTTTCTGGCTTCTTCCGCGCGTTGACGCTCTTCTATTTCTAAGTTTAAGCGGGTGATGTTGGTTGTCAGTTCCGTGTTTAACTCCATGTCTCTGACTCGCATTCTTTCGAGCTTTGAGACGAATTTTGTTAATCGTTGACGCGATTCTTCTAATTGATCAACCACCACGGAAAAAATATAAATGGCCCCTGGAGTAATAAGAAGACCAAAAAATACAGATCGAATAATCTCACTTAGTTGAACGTTGCCATTTAAAACAAAGTTAATCGAAACTTGAATAAAAACAGCCAATGCCACTAAAACGATGGCTAAAAACAAGCTAAAACGAACCAAGCCTAATTTAACCAAGAGATTAACGTAATAGTGTGCAAAAAGTTTATTTTGCTTCATGATTTAACCAGAATAAAGTAAGGAGGGTGTATCATAACTGCGACCATAACGAAAGTCATTGATAGAACATAGAAGATTTCTACAGCACAACCCCATTTTCACTCTTTCAAGCTTATACCCGTCGCCTTTGAAACTGCGTGGGTCTTGGCTAAGCTCGCAGAACCCTGGCAGTTTCAAGGATACAAAATTGTGTTCGTGAGACGCCGTTCAATGGCAGTCAGTTCCCTTTTCAAGCCTCGTTTTAATCTGTTTTTTTTCTCTCATTTATTGTGTATTTTATTTGAATAAAATGGTTTGGAAAAACGGTGGCTTTTGCCTGCGTCAATGAAAGAGAGTGCTTTAATTTACCAAAAAGAACAATCCCATCACCTAATAAAATAGGCACTTGCGTCAGGGTCATTTCATCGATTAAATGAAGGTTCAAAAAGGAGGTGATCACCGCCCCACCATCCACATAAGCATGTTTTAAACCTTTTGTTTCGAGCTTTTCTATCAGCTCTGGAATTTCACCTGAAAACATTTCCACCTTACCCAATAAATTTTCAGGAGCTTCCTTTATAGAATGACTTAATACAAAAAGAGGAAGCTCACCGTAGGGCCATTGCTCCGGTGTTAAATTCATGCTGGCAATCATTTCCATGCATTTTCGCCCCATAATGATGCAATCAACGGATGAAATGAAATCCCGAAATCCCATATCATTGTCCACACCTAAATCAGCGTCTTGCATTTCCGCATTATGCAACCAATCTACAGAACCATCAGCGCGTGCGATATACCCATCCGCACTTGTTGCAATAAAAACTGAACATTTCATTTATTTACCCGTCATTTTGAACATGAAAAGAATAAGATTGTTTTCTAGAGCGCATTGTAAATCACGCCCCATCTATCCGTACTTTAACCTAAAGCTAAGTGAAAAATGTGTCTTTCAATTTTAGTTTCAACATCCAATTTTAAAATATCGAGGTCAGGTGCAAAATGAGGATTTTACACAAAAATTGTTCATTTTTTTCTAATTAAAAGCCCAGCCAGAAGGTCAAATTTTTAAATAAAATCAAATCATATTTTTATTTTGGAATTCACCAACCAAATAACTAAACACACATCGATAAGTTAAATAGATAAAGATACTTCGATTACTGAACCTTCTTGGTTTTTAAGCAACTCATCCAAGATTCCGCACATTATAAAATATTATTTATATACCCGTCCCCTTTGACGTTGCGTGCTTGTTGGCGGCGCTCTTTCAGCCCAATCACATACTACCTCTATGCTCAAGGGCTTCGTTCGCTTGCCGCCTGCACGCGTCTTCAATTCCTTTGGGTATACATCCCGATGTCCCCTTTCCTGCGTCTCCTCCTCGTCTTTCCTAAAGCACCGCCATTCTCGCAAAAACAAGCATTATCAAACGCGAGGACTCCCCCTCCATTCGCTTTGGGACCTGTTTCAAAAAGAATTCAATTGCAATTTCACAGTGCAAAACTAGACCCTGTAAAAACATGTTGTTATGCTGGTTCATTCCAAATTAAGTGGGTTGACGAGCATCACGCCTCACTTCATCGCAACCCTGCAACTGCTATGCAAAAGAAAAACGCCTTCTTGCATAAGTGTCAACGTAAAGGAATTAAATATGACAACACCTGCTTTTTGCAGCGAAGGGCTTTATGTGCCCGAGATGGAACACGACGCCTGTGGCATTGGCTTCGTCGCCCACCTTAAAAATAGAAAATCACACGCCATTATCATTCAAGCTCTTGATATGCTTGCACGTATGGAGCACCGTGGAGGCCAAGGGTGTGATCCTTGTAGCGGAGATGGCGCGGGGATTTTATTGCAAAAACCCCACGAATTTTTATTGGAACAAGCCCGAAAAATCGGGATCAATTTGCCCGCAGCCGACAAGTATGGCGTGGGGGTCATGCTTTTTCCAAAAGATGAAAACAAACAACAACAATGCCGTGATATTTTCGAAAGAAATGCAGAACGTCTCGATTTAGAGGTCATTGGATACCGCGTCCTCCCTACCGATAACAGCATGATAGGCGCCGATCCTCTCAGCACTGAGCCTCAATTCGAACACGCCTTTGTCACCGGAGGCAATCACCTCACACTGGATGAATTAGAACGAAAATTATTTGTCCTGCGCAATTACACAGTGCGTGTGTGCCTTGAAAGCATTTCTCAGATTGATAACGCCTTTTATATCAATTCATTTTCTGCAAAAACATTGGTTTACAAAGGGCAGCTCACCACAGAACAAGTCCCTCAATACTTTTTAGACTTGCAAAATCCGTCCATGGTCAGCGCCTTGGCGTTAGTGCACTCCCGTTTCTCAACCAACACCGCCCCACAATGGCGTTTGGCGCAGCCTTTTCGTTTCATTGCCCACAACGGCGAAATCAATACCGTTCGCGGCAATTTAAATTGGATGAAAGCCCGTGAAGCCTTGCTTTCCACGGATTTATTCACAGAAGAAGAGCTCAAAATGTTGCTCCCTATCTGTCAAGAAGGTGCATCTGATTCGGCCAATTTTGATATGGCCTTAGAGCTTCTTGTGCTTGCTGGTCGCAGTCTTCCTCATGCTTTAATGATGATGATCCCTGAAGCTTGGCAAGAAAAAAACGACATGAGCCCAGAGTTGCAGGCCTTTTATCAATACAACGCCAATATCATGGAGCCTTGGGATGGCCCTGCCTCTATTTGTTTTACCGATGGCGTCATCGTCGGTGCAACCCTTGACCGAAACGGTCTACGTCCAAGTCGCTACACAGTCACAAAAGACAATTTCCTGATCATGGCATCGGAGTCTGGCGTGGTTGAGATCGCCCCTGAAAACATTCATTTTCGAGGACGCTTGCAGCCAGGGCGTATTTTTGTTGCCGATTTAGAACAAGGGCGCATTCTTTCAGATCAAGAAGTGAAAGCAAACATCGCCCTTTCAAAACCCTATCAAGCTTGGATTGAAAAAAATCTTCTGCATCTCGATAACCTTCCCGAATCCGATACCAAGCACCAGCAGCCCTCTTCTGAACGTTTATTGCATCATCAACAAGCCTTTGGGATCACCTCCGAGGAAGTGACAGACATTCTGACTCCCATGGCCCAAGAAGGCAAAGAAGCACTGGGCGCGATGGGCGCGGATTGGCCTTTGGCCGTGTTATCACATCAATCTCAGCACCTTTCGAATTACTTTAAGCAACTCTTTGCCCAAGTCACCAATCCGCCCATCGATCCGATTCGAGAGCGCATGGTCATGTCCCTTCGGACCTATTTGGGAAAAGATCAAAATTTACTGGAAATCACCCCAGAGCATTGCCGCAAAGTCGAACTCAGCTCCCCCATTTTAAGCAATGGCGAGCTTGAAAAACTGCGCGCCATCGACAACGACCATTTACAAGCCAAAACCTTGGACATCGTGTTTCGCGCGAGCGGAGAGCCTGGAAAATTAGAGCGCGCTTTAAAGCGAGTCTGTCAATATGCACAAGACGCGGTTTTGGATGGTTATTCCATCCTTTTATTAACGGACAGAGCCGTCAATTCAAACCACGCGGCGATTCCTGCAATGTTGGCGGTGGGGGCGGTGCATCACCATCTCATCAGAAAGGGCCTAAGAGCCAAAGCAGACATCGTCATTGAAACAGGCGATGCCCGTGAAACGCACCATTTTGCCACCCTGATAGGATACGGAGCCAATGCGATAAACCCTTATCTTGTCTTTGAAACCTTGGTCAATTTACAAAGAAAATCAAAACTAAGCCAAGAGGTTTCCATTGATTCTTTGTTTGATAATTATCGCCAAGCCATCAACGGCGGCCTTTTGAAAATATTTTCAAAAATGGGTATTTCCACCTTGCAGTCTTACCACGGCGCACAAATTTTTGAAGCCTTGGGTATTTCTAAAAACGTGGTCAATAAATATTTCACAGGCACGGTCAGCCGTATTCAAGGTTTGGAAATTGACGACATTGCCAAAGAAGTCCTTGTTCGGCATCGCTTCGGCTACCCAACCCGTTCCATTCCCCTTCAAATGCTCGATTTTGGTGGAATTTATCAGTGGAAACAAAAAGGTGAAAAACATCTTTTTAACCCTGAAACCATTCATTTGTTGCAACATTCAACGCGCAACAAAGACTATAAAGAATTCCAAAAATATTGCCTTGCCATCGATACCCAAGGGGATCACGCAGCCACCTTACGCAGTCAATTTACCTTTGTTCAAAACCCATCTCGCAGCATAAAGATTGAAGACGTCGAACCCGTCGAGTCTATTCTGACGCGCTTTGCAACGGGCGCCATGAGCTTTGGTTCTATTTCTCACGAGGCCCATTCCACGCTTGCTGTCGCAATGAACCGTATCGGTGCAAAATCGAATTCAGGTGAAGGCGGCGAAGATCCTGCTCGTTTTGAGAAAAAAGAAAATGGGGATTGGGAACGCTCCGCCATCAAACAAGTGGCTTCAGGGCGCTTTGGTGTCACCTCCTATTATCTGAGCCAAGCCGACGAGATACAAATCAAGATGGCTCAAGGGGCGAAACCCGGAGAAGGCGGGCAACTGCCTGGGCATAAAGTGGATGATTGGATAGGACGCACACGCCACGCCACACCAGGTGTGGGTCTGATTTCTCCGCCACCTCATCACGACATTTACTCTATTGAAGACTTGGCTCAGCTTATTTTTGACCTGAAAAACGCCAATAGAAAAGCGCGTATCAATGTAAAACTGGTTTCAGAGGCCGGTGTGGGCACCATTGCATCGGGTGTTGCAAAAGCCAAAGCAGATGTACTACTGATTGCAGGCTTTGACGGCGGAACAGGGGCCTCCCCCTTGTCTTCTATTAAACACGCAGGTTTACCTTGGGAGCTTGGGCTGGCAGAAACCCATCAAACTTTATTGAAAAACGGCTTGCGAAACCGCATTGTGGTGCAGTCTGATGGACAAATGAAAACCCCGCGCGATTTAGCTATCGCCACCTTGCTCGGGGCTGAAGAATGGGGGGTTGCAACCGCAGCCTTGATTGTGGAAGGTTGCATCATGATGCGTAAATGCCATCTCAATACCTGTCCTGTCGGAATCGCAACACAAAACAAAACCTTGCGTGAACGATTCGATGGTCGCGTTGAAGATATCATTACCTTTTTCACTTACATGGCTGAAGGGTTACGTGAAATCATGGCCGAATTGGGATACCACACCATCAATGACATGGTGGGACAATCCCAAAACCTAAAACCTCGCCAAGATGTCGAGCATTGGAAATACAAAAATTTAAATCTAAACGTCATCCTTCATAAAGAAGAGCCTCGCGAAAACGACGGGATGTACTGCCAGCGTGAACAAAACCACAACCTTGAGGCCGTGTTGGATCAAAAACTGCTCGAAGCGGCCTCCCCCGCCTTTGCTAATAAAGCCGCCGTTGATTGCACTTTTGAGATCCTGAACACCGACCGAAGCGTAGGCACACTGCTTTCAAACGAAATATCCAACCAATTTCAAGATAAAGGCCTTCCCAAACCCATGAGCGTGAAATTCAACGGCTCAGCGGGACAAAGCTTTGGGGCCTTCCTTGCAAAAGGACTCCACTTCACAGTGGAAGGCGACGCAAATGACTACGTTGGAAAAGGCCTTTCAGGCGGAACACTCGCCCTTTACCCCCACAGAAAAACGGACATTAAAGCCCAAGAAAACATCATTGTCGGGAACGTGTGTTTTTATGGTGCCACATCCGGGGATGCGTATATTCACGGAATGGCAGGAGAGCGCTTTTGTGTACGAAACTCAGGAGCCCATGTGGTTGTTGAAGGGATTGGAGATCACGGTTGTGAATACATGACCGGAGGTGTGGTCATTGTGCTTGGAGAGATCGGACGCAATTTTGCGGCGGGAATGAGCGGAGGCATCGCGTATATTTGGGATCAAGCCAAAAACCTTGAACGCCACATAAACCGTGAATTGGTTGATCTTGACCCGCTTGATAATCAAGACATCAAGCAAATGAAAGCCATGATCAGCAAGCATCACGAGCTGACAAACAGCTCTGTTGCCAAAGACTTTTTATCCGACATTGAAGCCCATCTCAAGCAAGTCATTAAAGTCATGCCAAGAGATTACAAAGCCGTTTTACTCAAAAAAAGAGAAAAAACAACAGAAAAACAAAGGGAGAAAGTCAATGGGTAAAGTGACCGGATTTCTCGAATTCGACAGAGAATTACCTCAGAAAAAAGCCACTAAAGAGCGCCTTAAAGACAATAAAGAATTTGTTTTAAATGAGGCCTTCGGTGATAAAATCATCGAGCAAGCAGCCCGATGCATGAACTGTGGCGTCCCTTTTTGCCATAACGGATGTCCCATTGGGAACCTCGTTCCTGAATTCAATGATGCGGTCTACCATGCGCGATTTGATGAAGCCTGGGACATTTTAAGCGCCACCAATAATTTCCCTGAGTTTACAGGTCGGGTTTGCCCTGCTCCTTGTGAAAGTGCCTGTGTTTTAGGGATCAACCAATCCCCTATCACCATCTGTAATATCGAAAAAACCATTACAGAAACCGCGTATCAAAAAGGCTATGCCAAGCCAAAAATCCCCACATCAAGAACCGGGAAAAAAGTGGCCATTATTGGTTCAGGCCCCGCAGGGCTTGCCGCCGCCGAGCAACTCAATAGCGCAGGCCATTTTGTTCATCTTTTTGAGCGAGATGAAAAAATGGGCGGACTTTTGCGTTTTGGGATCCCTGATTTCAAATTAGGGATGGACATCATAGACAGAAAAATCGATTTAATGGCGCAAGCCGGCATTGAATTTATCAATCATGCCCATGTCGGGGTGGATATCAACGCCCTCGAATTGCGTGAAGATTTCGATGTTATTTTGCTGACAGGCGGCGCCACGGTTCCCCGCAATCTGCCCATTCCGGGGCGGGATTTAAAAGGGGTTTATTTTGCGATGGAGTTTCTTTCACAAAATAATCGAAGGGCCAATGACATGCCATTAAAAACCGCCCCCATTCATGCCAAAGACAAAAAGGTTCTTGTGATTGGTGGAGGCGATACGGGGTCGGATTGTGTTGGCACAGCAAACCGACATGGCGCAAAAAGCGTCACCCAAGTCGAAATTATGCCAGTCCCCCCCAACACGCGTCCTGAAAGTACACCCTGGCCCCACTATCCCGCTATCATGCGTACCTCAACCTCTCACGAAGAAGGCGGGGAACGCCATTGGAATATCTTAACCAAAGCCTTTATTGGTGATGAGAACGGCCACTTAAGCGCAGTGCGCCTTGTGGACATTGAATGGAAAAAAACAGCCCAAGATAAGCCCCCTTCTTTTCATGAAATTAAAAATACAGAGCGGGAGATCCCTTGCGATATGGCGTTTTTGTCCATGGGCTTTTTACATCCAGAGCCTCACGGCGTTCTTGCGCAATTAAACATTGCCTTAGATGAGCAAGGCAATGTGGCCACCCAAAATTATCAAACGAATCAAAAAGGGATTTTTGCAGCAGGTGACATGCGTACAGGGCAATCACTTGTGGTGCGTTGCATTAATGAAGGCCGTGAATGCGCTCGTGCCATCGATACCTATTTAATGGGCGACTCAAACCTTGAGGCAAAAGCCAGCTCTTTGATGCTTTCAGACTGATGGCCGATACCCAAAACACTTGAAGATGCGCGCCTGCGGCAAACAAGTGAAGGTCCTGAGCACAGTTCGACGCTGTGATTGATCTTCAACGAGAGAAGCCAATACCCACGCAGTTTCAAAGGCGACGGGTATAAAACGCCTCAAATTAACATCACAAACCATTTAAAGCCGAGCCTTCAAGACTCGGCTTTTTTGATTTACAAAAACTCGCGCCCTTTATTCATCCAAAGACACATCATAAAATCAATGTGTATACCCGTCACCTTTGGAGGTGCCTGGATGTTAGATGTTCGGTCTTAAGGGTTCGCTTAGGCTCATTCTGCCCCCTCAGATCCTTCATGTATGCGCAGGAACCTCATTCACTTGTAGGCGCACGTCTTCACAAATCTTGTGCTATACATCGGATTTTTAGTGTTCATTATGGCGTGATTGGGATTGCCCCCCAGACGGCATGATTTCTGTGATGAAATATCGCAAACAAATTAATATTATTCGCCTCTTTCAAAGTGAAAAAATAGCCATTGTAAAAGCCATCCATAAGGGGATTTATACAAGCAGTTGCTTTTACAGTCGCAAAATAATAAAGCCCTTTAATCATTTTAAGTTTTCCTTCATAAGTGCAACCTAAAGCATTTCCATAAGAAGTAAATTGACCCTCTTCTCTAATTTCAGTAATTTGCCCTCCGCTCGTCATGTGTGTGCCGACTAATTTTGATAATTCAACACTGGCAGGCTGCCTGAATAAATGATGGGTAAAATCATTCGTGATAGTTTGTACATGATCATTACTAAATAATGCCGTCATCGATTGCTTTTCATCCTGATAAAAAGATTGATTAGACCAACGTTTAGAGCCTTTAAATACCATCGAATTATCGCTCGGAGTAAAGCCATCAAAGCTTAAAACATTTTCTCCGTTGCTCCCAATCATCCCATTCATTTCGTACATACCTTTCATCAATTCGGTATCCACTAACATGAACGCGTCATTATTTGCATAAATGCCATCAAAAAATAAAAGGCTTGGTTTTGTAGTGCTTTCACTATTGCCCGTACTGCTGTCCGTGCCACTGCCACCACAGCCAAAAAGAAACCCTGAAATAAAGGAGAGAAGAATCAGTATTTTCATTTTTAAAAGTCTCAAAAATATAATATACCCAAGACACTTGAAGATGCGCGCATGCGACCAAGGAGTGAATGCCCTTAGCATAAATTTACTCAGTGATTGACCTGAACGAGAGCAGGAAACACCCACGCCGCTTCAAAGGGGACGGGTAAAAATGAGCTGTATAATGCCTGTATTGCCATATTTAAAGCAATTCATTTTTTGATATACCCAAGACACTGGAAGATGCGCGCCTGCGGCAAGCAAGTGAAGCCCCTGAGCATAGAGAGT
>CAMRDW010000043.1 GCA_947041315.1 uncultured Enterovibrio sp.
CAGAAATACGCCTTGTATACCCAAGACACTTGAAGTTGCATGTCGGCGGAAAGCGGGGGAAATCCTTAAGCGTAGGACGCTGTGTGATTGAAAAAAAGGGCCTGAAGGAGCGTCACCAACACCCAGATAATATCTGGTTAACGACTTATTGGAGTGAGTATAATGGGATATTTGAAAGGTTTTTTAGCTTATATTAAAGGCGACACAGAGGTCGCCTTTAAAATATACCCGTTAACTTAGCGGGCTTTTCTTGTTAATTCAATTACACGCAACTGAGCAATGGCTTTCGCCAAATCACTGGCAGCTTGAGCGTAGTCCATGTCGCCATGTTTATTGAATATCCGGTCTTCTGCTCGACGCTTCGCTTCTTCGGCTTTCGCTTGATCCAAGTCTAAGGCTCGAATCGCGGTGTCAGCTAAAAGAGTCACTGTACTGGGCTGCACTTCCAACATACCACCAGAAAGATAGATAATTTCTTCCTCTCCATGTTGTTTGGTTATGCGGATCATGCCTGGAATAATAGAGGTTAATAGCGGAGTGTGGCCGGGAAAAATACCCAGTTCACCTTCCCCACCAGAAACCTGAATAGACTCTGCACGACCAGAAAACAATTGTTTCTCAGCGCTCACTACATCCAGGTGAAAGGTCATCGCGGCCATGTTCTCTCCTCGTTACAGTTAGAGATTTTTCGCTTTTTGGATGACTTCTTCAATCGCACCGCAATACAAAAATGCTTGCTCAGGAATATCATCAAATTCACCATTTAACAGACCTTTAAAGCCTGTAATCGTGTCTTTAAGCGAAACATAAACACCCGGTTGACCCGTAAAGACTTCCGCAACATGATAAGGTTGAGTTAAGAAACGCTCAATCTTACGTGCTCGTGCAACAGCCAATTTATCTTCTTCAGATAACTCATCCATCCCCAAGATGGCGATAATGTCCTTCAACTCTTTATAACGCTGCAATACAGATTGAACCGCGCGCGCAACATCATAATGCTCTTGACCTATAACCAAAGGATCAAGCTGTCGAGAGGTGGAGTCTAATGGATCAATCGCAGGATAAAGGCCGAGGGCTGCAATATTCCGTGAAAGAACAACGGTCGCATCCAAGTGCGCAAAAGTTGTCGCAGGAGAAGGATCCGTTAAATCATCCGCAGGAACATAAACGGCTTGTACTGAAGTAATCGAGCCTGATTTAGTCGATGTAATGCGCTCTTGAAGTACACCCATTTCTTCAGCCAACGTAGGTTGATAACCTACAGCAGAAGGCATACGACCCAATAACGCAGAAACTTCCGTTCCAGCCAAGGTATAACGATAAATATTATCGATAAACAAGAGTACATCACGACCATCATCACGGAATTTTTCCGCAATGGTTAAGCCCGTCAATGCAACGCGAAGGCGGTTGCCTGGAGGCTCATTCATTTGGCCGTATACCATGGCTACTTTTGATTCAAGCGGGTTTTCAACATTTACAACGCCCGCTTCTTGCATTTCAAAGTAGAAATCGTTTCCTTCACGGGTACGCTCTCCCACTCCAGCAAACACAGAAAGTCCTGAGTGCTGCAATGCAATGTTATTGATAAGCTCCATCATGTTAACGGTCTTACCAACACCCGCACCACCGAAAAGACCAATCTTGCCACCCTTTGCAAACGGACAAATCAAATCAATAACTTTAACGCCCGTTTCAAGTAATTCTGTCGCACTTGATTGATCTTCATAGCTTGGCGCTGAACGGTGAATAGAATAACGCTCTGTTTCACCAATATCACCACGTTCATCAATAGGATCACCTAGCACGTTCATAATACGTCCTAAGGTCTCTATTCCTACAGGTACTTCAATCGATTTACCTGTGTTTTCAATTATCAATCCACGACGCAGACCATCTGACGAACCCATTGCGATAGTACGGACAATACCACCACCCAACTGTTGCTGAACTTCCAGCACCAGACGTTCGCCTTCACGTTTCACGTTCAGAGCATCATATACCCTAGGTACAGATCCTTCTGGAAACTCTACGTCGACTACCGCACCGATGATCTGAACGATCTTACCTGTAGCCATCGTTATTCCTCTAAAATATGTCGTTGAGTCTTGCATTACACCGCAGCAGCACCGGAGACAATCTCCGACAACTCTTGAGTAATGGCTGTCTGACGGGCTTTATTGTAAACAAGTTGCAGTTCATCAATAAGATCCCCGGCATTGTCTGTTGCTGATTTCATCGCCACCATTCTTGCGGCTTGCTCACTCGCAAGATTTTCCACCACACCTTGATAAACTTGCGATTCGATATAACGAACCAATAAGATATCTAAGAGCGATTTAGGCTCAGGCTCATAAATGTAATCCCAAGAATGCTTGCGCTTAATGGATTCATCTTCTGATTTTGGCAATGGCAGTAATTGGTCTATTGTGGGCTCCTGAGACATGGTATTCACAAATTTGTTGTATACCAAATACAGGCGATCCAAATGGCCTTCATCGTATTTTTTTAGCATGACAGACACAGTTCCTATCAGCTCTTCAAGCTCAGGTTTATCCCCTAAGCCTGAAACCTGCGCGCACACTGTTCCGCCGTAATTACTAAAAAAAGAACTGGCTTTTGCACCTATCAAGGCGGTTTCAATTTCAACCCCCTTTTCACTCCAACTTTGCATGTCTATGATGGTTTTTTTGAACGCATTAATATTCAAACCACCACACAATCCACGATCCGAAGAAACAATGATATAACCTACGCGTTTTACTTCCCGCTCTTCCAAATAAGGATGACGATACTCCAAGTTTCCAAGTGCAACATGACCAATCACTTTACGCATCGTCATCGCGTAGGGACGGGAAGCTTGCATTGCCTCTTGAGAGCGGCGCATTTTAGAAGCGGCAACCATTTCCATTGCTTTTGTGATTTTCTGTGTGCTTTTTACACTTCCAATCTTATTACGGATCTCTTTTGCACCGGCCATCAAAACTCTCCGTTACAAGAAGGCCGCAAAAGCGACCTTCTAAACATTACCAGGTTTGAGTTGCCTTGAAATCTTCAAGCAAAGTAGAAAGTTGCTTTTCAATTTCACTGCTGTAATCGCCTGTTTCATCAATAAGAGAAACCAAATCAGCAAACTGAGATTTCGCATAGGCAAGCAATGCGGATTCAAAATCAGCCAATTTATTGATTTCAACGTCGGTGAGATAGCCTTTTTCAGCTGAAAAAATAATCACACCTTGTTCAAAAACAGACATTGGCGCATATTGCTTTTGCTTCATCAATTCGGTGACTTTCTGACCATGATCAAGCTGTTTTTTCGTTGCATTATCAAGATCAGAAGAAAACTGAGCAAATGCCGCTAATTCACGGTATTGCGCAAGCGCGGTACGAATGCCGCCTGACAATTTTTTCATGATTTTGGTTTGTGCCGCGCCACCCACACGAGAAACAGAAATCCCCGGATCAACCGCAGGACGGATCCCTGAGCTGAACAGTTCTGATTGCAAGAAAATCTGGCCATCCGTGATAGAGATAACGTTGGTTGGAACGAAAGCCGAAACGTCTCCAGCTTGAGTTTCAATGATGGGTAAGGCCGTTAATGAACCGGTTTTACCTTTCACCGCTCCCTTCGTGAAGGTTTCGACATAATGCGCATTAACGCGTGCCGCACGCTCAAGAAGACGGGAATGGAGATAGAAAACATCGCCAGGAAATGCTTCACGACCCGGAGGACGACGGAGCAACAAGGATATTTGACGATAAGCAATGGCTTGTTTAGAAAGGTCATCATAAACAATCAGTGCATCTTCACCACGATCTCGGAAATATTCTCCCATCGCGCATCCAGAATAAGGCGCAAGATATTGCAACGCAGCCGCTTCTGAAGCGGAGGCTACAACAACAATGGTATTTCTTAATGCATCATGTTCTTCTAATTTACGTACCACATTCGCAATCGTTGAGGCTTTTTGACCAATAGCAACATAAATAGCGAAAATACCAGAATTTTTCTGGTTGATAATGGCATCAATTGCAAGGGCTGTTTTGCCTGTCTGACGGTCACCGATAATCAGTTCACGCTGACCACGCCCAATTGGGATCATGGCATCAACCGCCTTGTATCCCGTTTGTAAGGGCTGATCAACCGATTGGCGAGCAATAACGCCCGGCGCAATCACTTCAACGGGTGACGTTAATTTCGCGTCAATAGGCCCTTTTCCGTCGATAGGCTCACCTAAGGTGTTTACCACTCGACCTAAAAGTTCAGGTCCAACAGGCACTTCAAGAATGCGTCCTGTTCCTGTTACTTTCATGCCTTCTTGCAAATCTGCATAAGGACCCATAACAACCGCGCCCACAGAGTCGCGTTCAAGGTTCAGTGCGAGAGCATAACGCTGGCCAGGTAGTTCTATCATTTCACCTTGCATCGCATCAGCAAGGCCATGGATACGAATGATACCGTCACTGACAGAGACAATGGTACCTTCGTTGCGAGCTTCACTTGTCACATCGAATTTTTCAATTCTCTGCTTAATAAGATCGCTAATTTCCGTGGAATTAAGTTGCATGCTAAAAATCCCTAAATCAAGACTGCAATGCATCATTCAGACGCAGAATCGAACCGCGTACTGAATCATCAATAACCAAGTCTCCAGTTCGAATAATAACCCCACCAAGCAGGGCCGCATCTACACTACAGGTCAGTTTCACTTTGCGCTCAAGGCGCGTTTCAAGCTTGCTGGAAATTTCACTTTTCTGCTCATCCGTTAAGGCAATCGCAGAGATAAGATCAACATCCACTTGCTTATCATGTTCATGTCGCATTGCCATAAACAAATCAAACACATCAGGCAAGACTTTCAAGCGCCCATTTTCAGCCATCACCCGAATGAGATTTTGACCTTGTTCATTGAGCTGTTCACCGCACACAAAAAGAAATATTTCGGCCAGCTTTTCGGCTGAATGAACCCCACCAATAGAATCTTTGACGGTTTCATTGCGGGCAACTTCAGCAGCAAAAGAAAGCATATGTGACCAAATGTCTAATGCTTCTTTTTCTACCGCAAAATCGAAAGCTGCTTTAGCGTAGGGGCGCGCGATGGTTATCAATTCAGACATCTCTGCCCCTCCGATTAAAGTTTCGCAGTGATTTTATCGAGAATATCTTTATGAGCATTTTCATCGATTGAACGCTCCAATATTTTCTCAGCGCCTTTTACAGCAAGAGTTGCAATTTGTTTGCGTAAATCATCGCGAACACGGTTACGCTCAGTTTCAATTTCAGCCATTCCTTGATGAAGGATGTTTTCACGTTCAACATTCGCTTCTTCACGAGCTAAATCAATAATTTGAGCTTTGCGTTTGTTCGCTTGATCAATGATCTCACTTGCCGCTCGCTTTGCTTCTTTCATTTGATCAGAAACGTTCGCCTGAGCCAAATTCAGGTCTGTGGCAGCACGTTCTGCTGCCATTAGTCCGTCTGAAATCACTTTCTGACGAGCTTCAATCGCTTGCATAATAGGTGGCCATACATATTTCATGCAGAAGATCACAAACATGGTAAATGCGATAGCTTGGCCGATTAGCGTTGCATTGATATTCACAACAGCGCCTCCCGATTAGTTAACAATAGGTTCCCATAGGGGAAATTAACCCAACTGAGCAACAAACGGGTTTGCGAAAGTGAACAGCAAAGCAATTACGATACCGATCATAGGAACAGCATCCAAAAGACCTGCGATGATGAACATCTTAACTTGCAACATAGGCGCCATTTCAGGTTGACGTGCAGCCCCTTCAAGGAACTTACCACCCAAGAGTGCAAAACCTATCGCCGTACCCAATGAGGCAAGACCCACAATGATGCCTACGGCAATAGCAGAAAAGCTCAATAACGTTTCCATCACACACTCCAGTTTCTTGTTGTCGGCACAAATGCCGGAAGGTCAAAATATATTAAAAGATCAATGCGATTCTTCATGTGCCTGAGACAGGTACACGATGGTAAGCATCATAAAAACAAACGCTTGGATGGTAATAACCAATATGTGGAAAATAGCCCACGGTACTGATCCCAACCATTGCGCCCACCACGGCATCAGTGCCGCAATCAGGATAAACACAACTTCCCCAGCAAACATGTTACCGAATAAACGCATTGCAAGAGAAATCGGTTTCGCTAATAACGAAACGGTTTCAAGCAACAAATTAAAAGGGACCATACTCCAATGATTAAAGGGATGAAATGCTAGTTCTTTTGCAAACCCTGTAATGCCTTTTATTTTGATGCTGTAATAAATCATCAAGAAAAAGACACCCAGCGCCATTGCCAATGTAATATTCACATCTGCCGTTGGCACGACTTTTAAGTAAGGGATCCCTAACCAATGTTCCGCAGGATAAGGTAAAAAATCGATGGGAATAAGATCCATCGTATTCATTAAAAATATCCAAACGAAGACAGTTAAAGCCAGAGGAGCAATCAGTGGATTTTTACCTTGGAAAGTATCTCGAACGTTTTGATCAACAAATTCAATCAACATTTCCACAGCACACTGCAGCTTACCTGGAACCCCAGAGGTCGCTTTTTTCGCTACTGACCGAAAAAGCCATAAGAAGCCCACTCCAATCAAAATAGAAAAAAACAAGCTATCAATATGCACTGTCCAGAAACTACCACTTTCACCTAAGCCCAGCTTATCCGAGGATAAATTAGTGAGGTGATGAGTAATATATTCTGTCGGTGTCAGCGCTTCACCAGGCTCCGCCATAACTCATCCTATTTGTTGTTGTTAATAAATAAAACTGGTGCAAGAAAATTAATTCCAAGCGCCAGCAAATAGGTCAGCGTGAGGGGAACAAGTTCCACCTCGATATACAGGAAAACAAAGGTGAACAAAATCGCAGTCAGAAAGATTTTTAACACTTCGCCGCCAAAAAAAGAGGCGACAACCTTCTGTGATGATCTTGCTCCACTGAAAAGAAATGCACACACAGCAAAGGCAGTATTTGAAAAAACAAAAATTCCCCCACCTATCAATGCAGAGACTCCCCAATCAATATCAATGATAAAAGACATCAAGATTGCCATTGTTAAAACGACGCACGCTTGCAATAACAACATTTTTTTTGCAAGCCTTCGACCTGGTTGCGTAAGCGTCGATTCCATGTATTCGGTCCTTTCTTTCTGATACCCGACACTTTTGAAACTGCGTGGGTATTGGTTGCGCTCGCAAAGCACAATCAAATACTTCATCTAGGGTCAGGTAATTCGATTACTTGCCACCTACACGCATTTTCAAATTTTTGGGGTACAGTGATTGTCTTCAACGAAGAAGACAGAAAAAATTATACGAGCCCCTTTCTTGAATGCAATCAGGAGGCATAAAAAATGAATAATAATTTAGTGCTTCTTGGGGAGACCAATAAAAAACAACATGAAGATTACATGCTATTCGTTATCTTTCACCAAAAAGATCCAATATTTTATCAAGAACCTCTTTGTTTTCATAATTTATTACAATATTACCGCTCCCATTTTTTGTTTGAGAGAGTTTCACATTTGCACCCAGTTTCTGTGAAAGTCGGTTTTGTAATTCAAAAAATGGCGCTTGAAGGAGATGCTCTTTTTTTAATTCTACGGGTTCTAACATTTTTTTTACTAAGGCTTCTGTTTGCCTTACGGTGAATTTTTTCTTCATGGTGATATGCGCAGCTTCAATTTGAGGAGCGCTTTCTAGACCCAACAAAGCACGAGCATGCCCCATTTCTATCTTTCGTTCAATTAGCATTTTTTTAACACTGGTTTCAAGGGCGTTTAATCTCAGCAAATTGGTGATAGTGGCTCTCGATTTTCCTAATATTTCTGCGAGTTGTTGGTGTGTTAAAGAAAACTCTTGCACAAGGCGATGAAGCGCTTGGGCTTCTTCCATTGCATTAAGATCTTCGCGTTGTATATTTTCTATTAAGGCAATGGCGCTGGCTGATTGGTTGTCTAGCTCTCGAACTAAACAAGGGACCTGTTTTAATCCTGCCATTTTAGATGCACGAAAACGCCGTTCACCCGCAATAATTTCATATTCCTTTAATCCTTTTTTTCGTACGATTAAAGGTTGAATAACCCCTTGAGTACGAATGGATTCTGCTAATTCATCTAAGGCATCTTGCAGCATTTCTTTTCGCGGTTGATAAATACCTTGATGAAGCGATGAAAGAGGAAGGTATTGTAGCTCGCTTTGATTTTCGATAGCGTCATTATCAGAAGATAAATCTATTCGTGTTTGCGCTTTCGCGCTGGTTGCAAGAAGTGCATCGAGTCCTTTCCCCAATCCTCGTTTGGTTATGTTCATTCATTTTCCTTATGACACATTGATAGCATTCGATTTTTTTTCTCTGATTCTTCTTTTCGTAATATTTCTCCTGCCAAAGCTAAATAAGATTTAGAACCACTTGAGTATTTGTCGTAATACATAGCGGGTTTTCCATGGCTTGGCGCTTCTGCAAGGCGAACATTACGGGGTATCACAGTGCGATAAACTTTATCACCAAAATGCTTTTTAATTTGATCTGACACTTCAGAGGCCAAGCGATTTCGAGGGTCGTACATAGTGCGAAGTAATCCTTCGACATGCAAGTCTGCGTTCACAACACTGGCTAATTTACTGATTGTATCCATAAGCGCCGTCAATCCTTCAAGCGCGAAATATTCACACTGCATGGGTACTAAAACAGAATTGGCGGCGGTCATTGCATTGATGGTCAAAAGATTTAAAGAGGGAGGGCAATCAATAAAAATAAAATCATAGTGATCACGTACATCTGCTATAGCATTTCGCAATCTCACTTCACGGGCAAAAACTTCCATTAATTTGATTTCAGCGGCAGTGACATCTCCGTTAGCCGAAATTAAATGGTATCCACCGGTTGTGTTGGTGACCACAACATCTTCAAAAGGGGTTTCTTCTGCTAGCAAATCGTATGCTGTGGCGTGAACATTGTATTTATCCACACCACTTGCCATTGTGGCATTTCCTTGTGGGTCGAGGTCAATAACTAATACCTTACGTTGTGTTGCAGCCAAAGACGCTGCCAAATTTACACACGTCGTTGTTTTACCCACGCCCCCTTTTTGGTTTGCAATTGCTATTACTTTTCCCACAATGTAACCCCGAAGAAATATTTTATTTTCCCAAGATTACTAGATGACGCTGCCCTTCCAACCCCGGAACAATCAAAGGTTTGATGCTGCTCACAAAACAATCAATCGGAAGTTCATCAATCTCTCTTTGGTCAACTTGTCCCTTTAAAGCTAAAAAAACACCTTGCTCTGAAGGTAAATGTTTGCACCATTTAACCATGTCACTCATTGATGCAAATGCGCGGCTTAATACAGCATCAAAATGCAGGTCTGGTTTGAAATCTTCAACGCGACTTAAAATAGGAGTTACATTAGGGATTTTAAGCTCATGAATCACTTGACGAATAAAACGAATTCGTTTTCCCAAGCTGTCCAATAAAGTAAAAGATTTTTCAGGATTGATAATGGCAAGAGGGATGCCTGGTAAACCCGGCCCCGTTCCTACATCGATAAATCGATCTCCTTTAAGGTATTCACTGACGGCAAGGCTGTCCATGATGTGCTTTACCAGCATCTCTTTTGGATCTCGAATGGACGTCAAGTTATACGCTTTATTCCATTTATTCAGCATCTCAACATATCCGACCAGCTGGGCTTGTTGTTCTGCTGAAACAATGAATCCAGCCTCTTTAATTAGTTTTTCAAGACCTTGTTTCATTGAAGATTAATCTCCTTTTTTGAGCATGCCTTGTTTTTTCAAGTGAACCAGCAAAATAGAAATAGCGGCTGGCGTAATACCGGAAATACGAGATGCTTTTGCAATAGTTTGTGGGCGCGTATCTTGAAGTTTTAATACCACTTCGTTTGACAATCCTTTAATTTCTTTATAATTCAATTCGATGGGTAAAATTGTATTTTCATAACGAAGGGACTTTTCAATTTCATCTTTTTGACGCTGAATATAACCTTCGTATTTGGTTTGGATTTCGACTTGTTCACGCGCTGTTTTGTCATCATGCGCTGGAGAAAATAAAGGAACTTTTACTAATTTGTCATAAGAAACTTCTGGACGACGCAATAGTTCTTCACCATTGGCTTCTCTTAATAACGGAGATTTTAAAAATAAATTTAATGTTTTTGCATCTTCAGATTGAGGGTGAACCCAAGTGCTACGTAGACGCTGTGTTTCAAGTTCAATGTTTTCACATTTTTGATTAAATCGAGCCCAACGCGCATCATCCACTAAACCTAATTCACGTCCTTTTTCTGTTAATCGTAAATCCGCATTGTCTTCTCGAAGCAGTAATCGGTATTCTGCGCGTGAAGTGAACATTCGATAAGGTTCTTTTGTTCCAATCGTAGACAAATCATCAATTAAAACGCCCATATAAGCTTCGTCACGACGAGGACACCAGCCTTCTTTGCCCTGTGAGTACAAAGCCGCATTAGCGCCAGCAAGTAAGCCTTGAGCGGCTGCTTCTTCGTAACCTGTGGTTCCGTTGATTTGACCTGCAAAAAATAAACCATGAATATTTTTAGTTTCAAAGGTTTGCTTTAGATCCCGAGGATCGAAAAAATCATATTCGATCGCATAGCCTGGTCGGGTTAATTTTGCGTTCTCAAAACCTTTGATCGTTTGAATGATCCCCATCTGAACATCAAAAGGCAAACTAGTTGAAATGCCATTTGGATAAAGTTCATTCGTCGTTAATCCTTCAGGCTCAACAAAGATTTGATGTTGATTTTTATCAGAAAAACGCATCACTTTATCTTCAATTGAAGGGCAATAACGAGGGCCAATGCCTTCAATAACCCCGGTATACATAGGGCTTCTGTCTAAATTGTTGCGAATAAGCTCGTGTGTTTTTTCATTTGTATATGTGATGAAACACGGGACTTGTTGGGGATGATCCAATGCATTCCCCATGAACGAAAATACAGGGCAAGGATCATCTCCGTGTTGCATTTCCATCATTGAAAAATTGACTGTTCGAGCGTCGATGCGAGGCGGTGTTCCTGTTTTAAGTCTATCAACACGAAATGGGTATTCACGTAAACGATCCGCTAAAGCGATTGAAGGCTGGTCTCCAGCTCGTCCACCTGGATAGTTTTCTAATCCAATGTGTATTTTTCCACCGAGAAATGTTCCGACGGTTAAAACAACGGCATTGGCTCGAAATTTTAATCCCATTTCCGTGACTACGCCTTGAACTTGATCCTGTACAACAATCAAGTCCACAACGGCTTGTTGGAATAACGTCAGATTAGGTTGGTTTTCTAAAGAAAACCGTACAGCAGATTTATAAAGCGCACGATCAGCTTGGGCACGTGTTGCACGTACAGCTGGACCCTTAGATGCGTTGAGTGTACGAAATTGAATTCCTGCTTTGTCGATAGCTTGAGCCATAAGGCCGCCTAAAGCATCAACTTCTCTTACCAGATGTCCTTTTCCGATCCCACCAATGGCAGGGTTACATGACATTTGCCCTAAGGTATCAATGTTGTGCGTTAACAACAGGGTTTTTTGTCCCATACGCGCAGCGGCTAAAGCAGCTTCAGTGCCTGCGTGACCACCTCCAACAATGATGACATCAAAGTGATCCTGGTAAAACATGGTATGACCTCAAAAAAAAATCTGTAGTTCAAATGACTCAGCAAGGGAGGATCATTCTACAGCTTTTCCGTATCCGATAGAACCAAAACTATCAGCCTCGATCGAAATGAAATCCTTAATAAGAAATAAAGATCTTTCTTTAGATCTTTTATTAAGATCTTTTATTAAGGGAGACGATCTCTGTGGATAAGCCCGAAATGATCCGTATGATCATGGGTTTATCGTGGATCGTTTCCTGTGACTTTCCTTGGATCTATCCGTTAGCATGCTGGGATCAAAATGGCCTGTTATCCACAGGGGCTAGGAAGGGTAAAAGTTATTAGTCGGATAACTATAGGTTAATCACTGTTTTGAGGCCTACTTATCCACAGTGATAAAGAACGCAAAAGGATAAAAATGTATAAAACCTTTTCTCTTCTCCGTTTTATTTTTCTGTTTTTTGTTTGTCTGAGTGGTTTTTTTTGTTTATTCATAACGTTGCTGCGTTTTTAAATAAGGGATCTTTGTTTTTCATTTGTCAGGATCGTGTCTTTTTCAGGCTTAAAAACGAGAGGATCATTGTTTTTTTAGGCATCATTCTTATTTTTGAGATGTTCTTTTGAGGAGGTGTTTATTTGAAAATAAACCTAATTTATTTTAAAAAATGAGACAAAAAAAATAAAAATATTCGTCTCTTCAATATTTTCATTGAACAAAATGACTGAATTTTAGACTCAAACAAAGTGAAACGGCATGGGGGTTGAGGGCTCTTTTTTGCATTTATGCTCAATATTTTCACTCTTTTTCCCTCCCTGTATGCCCATATCCCTTAGGAAAAACAAAATAAAAAGTGAAAATATCCTCTGTAAGAATGTTAAAAAAGAGAATAAAGAATGTACTCTTTAAGAAATTAAATGTATAAAAAAGACTCAAAAAGTCTCTTTGTTAAGTATTTTTTCTTTTTTATGAGAAACAACAATACAGGTCTTGTGAGGGAGTTGTACGCGAGAGCGTCGCCAACATTTAGGAATATTCAAAGACGCCGGATACATCAAGTTAAACACCTGGCCCTCTTTATACCCATTTTCTTTAAAGGTGCAGGGCTGTTGCCTGCTGTCTTAAAGTTCAGTCACATAGTGTATCTATGCACGGGGGCTTTTTGTTTTTGCGGTCGAGCTGCATTTTCAAATTTTTTGGATATAAATACAGTTTCTTATCAAAGCGGAATGGAAAAATGAGAACAACAGATCCAAGCGCCCTACACACTAAAGCGATAGGCCTGCATCTGAGCGCTTCTGAAGGTAAAAATACAGAAGACTTAAAGATAGAAAAAATGATTGCTTTTTCAAACATCAGTAATACTTCAGCTCGACCGAGAAGCGGCCATATTCGTCCTGTTAGAGTGGCTTTTAGTCCTTCTACAGCTTTAACATTGGCCCTATTAAGTTCAACTCTTTTTCCTTTGAGCTCTGGGGCCTTTATACCTTCTACAAACTCTGGAAATGCACTAAACAACAGAACACGAACTAGCGCATCCGAAACACCTCTTGTCGACACCTCGCAAGCGAGGCGAATAACTCCTCGATTAAACTTCTCTCCTCTCCCAATGCCTGCGGTACGTGCTCGTAATGGTATTTTGCATCAAGCGATTGGCATTGATTCAGTGGCAAGCGTGCGACGCGGACGAGAAAAAGATAAATCAACCGAGCTTAATAAAGTTAAAATTAATTTGGGTCTTGAGAATAAAATACGCACCAGCCAAGAAAAATCGCTCAATTTAACTCAAGTTCAACATCCGGATCTTCAAGAGTTAAATAAGAAAAAAAAAGCTTTACGAAGAGAGTCTCTTTCATTTGAATTAAAAATGGGCAAGGATGAAGACAGAAAAAATGAAAATGAAGGAACAAGTAAACCAGACAGATTAAATAGAACAGACTCTTTTTTGCGTGAATCTAATACTCCTGATCCCCCATCTTCTTATTCCATACCTTCAACATCTATAAATGAGAATATAAAAACATTATCGCTTCAGGATGTTATTGATAATAAGCCAAAGGTTCCCACTAATGAAAAGACATGTACTTTAGCGGATCCCTGTCATGACAAATCACACCTTGAGCATGCTGTTACAAAACTCGAAATTCCGAAAGGAGGGAAAAGTTATTTAAGATCAAAGACGAATGAAGTCACTCGTTTTGAAGATGGAATATTTTTAGAAACCATGATTGATATGTATGGAACGAGACAAGTTCCGATGCTCGATCAAAGAAGGCCTTTTATAAAACCAAGATTAAAAGGAGAAAAGAAAAAAGTCACAAAATCATCAAGATCATCGAAAAAAAGGAGATAAAGAATTTAATTATATATTTTATTGTTAATCGATATTATTCGATACCCCTCGCCTTTGTCATTGCGTGGGTGTTGCCTGCTCTCGCTTTAGGCCAATCACACAGTCTATCTATGCTCAGGGCCTTCACTCGTTTGCCGTAGGCGCCCATCTTCAAGTATTTTGGCTCCTTTTTTGACCTGATGCCCTTCTGCTTTGAAGCTGCGCGGGTGTTGGCTGGGCTCGTTCAGCTCAATCACAGAGTCCATTGATGTTCAGGGGCTTCACTCGTTTACCTTAAGCGCGCAACTTCAAGTGTATTGGGTAAAGAAGGAGTGTTTCTATTTTTAGGAATATATATCTTTATTTTATCTTCTTTTAATGTCGTCGCTTCGTTCATTGCAATGACTGCATTATCAATGAGGCAATAACCTTCAAAATCATCTTTTTTTAACGTACTAATTCCAAAATGGGCTTTACATTTAACCGCAGAATGTCCAATTAAAAAAACATTTCGTTTAATAAGGTTTTTTAACTGATGTGTTATTTCAAGGGTTTTCTCTGTATTTGTATTCTCAAGTAAGACGACAAAGGTGTCTCCAAATAGACGTCCAACAGGGGTTTTTTCCGGTAAATTTTCTATTATTAAATCGCTAAAACTGATAAGAACACGATCTCCCGTTTCTCTTCCATGAATAAGATTTATTCTTCTGAAATCATCAATGTTTATTGCAATTACCGATAAAGGCTCATTTGTTTTTTTTGCTTTTAAGAAAAGCTTATTTACTTCATTAAATATACTTTGTGCATTTTTTGTATTTGTTAAAATGTCTTTATATATATACTGGCGAGAGGCTTTGTTAATGGATTGAAGATCCAGAAGATAAAAATCCATCAGAACAAAAGACAACATAACAAGGATCAAAATAATGCACAGATAGGCTGCTTTGGCATTGTCTTGTGTGAGTGTCAAAATGGGATCTGAAGCTGGGAAGGTTTTTGCAAGAAACAGTAAAAAAATGGCGATCACTGAAAGGGCATAACGTGGAAAACGTTCATTAGGATCAAACACCAAGATAACCGTTGTAGGAACGACCAGTAAGAGAAGTTCAGTCTCAAAATTATCTGATAATACAAAAAGTGGGATATAGAAGTGTTGAGAAAAGAAGATTAAAAATATCCAATACCTTGCTATCCATAAATAGCCATTTTTCGTTAAAAAGAAAGTGAAAAGAAAGAGGCCGATAAAGGCGAGGTTGATAAATGCTGAAGGTTCATTTTTAAAAGCAAACCAAAATAATGCGCTAAATATCAAAGTACCTGAAACACATAAACTGGCGAGTAAATTGACCATACGAAGATGGTCAATTTGAAGTTTATCACAACGGTCTATACCGATATTTAATATAGGATTTAGGTTATTTATCATTATCTTGTAAAAGTGAGTGAAGATTGTATTCAAGTGTAGCAAATATGAGAAATCTGGCTTTTTCCTTCTTAAACATCCAAAAAATGTGCGAAAAATGCGCGTCTTGTACGTTTTGGCTGAGTTGGACGTTTAGACAAAGAGCCTCTTTGAAAAGCGAAGAGATTGAACTTTTCTATTTGTTTAATCAATTTAGTTTGACTTTATATTCATAATTTACGACATTTTATTCCCGATATCATTTTGAAGTGTGATCGAATGACTCAAGCGCAACCCCAATCCCAAACACAAAACAAGATAGCGTCTTCTACAAAATGGAAAATGCCAAATACCTTAATTTTAATTTTCATCATAGGCTTGATGGCGGCAGGCTTAAGTTACCTTATTCCAGTAGGGCAGTTTGATACTCAAACCGTTTCTTTTGTTGCTGATGGTGTTGAAAAAACACGTACCGTGATTGACCCTGCTTCTTTTCGCTATCTTACCGATGAAAATGGAGATGCCGTTTACGATCGTGTGAAATTTTTCGCTTCAGGCGGCGAGATAGGAATGATGAACTTCCCTTTTGAAGGTCTTGTTTCAAGCTCGTCTGTAAGCGTTATTATGTTTATGTTTATCATTGGGGGGGCGTTTGGCATTGTCATGCGCACAGGGACCATTGATAACGGTATTCTTAAGCTTATTGATAAAACAAAAGGGAATGAATTTCTCTTTATTCCTGTCTTATTTTTACTCTTTTCTCTTGGCGGCGCCGTGTTTGGAATGGGTGAAGAAGCGGTGGCTTTTGCTATCATCATTGCCCCTTTGATGGTTAGACTCGGTTATGATGGGATCACCACCGTGATGGTTACTTATGTCGCCACACAAGTCGGGTTTGCTACCTCTTGGATGAATCCTTTTTCCGTCGCAATAGCACAAGGGATAGCTGGCGTTCCTATTCTTTCTGGCATGACATTTCGTATGGTCATGTGGGTTGCTTTCACTTTCGTTGGTATTGCTTTTACTATGGTGTATGCCGCACGAATTAAATCTAATCCCTCCTTGTCTCAAAGCTTTTATTCTGACGCTTACCTTAGAAATAATACCGAGGAAAATCAGCAGCAAGCACGTTGGGGCTTGGGCGATACCTTGGTGATTTTCACTGTGGTTTCCACCATGGTTTGGGTGGTTTGGGGCGTGGTCAAGCATGCATGGTATATTCCAGAAATTGCGACTCAATTCTTTACCATGGGTTTTATTGTCGCCTTGATTGGCTGCATTTTTAAATTAAATAGCATGACTTTAAATGATGTCGCTGAATCATTTAGAGAAGGTGCTGCGGTGATGTTGACACCTGTCTTATTAGTAGGGTGCGCAAAAGGCGTGTTGCTACTGATTGGCGGCGGAAACGATGAGCCGAATGTTCTCAATTCTATTTTATACAGTGCAGGGAATACCATCAGTGGTTTGCCTTCTGCGCTCGCCGCTTGGTTTATGTATGTCTTCCAATCGATTTTTAATTTCTTTGTGACATCAGGCTCAGGACAAGCTGCACTCACAATGCCCTTGTTGGCGCCACTTTCTGATATTGCAGGGATCTCTCGTCAAGTTTCTGTTTTGGCTTTTCAGCTTGGTGATGGTTTTACCAATGTGATTGTTCCTACGTCGGCATCCTTAATGGCCACATTAGGAGTCTGTCGTATTGATTGGGGCAATTGGGCTAAATTTATTTGGCGCTTTATCTTGCTGCTATTTATTATGGCCAGTATAACGGTCGTCGGTGCGCATTTAGCGGGTTTCGATTAACGTTCGTTCGATTTGTCAGATCAGCGCTTCAAGTCGTATTTCTGGCAAGGTTTTTAATAAAAAGACGAGATAACCCTCGTCTTTTTTACTTTTCAAAAAGAAAGAAAATGACGATATTTATTCAAAATAATAAAATTGACGGCCTTGATGTGATCCGTCACTTGGACGTAGACACTCTTGAGGTTGGAACCCATAAATTTTGGTTTCGCGTGGCGACCAATGCTTTATCACAATGGCAACATTTGCCTGTATGGGTATTTAAAGGAGCCAAAGCGGGAAAAAAAATAGTGATCACCGCTGGCGTTCATGGGGATGAATATAATGGCGTGCTGAGTGCCCATCAAATTGCTCAGCAATTAAAAGGAAAAGAGCTGGCAGGTTGCATTACGATTATTCCAACCTTTAATCTCTCCGGAATGCTACAGCATAATCGTGATTTTAATTCTTCAGATCCTGATGTTTCTTGTGGCAATTTAAACCGACATTTTCCAGGTAACATCAATGGAAACGAGCCTCAAAGATATGTTGCATCGATTTGGGAACACTTGCTTAAACCCAACGCGTCTCTTGCTATCGATTTACATACCCAAACATCAGGCACCGTGTATCCGCTTTATATTTTTGCAGATTTTCGTATCGATGATGCCCTTAACATGGCGCGTTTACTCAACCCTGAAGCCATATTAAACGATCCTGGTGATGCGGGTGTGCTTGAAACGGTATGGAATGAAAACGGTATTCCAAGTATCACTGTTGAAATTGGTGTTGGGCGTTATACCGATCAAGCATTGGTGACAAGAACGGTGCAAGGCGTGTTTAATATTTTTCATCATTATGGACTGCTTGAAGGCGAAGAAACGCCAATCAAACCCGCCATTGAAAGTGCTCAAGTCACCTCCATTCGTGCTGTTGAGGGCGGATTTATTTTACCGAGCGTCGTTTTAATGCAAGCCGTTGAAAAAGATCAATTATTAGCAGAGCAATTTGACAGCTTTGGTGAATTAATACACCAATATTTCTCTCCGTTAGCAGGCATTGTATTAAGTCACAACGTTGAATCTATGCGCGCGGCAGGCTCTTTGGTGGTGCGTTTAATCCATCCTTCTGCGCTTGACATTGAGGCTGTTAAATAAGGCGCTGCTGTGTAAAGCGCAAAATAAGCTGCGGGGGCACTAAGAGACGCCGCAGCGATTGCCTCTGAAAAAAAATGTTTTATACCCGTCACCTTTGAAGCTGTGTGGGTGCTGGCTGGGCTCGTTCTGCCCAATCGCATCGTCTCTTTATGTGATTGGGCTTTGCTTGCCGCAGGCAAGCATCTTCAAGTGTCTTGAGTATCTTCAATATATTCAGAAAAAACACATTCAACAGCAGAAATAAAGGGATTGTATTTACCCTCATCACCTAAAGCAATATATCTATTAACGAAGATTTTTATTTCTTCATCTGTTAAATCTTCATCGAGGAATACTTCTAACACCTTAGATCTTAAATCGTTCAGTTTGGGAATGTTTAGCTTCAATATCTCTATTGTTGCCTCGCTCTTTTCATCAATACCCTTCATTTTTCCATTCGCTTTAAATTGAAATTGTTTTTGGCAATCAGCTTGAAGAGGGTGAATGGAAATGATTTTATTTGCTTTTGTTTTTCCACAATGAAGAGGGGCGCCTTTTGCTGTAGTGTTTAAGCAAGAGCAAAGAAAATTGGTGAAGTTTAAGTCGTCACCCGAATGTTCTGCTTGAGGATTTAAGTGTTCAAGATGAAAATCATTTTCACGTAATTCACGTTCGCAATAACAGCAAATGTGCCCTTGCTCAGTGAGTAATGCAGCATAGACTGCTTCTTTAACTTTTCCAGAAAGCTCAGAGTAACTGGGTTGCCAATTTTCAGTCGCGCTTTTTTTCCAATCAGTCAATTCTTGAGGTTGTTGTTTTTTTTTAATGGATCTCATCGCCCAATCATCTTTTTTCTTTTTATAATCGTGGAGGCTTTGGTTAATTCGCCGTCTTCACCCATTTCTTCTTTGAGCAGAAGAATTTTTTCTTGCGCCTTATTTAACTCATCACTGCTAATTAAATCAAAGATCGCATCTAATTTATTTTGTATCACTTGAGGTCTTGAAGAAACATTCATGATGTCTTCTAAAATGCGATCGCTGTTTTTCCCGTAGGGATCATTGACTGTAAAAGTTTTAATTTCACCATCCACATTTTCCAAACCAATCACTGATTGCTCTTGAACATGGCTCACCACTTGCGGAGAATGGGTCGAGAGGAAAAATTGGCAGTTTGGAAAGACCTCCGTTAATTTTTCGCTCAAAATTCGCTGCCATTTGGGATGTAAATGCATATCGATTTCATCAATGATGATAATGCCCTCACCGTGAAGAGGATTCTCTAATGAGGGGTTGGCCATGGTCAGCCGACGTGCAATATCGCCAATTAAAGCAATAAGGTTTTTTTCACCGTCAGAAAGCTGATTTAAATTGAAGATTTGACCGTTTTTTGTCAGCTCCATTCGGGGCTCTGGCTCACGTTTGACTTGCAGATTTTGATATTCAGGAATAAACAACTCGATGGCTTGGCGCACAAATTTTAATTCTTTGCCTTGATTGATGCTTTTATTTTCATTTTCAGGCTCATTTAAATCACGTTCTAAAATTTTTATTAACTCTTCAGGGAACACACTGACATCATTTTCACTCAATGATTCTAATAATAAATTCATCTCTTCTTGATGTTTTGAATTGACTCTCCCTAAGTATATAAAAATAAGAATTGAAAGCATTGACATATTATATATTCTCTCATTGCTCTCTTGAATGCTTTTGAATTCATCATTCAATATTTTTATAGTCAGACTTGTTTGATTAAAAACATCTGATTTATTAAAGTGCGAGCTTGTATTTGTCAGATAAAAAATATAAACAATGGAATTAGACAGATTTCGATCATTTAAAAGTAGCTTTAAAAGTATATTTTCAATATCTGATTTTTTATCATGTTTTAACTTCATAATGGCATGTTCATATAAATGGGCCGTATTTAAATTCAATTTCTCGTCTAATTTTTTAATCTTAGTTAATTGAGTAATCATGAAGTTTTTACTCGACTCACTTAATACTATTTTTGAGTTTAAAATCCTCTCATTTAAAATATCGTCTTTATATCTGAACCATTCAAAAAAGGATTGGTAATTTGTTTTTCCCGTTAATGCATTGTCATAAATCGCGAGATCAGACACCCCCTCTTTTATTGTTTCGGGGGAGATTTGCTCAACGACTCTGGATACCGGGTAAACTTGAATGACGGGAAGGCTTGCCTCATTTTTATAGGTTTGCCAAATTTGCTTTGCAAGCAAAGTCACCTCTTTATAAGACGCTTCTTCTTTTGTTGGCAGATTCGATTGGGTCAGTGTCCAATTGTATGATGTGCTTTCAAGGTTGCGATATTGAGCACTTAAAGAAATAACAGCATCCCTCGAACCATTGTGTATATCGGCTTTAGGGAGCTGTTGCCCATTGGCTTTTTCACGGGAAATACGGTTCACAAGCCATGAAAGTGATAATTTTAGTGCCTCTAAAACCGTCGATTTCCCTGCGCCATTCACGCCGACAAACAAGTTCAGTTGACCGTCAAATTTTAAATCTAACGTTTTAAAACCTTTATAGTTTTTAAGAGTCAGCTTTGTTATTTTCATTCTTTTTCCCTAAGAGCGCTCTGTTTCATTAAAATATATCTGTGTGATATTCAGTGTCGACAATTTTTGTCTCTCGCTAAATACAAATCTCTACGTGGCAATATCAAGGGCTCGCCATGAGATTATCTTGATCGTAATCTTCATTATCAAGTGCATTTTAAAATGCTCCTTTCCTTTTGAGAAGGAGGATAAGTCAACATCTCTCAGAGATCATATACCCGTGATCCTTGAAGGTGCTTGCTTTTTTTCCACTCGAAGATCATGCCAGGCGATATGAAAATATGCTAATCCGCTAATCCGCAAAACAAGTTTTAACGCTGGCAGTCATGATGATTCCGGCTTTAAAGTAGACACCCATTATTATTCCTAGAAAAGTACAGTGCCTGTCTGTTTTTTTCAATGAAGTATCTTCAAACGCGAGAGATATCAAAAGATAATGCTGGCAACCCCCCGCTGTAAAAATGCTTATCATCGCTTTTGAAGGTGCGTGGCTCTTGCTTATGCTCATTTATACCCGTCGCCTTTGAAGCT
>CAMRDW010000044.1 GCA_947041315.1 uncultured Enterovibrio sp.
TTCTGATGATTCTGATGATTCAGTTTTTTCTGAACCGTCTGATTTTTCATCTGTTTCTGATGCGTCTGTCTCGTTTAGGCGGCTCGATGTATCACCCGCCTCTTCTTCACCTTGAGAAAAAGAATCCGTTGGTGTTTTTTCCATCGAAGGGGCTTTTGAATCTGTCTCTTTTGGGCGGTCTTGCGCATTTTCTGAAAGCGCACGAGGGGACACAAGCACATCCGCCCCCACACCATTTTCAGGAGGCTCTGGAGGTGGGGTATGATTTTGATTTAAAAACTGCGCTAACACTTGAGTAATTCGTTCTTCTAATTTGAACTCCACCACAGAGTCGCCGCTTGCAACCTGGATATCACCACGATGAAAGGAGGGTTCACTCATGAGTTTCCACTCTCTTTCCTGTAATGCTTCCTCTGTGTGAGCACCATGAAGTATTTCAAGATCATCCGGATGCAAATAAACCGTGGTTTTTCGCTCAGCCATCGGCAAGCTTTTCACCGTTTCATGCACCGTATTGAGGATCACTTTCGGGTTAGTGAGGACTTCTGTTTCTACGACGGCTTTGGTTAAATTCAAAACAAGTTCCATCACTTGCTCTTGAACTTGATGATTGATTTGTAAAAAAGGAAAAGCCAATTTCTCAAGCAAGGCATCAAGGTGTTGGCATTGTGTTTTTATTTCATCTTGTCCGTCTTCGATGCCTTTTTCATAGCCTTCTTTTTTCCCTTCAGCAAAGCCTGCGGTTTTTCCTTCTTCAAAGCCTGCCTCATGTCCTTCTTGATGCCCAAGAGTGCGGCCTTCTTCCATGCCTTCATCTACAGCAGATTGTCGAATTTGCTCGAGCACCTCCGCGGTCAACATCGACAAATCAATGTCGGGCTCTGCGTTTTTCTCGTCTTCGCTTTCTTCTTGAGGCTCCCAGCCGGGATCGTAATTTAAGGCCGTGTCTTTCGGTAAAAGCTCTTTTCCATCATAACGCGGGATTTCCCAACGTTCTAATGTACCGTCAGGCTGATCACTTGCTTTTATGTAACCACGTCGACGATTTAAACTCACGGGATGTCCTTCTTAATTATAAAAATTCGTCAGCTCCGCCGCTGCTTAACATGATTTCACCCGCATCGGCTAAGCGACGCGCCACAGACAAAATTTCTTTTTGTGCCGCTTCTACATCCGCAACGCGAATCGGTCCCATGGCTTCCAAGTCATCTTGCAGCATTTCAGCCGCACGTTTGGACATATTACGTAAAATTTTATCTTTAAGTCCTTCTTCCGCCCCTTTAAGGGCTTTCATTAAGGCTTCTTGCGGAACATCTTTGAGGATGGCCTGTATACCTCGATCGTCCACGTCGGCTAGGTTGTCGAAAACGAACATCAAGTCTTGAATTTGAGAGGCCATTTCTTCGTCGTTTTGACCGATTTGCTCCATTAAATTGGCTTCTAGCGCATTGTCCATGTAGTTCATGATATTTGCCGCCGCTTTCAAGCCGCCAATTTTGGCCGCTTGCGCGCCCGCTTGGCCTGCAAATTGTTTTTCCATAATTTCATTCAGCTCATGCAAGGCTGCAGGCTGTACCTCTTCAAGAATGGCAATCCGCATAATAAGATCGAGGGCATCTCGCTCGGCAAATTGAGTTAAAATAACCGCCGATTGCTCAGGCTCTAGATAAGAAAGCACGATGGTTTGAATTTGTGGATGCTCATTAATAATGATGCTGGCCACTTGGCGAGGATCCATCCATTTCAATGAATCAAGGCCTTTTGAGCCACTGCCTAACAAGATTTGATCAACCAAATTGGAGGCTTTATCTTCCCCCAAGGCCGCAATCAGTGCATTTCGAACAAAATCTTCACTGCCCATGCCAATTGAAGTGTATTTTTGAATGTCTTCAAGAAAGGCACGGTGTACCGCACTGACTTGTTCTTGGCTAAGATCCCCCATGCTCGTCATGGCTTCACCAACACGTTGAACCTGTTTAGGCTCTAAATTACGAATGATGCTCGCCGCATCTTGCTCTGTTAAGCTCAAAAGCAAAATGGCCGATTTTTCCATCCCCGTTAATTGAGAGATGTCGTATCCCGACTCGCCCTTGTCGTCTTTAGCCATTGTCACTCACCCAGTTTTTGACGACTTGAGCTGAAAGATCGGGTTCATTGGCAACCAAAGCCCTCACCGCTTTAAGCAAATCTTCGTCTTTATGTAAATTCGGTAAATTAAGGTTCGAAGCACTCATAGAAAAATGACCCGAGCCATCAAAATCACCGCCAATTAAACCGATGTCCTCATCCGGGCTTAAAGGTAAACCATCCGGCCCCAGCATTTCTCCATTCGGACCAAGAGAAACATCGTCGTCTTTATTTGGATTAATCAGTTTTGACATGGCAGGGCGTATCAGAACAAAAATCACAACAATAATGACCAAGGTGGCCGCCAACCAACGGATCCAATCATTAAAGTTAGGATGATCCCAAATGGGGATATCCACGATTTTTTCAATCTCAGGCTCCACAAAAGGCACAGAGATCACTTCAAGCACATCACCACGCTTTTTAGAAAAACCCACGCCGCCAATCAATAAACGGCGTATTTTCTCAAGCTCTTCTTCTTTTACAGGCGTTCGGGTGACGTCCCCTGTTTCAGGATGGGTGTTGGTTAAATAATTGACAGCAACCGAAAATGTTTGACGTGAAATGGTCCCCGTTTGAGATTGACGGTGACTGATTGTGGTATCTATTTCGAAATTTCGCGTGGCTTCTTTACTGACAGATCCTTCACCTTCAAGGCCTCCATCTTTCAAGTTTTCAATGTCTTGAGGTATTGAAGAGTCCACAGGAGGCTGGTTACTTAAAGCGCCAGGGATACCCGCTACAAAATCACCTCCGTTGTAATTTTCACGGGTGTATTCACTTCGAGTGGCGGGTTTTGCAGGATCATAGCGTTTTTGAGTTTCTTCTACCGCGCTAAAGTCGAGCGTAATGTCCACTTGTGCGGTGTAATTACCCAAGCCTAAAACGGGAATCAATATCGAGTCTATTTTTTGTCTTAATGCATTTTCTTGCTTGCGTTCTAAGTCATATTCTTTACGACGCTGCGAGGAGCCGGGATCTTCTGTGCCCGAACTTAAAAGACGACCATGCTGATCGGTCACGGTGATCCTCGACGGATTTAAATTAGGCACAGCAGAGGCCACCATATCAACGATGGAGTCCACTTCTTCTTGCCCTAATTGCATGTTTCCTCGGACCGTTAAAAACACGGTCGCAGAGGCTTCTTGATTATGACGAACAAACACACTTTGTTTCGGCATGGCCAATAAAACACGCGCTTCAGTGACCGCCTGAATATTTTCAATCGCAGAGGCCAATTGACGCTCTCGACTGAGTTTTAATCTTTCTCTCTCAACTTGTTGTGAAACACCAAAACCCATGTCTTGCATTAAAATATCATCGCCATCATCCACGGGCGCGTTCAGGCCTTCACGCGTGAGATTGAGCTTGATGCGGCTGTATTCTTTCGAGGGGACACGAATGGTATTGCCGTCTAATTCGTAATTGATTTTTTGTTGATCGAGGTTGTCTAAGATGGGAATAAGCTCTTCGGTATTATAGGTACCGAGTGGGCGCATTTCAGGCTCTTGAACCCAATAAAATAAAAGGATCACAAGAAAAAGGCAAATCACCACCGACGCCACAAGAATAAGCTGACGCGCAATATCCATATCACCAAAAGGACGGGAAGACGAGGTTCCTCCTCGTTCCATCACATCAGGGTCTTGATAGGCATCCGCACCATCAGAAGTTGCAGGCAAATCGGATGTCCCATCCGATAAAGCAAGTTGTGTCTTGTCACTGTCATCCGCCACTGATCACTTCCTAATTACACTGGCATGTTCATCAATTCTTTATATGCTTCAACCAGCTTATTGCGAACTTGAACTGTGGCATCAAAAGCCACACTGGACTTATTACGCGCGATCATTACATCAAAAAGATCAACACTTCGATCCCCTTTATCAAAACGCGAAGCCAAGTCACTTGATGTGGCTTGTAAGCTGTTCACATTGTTGATTGCAGAAGAAAGTAAGGCACTAAAATCTTGTGATATTTGCTGACCCGTTATAGGCGCCCCTGTTTTTTGAGCTTCTAATGACATGGTCTGCATTTCTTTCAGCATGGGGTTAATTTGCATTTTTCATCCTCGCTGTCAAAATTTTGGCAAGCCATAAAATAATCCGTTATCATTCTGGCTCTATTAATCTTAAAGCAATAATCACGCCAATAAATCTCAAGGCAGAAGAAGAAAAAATCACTGCGAAATATTGATCCCAGCTTCACGCATTTTTGCAAGCTTATACCTTAATGTACGCGGGCTGATCCCTAAGCGCTCTGCCACTTCTTTTCGCCGTCCTTCGCACTCACGCAGCATCTCCAAAATAATGTTGAATTCTTGTTCACGAAGCTCCCCCCCTAAAGACTCACTAGAGGACAAAGCAGGCTTCTCAATGACACTCTCAGAGGGCGTTTTGGGCGCGCAAACCCCGTTGCTCGCCACCAAGGTTTGAAGGGCATCCGCATCATTCCAATCAAGCCCCTCCAATAAAATCTCTTGGGCATGAATGCATTCATTTTGACAGATGATCAATGCGCGTTGCATCACGTTATCAAGCTCACGTACATTTCCAGGCCAAAGATAAGCTTCCATTTTTTTAATGGCGCACGCACTGAATTTTGGCAGGGCCAAACCCAATTTTGAAGAATGACAAGAGAGCAAATGATTGGCTAAAGGAAGGATGTCTGCAGGTCGTTCATTCAAGGGCAACCAGGTTAAAGGGAAGACATTCAGTCGATAGTATAAATCTTCTCTAAAATGCCCTTCATCAACATATTGACGCAAGTCTCTGTTGCTGGTTGCAAGAACGCGCACATTCAGTTCAATGCTCTTACGGGCGCCAAGTCGCTCCACTTCACGCTCTTGAAGCACCCGCAACAATTTAGCTTGCAAAGACAAGTCCATTTCACTGATTTCATCCAGCAATATCGTGCCATTTTGTGCTTGTTCAAATTTACCTGGGCAAGCTTGTACCGCCCCTGTAAAAGCCCCTTTTTCATATCCAAAAAGCGTGGCTTCAAGCATATTCTCAGGGATCGCGGCACAATTTATAGCAATAAAAGGACCTTTATCGCGGCTTGATTGTCGATGAATATAACGGGCCATCACCTCTTTACCTGAACCACTTGGCCCTAAAATCATGACATTCGCGTCCGTTTTTGCGACTTTGTCTGCCAATGATATCAACGCAAAACTCTTTGGATCCGCAATAATTAAATCTGATTTTTCAACTTTGACAGGGGCATAACGACTGATCATATTCAATAAAACTTCAGGAGCAAAAGGCTTGGCCATATAGTCCATCGCACCTTCTTTCATTGCCCCCACAGCATCTTGAATATTGGCGTAAGCCGTCATCAAAAGCACCGGTAATTTGGGGTAATGCAATTTTATATTTCGAAGCAGCATTAAACCGTCCATGCCCGCCATTTGCACATCAGAAACCACAATATCAACCGTATCGCTTTTCAATATCAACAAGGCCTGCTCAGCACTGTCCGCTTCAATCCAGTCATAACTTGCAAGTGAAAGAGTGTCCACTAAGGCCTCACGCAAGCCTTCGTCATCTTCAACAATAAGCACTTTGATTTGACTCATGAAATCTCTCCTGATTGTGAGCCCTTATTAGCTAAGCCCTTGTTCTCCAATGGTAGATAAAGCGAAAAGCAGGCTCCTTCTTTGGGTTGAGATTGAAGCGTTAAGCGCCCTTTATGCGCAAGACACACCATCTGGACAACAGCCAGTCCAAGCCCACTTCCTTGTTTTCGTGTCGTAAAAAAAGGCTCAAGTATTTTTCGTTGCAAGTCTTTGGGAATGCCCGGGCCGTTATCTGAAACCGATAAAAGAAGCTCATTTTGATGTTTTTTGGCCGCCAAAATGACCTTACACCCCACACCAGAAACTTGAATCGCATTCACAATTAAATTGGATATCGCGCTGGCCAAAGCATTCACATTGCCAAGTAAGGTCAAAGACTCATCATCACTGATAATTTCAAAATCGACATTTTGGCTGTTCACTAAGGCTTCAACCATGGCCTCCACTTCATTGAACAAATGTTCAACTGTGAAATAGTCCACCACTTTATTGTCTCCACCTTTCGCGAATAAAAGCATATCATTCACTTTTTTTTCAAGATCATAAAGCCTATCTACTAGCTTGATCTGAAAACGCTTTCGGGTCGGTTCATTTAAATTCGCAGCCCCTAAATTTGCAGCATAAAGCAACGCACTCGATAAAGGGGTCCTGACTTGGTGCGCTAAAGAAGCCACCATTTTACCCAGAGAAGACAAACGCTGAAGATCACTGACTCTCGATTGAAGCAAACGAGTTTCTGTCATGTCGGTTATCAAAATAATCTGACCAGAAGGAGACGCAGAAATCGCTAATTTGACGCGACGTCCATCTTTAAGAGAAACCTCATGCCCATCATCCATTCGGGGAAAAAAGGCCCGATGGATCACATCCACCCAGCGGTTCCCTTCCAAAGGTTGCCCTAACAAACGATAGGCCTCTGGATTTGCCTGTGCGACACGGCCAAATGAATCAAGCAAAATAACGCCCGCAGGCATCACATCAATGACCTGTTTATATCGATGAAGGAGGGAGTCTGTCGAACTTGTTGTCGCGTCGTTATCGTCCATGATTGTTTATTTCTACTCTTCTGTGACGCTAAAATACATTAATTAACCCCTTTGCTACTCACACAAGGCTGAGAGCACGCTAATTAAAATATTACATCAATATCAATAAGTTGCGATTTTAAATAAGAAATAAAAAAGCAGCGTCAAAAACATAACGCCGCCTCTTATAAAAAAACACGAGAGTCATTAAACTTCTTTGCTTAAACCATATTTACGCATTTTTTCAACCAAGGTGGTTCGTCGCATCCCAAGCATGCCTGCTGCACGGGCAACAACGCCCATTTGAGCTTCTAAAGCTTGGCGTATCATGTCTATTTCTAAATCGGCCAACATCGCTTTTAAATCCAGCCCTTCTGCGGGTAATTCTCCTGCGCAGGAAGGAGAATCATCTTCTGCGCTGTCCGTCGAAAAAAGGGCATGAAGCGCATCGCGTTCATTTTTTTCAGTCTCTTCAAGTGTCGGATTTGTTTCTGGTTGAAACTCAGGAAGTTCACTGTAACGGTATTGTTTAGGTAAACGATTCACATCCACCGTTTGCCCTGGATATAAAATGAGTAATCGCTCAATTAGATTGGCGAGCTCACGCACATTCCCGGCCCAATCGTGATCCATAAGAGAAGCGATAGCCCTCGGCGTAAAATGAACTTGATTCCCACCTTCCACTTCGAGACGAACCATCAGCTCTTGAATAAGCAAAGGAATATCTTCTATCCGCTCTCGCAAGGCCGGCATTTCAATAGGAAAAACATTCAACCGATAAAAAAGATCTTCACGAAATGAACCTTGGTCAATCATACGGTCTAAATTGCGATGGGTTGCGGCAACCACGCGCACATTGACATTGATGGTTTTATTTCCACCCACACGCTCAAAGCAACGCTCTTGTAAGACACGCAACAATTTCACTTGCATCGAGGCGGGCATATCCCCTATTTCATCCAAAAATAAGGTCCCAGCTTCTGCAAGTTCAAAACGCCCCTTGCGTGAAGAGATAGCCCCCGTGAAGGCGCCTTTTTCATGACCAAATAACTCACTTTCTAATAATTCAGGGGGAATCGCACCACAATTAACGGGAACAAAAGGGCCTTTTCCTCTTTGAGAGTGGTAATGAATATTACGTGCAACCACTTCTTTTCCTGTCCCTGATTCCCCTAAAATAAGAACATTCGCATCGGTATTTGCAACCTGACTGATTAAATGGCGAACATCACTGATCCCTTGACTGCGTCCCACCATGCTGCGAAATAATGTATTTTTTCCACTTAATTGCGGAACCATCGAGGAGTTCTTACCCGAGAATTCTTGACAATGGCGAAGTGCCTCAGCCAATTGTGAATAATTTAACGGCAATTCGAGTTCACCCACGAAATTGGGTAAAACAGACAAAGCGGTTTTGTATTCAGACAATGCAATGATGGGAATCGCTTTATTATGAGAAAGCGTTTCGATTATTTTTGATAAATGTTGAGGCGAGTGAACATGCCCCAAAAAACAGACTTCTTCTGCATGCATCCAATGCATTTCTGTCAGTTCTGCGGCAGAACAAAGTAGGGATTGCTCACCTATAAATTCTAAGATGACACCTAAATCGCGACGAAATTTTTCGTCATCCTCAATGACCAGGATCTTTGTTAAAGCTTGCATGTGTGAGATATATTTACCCATAACCATTTTTTATTGCTGACGAAAAAAGTATCACCAACAAAACAATAACATATCCATTGTAATTATTGCTTGAAATAAGGCAACCGAAGACACGCTCAAGGCGTGACATCAGTACCAATACTTTTTTGATTGTAGTGAATTCGGAAGGAATTTAAATCTTTGGGTGAGCCATATTGTGATATTGAGGAGGTATTTGGTCCCAGGCTGATTTAATTTCACGCAAAATGTGAATAACATCATCAAGAGGACTCTCTAGATTATCAGAATTAGCATGAGAAATCTGCCTTATCATATAATCATAAAGTGAATCTAAATTGTTGGCAATGTCACCTCCGTCAGCCATAGAAAGACACGACCTTAAGCTAATAATAATGTCAAGTGCCTTACCTAAGCGCTCCCCTTTTAGAGCAATATCCTTCTTAAGCATGGCTGTTTTTCCCTGGATTAAACGTTCAATGGCCCCTTCCATTAACATTTGAATCACTTTATGAGGTGATGCCGCCGTTAATTGACTGTCCACTGAAACTTTTTTATAGGCTTGAAGTGAGCCTCTCATAATATTCCTCAGCTACTCAAATTTTTTATAAATATTTATTGACCGACGTCCTTTCAAAAACCGACCCGCTTCAATTGCTGCGTCATCACGGTGTTTTTTTATTTGACTGTAAATACCCTGACTTCGATTTAAAGCAATGTTCCAGAGCTCTTTATTTAAAACTTCAGAGCCCATTTTGATTTCGATTAAACATTGCCTTCTTTCATATATTAATCGCTCCATCTCATCCACATTAAGAGGGTTCATCTCATCAGAAAGCAATTCCATCAGTTTTATATCAAGTTGCTCTAAATGAGATAAAATGGACATTGTGATTTTTATCCTGCAGGAAGGATACTCATCATGGCAGAAAGCTGAGACTGCATTTCTGCCATAGAAGAATCCATCGCAGTAAATTGCCGTAAGCTTCTTTTTTCTAACTCCGCCATGCGAAAATCCAATTTTTCTTGTTCATCATGAAGACGCATTCGTTGATCTGATAGCGTCGTTTCTCTGTTACGAATTGTGCCACCAAAACCTGTAAATCCTTTTATTGCATCTTCAACTCTGAGAGCAAATCCATCATTACCACCAAAAAAACCTTCAAGAGACGCATAATTAACAGCCAATTGATTGTCTAAAATGGCATGGTTGATTTCCAAAGGCCCTTCTTGAGTGGTTGAGATCCCTAATTCACTTAAGGTTTTTAAAGAATCAGGGGCGCCTTCAATCGGGCTTGTAAATAATGTTCGCAACTTATTTACCGAGGCGCGGATCACACTGTCTCCGACCAACGCACCCGCTTCTTGTGTTTCGGGATCATAACTGGTTAACGATTTTGTGACCTGATAAAACTGGTTATAGGCTTCGACAAACGTTTCAAGAGAGCTCTTTACGGTATCGTGGTCTTCTGTCACGCTGATTTTAACGGGTGTATCAGGCGTTGTTAATTGTCCAACGTTCATGTCCAAACCACGAATGGCATCATTGAAGGTGTTCGTCGAGCTGGAAACAGACGCCAAACCATCAATTAAAATACGGGCATCATCGGCTTTTTGAATCTCCGTCATCTCATTTAATGGTGAGTCAGCTTGATAGGAAAAGGCCTGAAGTGGACTGCCTACCGGAGCATTAATCTCGATTTTTATTTGATTATCCACCCCCGTTTTATCTCCCCCAAAGATCAAACGCGACCCATTATCATCGTTGATGATAGAGGCTTTAATTCCGGGATTGGATGGGTGACGATTCACAGAATATATAATATCCAACAATTGGTTATTGTCTTCTGTAATGTCAATGACGGTGCTACGAGCACCAAGACTCAATTTTATTTGCCCTGTACCAAAATCTGTTTTTGGATCAAGGCCTTTAGAAACCAGTTTATGGGATTGAGCTAACTTCTGTACATCAATCGAATAAACCCCAGTGACGGCGTTCGAATCAGCAAAAGCAGAAACAGCTTCAGTGTTATCTGAAACCGTTCTGCGCGCTGCAAAAGTATCATTTCGACGAAAATCAGTCATTAAATCTTTCATTGCGTCTAGCGAGGTTTTTAGTTTTCCGTAAGCGCTGATGTTCGTTTCAACATCATTCATACTTCTTACGATGCGCTCTTGTTTTGGAGCGCGTTCAGCTTCAACAATGTTGTTGACCATAGAATGAATGTTCATTCCACTTCCTGGTCCTGTCGCATTTAAAGCCATTTTATACACCTCATTTAAACTTTTTCTGCAACCAATCCTCCTGAATGCAGAGACAATTGTTGCGCCAGATCTAACATTTCTTTTTCTGGTATTTGTCGAATAACATCCCCACTACTGACTTCAAAAATAGTGACAATATTTTTACCTGACTCTTCATCAATCCGGAAAGATAAACCTTTATTAAAGGTTGATACAAATGCATCCAGTTGATCAACCAAGCTTTCGAGTTGTTGTTTTTGACTCTGCCGAGATTCATTGAGGTTTTTATTCTCTTGAGCTCGCGCTTGAGACGTTTTTTCAACATGCTCTAACCGCTGTTGGTTTGTGATTTCAGGGTGACTTCCCCCCACAGATTTATTAGCAATTTTTGTGCCTACCTGTGAACTCACATGAGACAGGGATGACGTTGAAATAGATGATACGTCCATCGCTGTACACCTCCTGCTAGCTTTGATGGTGAGGGATCACCTCACCATTTATTCAATATTTATTTATCTACTACCCTAACAGGCTTAGTGCAACAGATGGCGCTTGTTTCGCTTGCGCAAGTATAGACACACCCGCTTGTTGCATAATTTGATATTTAGTCAAATCCGTTGTTTCTTTCGCGAAATCAACATCTCTTATACGACCCGCAGAGGCTGTCACGTTTTCGTTGATGTTATCTAAGTTAGCAATCGCATAACTTAAACGGTTTTGACTTGCACCCAATTCTGCACGATGTGAGTCTATATACTGCATCGCATTATCAAGCAAACCGACGGCACGTTGTGATCCACCCACAGTACTTACATCGACATCTTGTACGGTTTGTTCTACTTTAGCAGCCCCAGCAATGCCTAAAGAGGTGGCCAAAGAACCTGTGAAAGTCACACTGGCTCCAGAGGCTGCAACAAATTGTAATTCACCACTTTCCGTTACAGACGCTGAAATTTTTCCGTCAGCTTGACCGTTAATGTAAGTCGCCACTTCTTCGATGTCATCTCCACCTTTAGAGGTCACCAAAAGTGTTGTTGTTGTCCCATCCGATGCCGTGATCGACATGGATAAGGACTTATCCGCTTCGGCAATCCAGGTCGTCATATCCACAGAGGCGGCAACCGTTGATTTGTAGGTTGCCCCCCCCATTTTAACTTCATCGGCACGGACGTTGTTGAATTCCATAAAAATGGCTTCACCCGCATCAGCACCTATCTGGAAAGCCCGGGTTCCGTAGGTTCCGTTTAGGAGTCTGGCGCCACCAAAAGAGGTGGTTTCAGCAATACGGTTCAGTTCATCTTTTAATGCAATCACTTCTTGTTGGATGGCGCTACGTTCTTCTGTACCATTTGAACCGTTCGCAGATTGTAAAGAGAGATCCCGCATACGTTGCAAGATACTGCTGGACTCTTCCATTGCCCCTTCAGCCGTTTGTGACATTGAAATGCCATCGTTCGCGTTACGAACCGCCACGGTCAAACCATCGCTTTGTGCCATCAATCGATTCGAAATCTGCATACCTGCAGCATCGTCTTTTGCACTGTTAATGCGCAAACCAGAAGCAAGACGTTCCATCGCGGTATCAAGTTTTTCAGTTGAAATATTCAAATATCGCTGAGCGGTCATTGCTGGCACATTTGTATTAACTGTAATAGCCATTAGTATTCTCCTTTGCTACAAAGTCCGGCTTCCGCCCAGCATCCTAGGGAAAACCTGTTTTAATCTCTCACACATTTTGTAACGGCGCGCTGTGGAAAACCTTTAACTCTTTTTTTCCTTTTTATCTCAAGGGCTTTATTTTGAGATAAACGCAACATTTGGGTGATACAACTATTTCGTCAGCAAAGAAGAAAACTTGAGATATATTTTTCTCTTTCGTAAAAAACAAAAAAAACGGCAATCATTTGCCGTTTCTATTTGATTCAAAGTGTGTTTTTATTCTATTGAAGCAGTTTGAGTGCCGCTTGTGGCAATTGTTGAGCTTGTGCAAGAATCGATGTCCCCGCTTGTTGCAATATTTGTTCTTTTGTCATTTTGGTCGTTTCTTTTGCAAAGTCAGTGTCGCGAATCCGGCTATTGGCCGTGGCGACATTTTCTTGCACGTTTGCCAAGTTACTGACCGTATGCGTTAATCGATTTTGCATTGACCCTAAATCGGCACGTTGGGCGTCAATATATTGCATGGATGAGTCAATGATCCCGATGGCCATTTGGGCGCCACCCACCGTACTCACATCAATGTCTTGCGCAGTGGTGGTCGTCCCAACCCCTGACGTTAAGCCCAAAGACAAAGCCAGTCCACCTGAAAAAGTCACACTGCCTTTTAAGTGGTTTTCTGAAATGAAGATTTGAAGTTTACCGCTCCCGTCCACCGATGCCGAAACCATTTCGTCTGATTGACCATTAATGTATGTGGCCACTTCTTCAATATCATCTGAATCTTTACCGCCAATGTTCAAGGTGACGGTTTTGTCGTCTTGGGTCATGAACACAATATTCAATGTCGCGGCGCTGGGGTTCACCCCCCAACCGGAAGATTTGCCGGACGTGGCAATAAATTCACTCCCTCCCATCCGAAAATCATCGGCACGGATACTCGTCAGACCCATGATAACCGCTTCACCCGCATCAGCCCCAATCTGAAAGGCGGCTTCACCAAAAGAGCCATTTAAAAGGCGACGTCCACCAAAGGTGGTTGTTTCAGCGATACGATTTAATTCATCTTTTAACGCAGCGACTTCATTTTGAATGGCTATTCGCTCTTGCGTTCCATTTGCACCGTTTGCCGATTGCAACGAAAGATCTCGCATACGCTGTAAGATACTGGTCGATTCTTGCATCGCCCCTTCAGCGGTTTGAGCAATAGAAACACCGTCGTTGGCATTTCGCATGGCAACATCCAATCCACGCTCTTGTGCAATCAGACGATTAGAAATCTGCATGCCCGCGGCGTCATCTTTCGCACTGTTGATTCGGCTACCTGATGACAAACGTTCCATGGCGATACCCAAGGCGTCTGTCGATTTATTTAGGTATCGCTGCGCGGTCATCGCAGACACATTTGTGTTGACTGTTAGAGCCATTTTGCTCTCCTCATGTCTTTCGCTGTATTTGCGAAACAGCTTACCCGCGACAAACACTGGTAGTCATAAAACGGGAGTCGCTTTAAATTCATGTTTAAGGAAAATATCAGCACTCGCTGAATCCCACGCTCCACTAAATGCAAAGGACATGCCAAAAATCAATATCATTAAATTACAAACGGTTAGCTTAAATAAGGGGGGAAAACGGCAATCACTCTCAAGGTCAGATTTAAAAAAACGGCAATCCCCCTCCTTTTTTATCTGTGGCGCAAAAAGGGAATTCCTTCAAAAAATAAAACGATGAATTGATCTCGAAAAAGCATTAAAAATGAGGAACGCCACATAAGATTGAAAAATTAAAGGTATGATTTTAATTAAGTAAATGAACACATATACCCGTCGCTTTTGAAACTGCGTGCCTGCGCCAAATAAGTGAAGCGCGAGAGCAAGCATGGCGTATCTGATTGGGCTGAATGAGCCAGCTCAAGACCCACACAGGTTCAAAGGCGGCGGGTATAAAATCTGATCATTCATAAGAGACTTAAAAAAAGAGCATGGATTCGCGATGACCCTTCCTTTATTACCTAAAAAAAACACCATGACACTGGATGACGCTTTCGAAAAGGGGGTTCGTCTTTATCAAAACAAAGAAATAAAAGAAGCTCGAAATGTTTTTGAGACTCTTCTGCAGCATTCACCAGACACACTTCCTATCTTACAAGTGCTGGCCGTTCTTGATGCAGAAGAAGGATTGTGGGACAGCGCAATCAATAAACTCGATGAAGCCCTGAAACAAGACCCCAGTAACATGTCCATCTTGTTCGATAAAGCACACCTTTTAGCCGATAAAGGCCGAAATAAGGAGGCTTTTTCTTTGGTCGAACAACTTTTAAAAAGTATTCCTACCCATCAAGAACTTCTTTCTTTACGGCAAAAACTCACCGCCAAAATGGGGCTGCATGCAGAAAGTCGCCGCAGTGCAAAAAAAAACCAACAAATCAAAACACAAAAAGAAAACACCCTGAATGAAGAAATAAAACAAACCCTTGATCTTGCATTGCAGATGTTTTCAACAGGCAACACAGAAGAAGCCACTCTCCTTTTCCAAACGGTGTTAAATATTGCAGGCGAACACAAAGAAGCCCTCTTGGGATTAGCAAAAATACAACTTTCAAAAGAACAATTTGCTTTAGCAAGACAGACTCTGTTACGTGCATTTGATCCCGCGCATCCAACAAAAGATCTGCTCGTGCTACTCAGCCACTGCAACATTAAAATGAAAGAATATAAAACAGGACGTGAATACGCTAAAAAAGGACACTCACTCTTCTTGAACGATCCTATTTTTTGCCGATTGATCGTGCAAAGCTATGAAAAAGAAAGAAACTGGCTCGAAGCTCAAAGACGCGCCAACAAATATATAAAAACATTTCCAAAAGATGCCGACTTGCTTTCTCGCTTGGCCACAAGCAGTTTTAATCTTTTACGTACTCGACATAATTTCACCTCCAAATCCATTTCTCAATGCCAAAAAAACATAGAACGCGCCTCGAAAACATCGGATGAAGTAAAAAAAAGACGCTTCTCAACATACCTTGCAGAGGTGCTCTCTTACAAAGGAGAGGCCATGCAAGCAAAAATTTTACTGGAAGATTATCTTTCAAAATTCCCTGAAGACATTGAGGTAGGATTTAACCTCAGCTTTATTTATCGCACATTAAATGAATGGGAAAATTTTTACCGCGCGAATGAATTAGGGCTTGCCTGCGGTCGACGCTTAAAATACCAAGGTGAATTGCCTATTTGGAGTCTGGAACGTCCAAAAGAAGACTGCGTGTTGGTGATGCCAGAACAAGGGGTAGGAGATGAAATTCTGTATTTTCATAATCTAAATTTAGTATTAGAGAATGCAAAAAAAGTCTATGTGGCTTGCGATCCTCGACTCGAAAATATTCTTTCTTACGCTTACCCTCGTGCCATCATGGTGCCTATTACCCGCATTGAAAACGAAAATATAGATCTTCCAGAAAAGGTCATGAACGAGATCACAAGTTGGATTGCCGGTGGCAGTCTTGCTGGGATCTGTTATGCCCAATATGCCCGTCATATTTATAAATCGCCTTATCTCCAACTTCCTAAAACACTCAAAGCGCAGTGGCATAAAAAATTAGAAACATACCGTGGCAACAATTCAGACACTTTATTAATAGGCATATGCTGGCGAAGTGGGCTCGCTGGCGCATCGCGAAATATTCATTATCTTATGCCGGAGGAGGTCGCTCATCTCATGAAGCAATGCCCCGGTGCTGTCTTTATTAACCTTCAATATGATGATTGCAAAAAAGAAATAAAGAAAATCGAACAAGGGGCAGGGCGCGCTTTAATCCAACTCGAAACATTAAACTTACGCGATGATTTTGAAAATACCGCCGCTGTCATTAGCAATTTAGATCTCGTCATTACAGCGGGAACGGCGGTTCATCGATTGACAACGGCAGTAGGAACAGAGTGCCATGTCTTTTTCGCTGGAACAAAAAACGCTGATTTTACAAAACCAGAGCCGCTTTCTTGTGAAAATGAATGGGGCTATTTCTACCCCCCCTTACTTGAAAATAAATACCCTTTATTAAAAGCCATTGCGCAAAAAATCAATAAAAAAGCGTGATTTTATAAAAAAATCCCTCCATGAGGGATCTTTTCATACCCGTCGCCTTTGAAACTGCCTGGGTGTTGGCTGCTCTCATTCAGGCCAATCACATCGTCTCTCGATGTTCAGGGCCTTCACTCGTTTTCGCAGGCGCGCATCTTCAAGTGTCTTGGGTACATCTCTCCTTGGGCAAAGAGAGTTCATCGGAAGAAGAGATTGGTTTCTTTTTTTCAAAATACAATAAAAGAATAAAAGCAAAAACCCCTCCTCCTATCATCATGAATATAACAGAGTGGTAATCTTTGAATTCAGCCACAAGTCCCACACTGATGCTTGACATTAAAGTTGCAATCATTAGGCAATTATTAAATAAAGTGGTTGCAACCCCCATTTGTTGGGACATCATGTTTTGCATAATCACAATACCCAGACTTGCAGTGATCCCAACAGCGAGGCCATTCAACAATTGCAATGCATATATTTGCCACAAAAACTGAGAATAAAAAAGACAAATATAAAATAAAGACGCAGAAGCAGCACCCAAGATCATCAGTTTTTTAGGGGCGATTTTTATGGCCCAAATCCCAGCAAGAACCATAACGGGTATTTCAATGAAGGCCGCTAAGCCCATTAATTGGCCCGCAATCTCTCCTGATAACCCTAATTCTTTAGTGACATACAAAGGCATCGACATAACATACATACTGTTGGCCCAAAAAAGCATCAACAAAGCGCAAAGATACAAGGAAATCCCTTCTCTTTTTCGCCAAGATAAGCCCGTAAAACGCCGATGCTCATTCAGATCACTTTGAATGGCTTTGCGAGTGGGGAACATTGTCCATACAATAAACGAAGAGAACAACATGGCGGATGCGGCAAAGATAAAAGCCCCATTAAAGCCATACTTTCCATAAAGAATAAAAGCCAGAGGAGGCCCGATAACCCAAGATAATGACATCATCGCCCGCATGAGAGAAACAAAAAGAGTCGCATTTTTTCCTAAATTTTTGTCCGCAAATTCACGCGCTAAAGTATAGGTTTGAGGCATAGCCGCTGCCGTGAAACTCGAAATACTCAGCATAATAAAAAGGGCCACATAATAACTTCTCACAACAGTGAACAAGATCATCACAAAAATAAAAGCACCTTGAGAAAATAAAATAATTTTACGTCGGTCCCCATTTTCGTCTGATAATTTTGCAATACGTTGTGAAACAAGCACGCCACTTAAAATAGACAAAGCAAGAAAGATCCCCATTTCAAAAGGCGAAGCATGCAACCCATCCACCACAAAAATCCCAAGCAAAGGATAGAAAAACCCACTGCTCAAACCTGTGAATAAACTAACAAACAAATAACTTAATGGGGTTTTTCGAAATAAATCTCGCGTCTTCATGTCCATTCAAATATCACTCACAAAATTAAACAAAAAATAAATCTGACTGAAAACAGTTTTAAAATAATGAATCACAAGATCCAAAAAAAGCAAGTGCTCACTTAATGCCTATACCCAAGGGTCTGAAGTTGCGCGTTTGTGGCAAGAAAGTGCACTCCCTCGATACCTGTTGAAAAGGGAAAATTTTCACTGTCATTTAAAATACACAAAACAAGTTCTTTATTTTATATATTTCGCTACCCTCTTTCATATTTAAAATTGAAAAAAAAGATAGGTCTCTCACAAAACACAAAAAGACGAATCTAAGAAATAAAAACAAATTTAACTTTTAATATAAAAAAAGAACGCCTCTTTTTCTTTAATAAATTTATTAAATATGGATGCGCATTTAATTTAAATAAGAAAGCCACTTTTTATTATCATTCATATTCTTGATAACATCATACGTTTTATTTAGCATTAATGGATTATTGGATTATTGGATTATTGGATTGGAATTTTAGAGCAGCCAACAAGACGGTATCGGCAAAGGCGAGGGTTATAAATAAAAAATAGACACTGATAGACCCGCCCCCTTTGAAACTGCGTGGGGGTTGACTACGCTCGATCAACACAATCACACAGTGCATCTATGCTCAGAGGCTTCATTTTCTTGCCGCAAGCGCGCATCTTAAATTCCTTTGAATATAGAAAGAAATATGATGCGTTTTCAAAACGAAAAAAGCTAAAATCAATATCATGGACGTGTTATATTTTTCTTACTTTCCATTATTTGATAGAATTCTTTTTTATTACCCACAAAAAAAACAATTCATTATCACAAGGTTAGCATTACTCAATGTATCCTCGCTCATGTTCTCATCCTGCTATTTCAAATAGACAAATATTGTTTAATAAAGAAAAAATGATAAACTAAAGAGGAAAAATACAATCTCTCTGTAATAACTTATTTTTATAAAATTAAAAAACAAAATTTCGAATTCTTTTGAATAACAAAATCAACTATTTAGACCCTGTTTTCTATTTTATCAAGCAATAAAAAGTCACTATATATACCCAAAGGAATTGAAGATGCGTGCAGGCGGCAAGCGAACGAAGCCCCTGAGCATAGAGGTACTATGTGATTGGGCTGAGAGAGCGCAGCCAACAACCACGCAACGTCAAAGGCGACGGGTATACAAGGAAAAGCCAGATATCACGTAAAACCGACATTCAGCACAGGAAAAAACAATATATCTTTCTAGTCAATTTCACAAAGCCCTGCCCACAAATCCGCACATCAAGGTGGTACTAGGTGAAAAATTTGTCTTTTAATTTCAGATTTCAAATATCGAGGTTAGGTGCGGAATGACGGGTAAAAAATTCTCCTTTCAAATCAGAGTATTTTATCTTTTTTTCACGTTCTTTTAAATACATTAAAAAAAAGAGTATATTATGCCTAAAATTCCAGGACCGATAAAACAAACTATAGGAAATCTAGCGAAAACAACATATGCTGAATTAAATACAAAAGAGACAGACCTAGCGGGGAGGGTCACTACATTAATAACTAGATTTAATTCGAATGAAGCTTCTGTATCAAATAGCCCTGAAGAGCCAAAAACAAATCACTCCTCGGCTAATCTCCCTTCTTGCTCAAGAATGCCCTCGAACGAGAAAAAAGTGCTTTCGGTGATGCAAACCCCTAAACAAACATTTCTTCCTAAACCCGTATTACCTGCTAAACCAAAATTACTTCCTAAACCCATATTACCTTCTAAACAAACATTTCTTCCTAAACCCGTATCAGATCCTAAACCCGTATTATTATATCAACCAGCCCCAACGACGTTTGTTGCTGACAGCGTAAAGAAATCAATACTCCCATCTAAAAATACCTTGATTAAAATACTGCAAGATTCCAATAAACCAACAACGCCTCTTGAACCTATCCAACTTCCTAAACAAGCTTTACTTGATGCGTTTCATACAGGAAATAAAATCGCCGAAAATAAAAGCCAAGAGACTCAATCATCAGCAACAGAGCGACCAGAAACGGAAGAAGAATCACCACCAACGGAGGAATCGCCAAAGGATACACCTCTTAAATTGACTAAAGCACAAGAAGATGCTGGAAAAAAACTCCTAAAAAGATGGAAAGATAAAAACTTCCAACTGCAATTTAAAAAAGATCTGAATGAATTGGGGGTTCAGTCGGTAAAATTTAAGGTAGGAAAGGAAACTGAAACAATACATTACATAAACAAAAAACCCTTTGGATTTCAATCGACTAAAGACGAAATCATGTCTGATCAGGAAGAGGAATCTGGTCTGTCAAAAAGGCTTGAAACTAAAGGAGAATATTTTGTTTCTCTAAAAATGATCGAAGCAGATACTGATATCAAGAAATTGATTCAGATAAACGAAAAGACGGCTTCTTATTTTAAAGGTCTTCATGCCATTAAGCCTACTTATTTTGTAGATAGCACTCATGCCATCGCCAAAAATGGCGGCACATGTTTGGTCGATTTTATGTTCGAAAATGGCGATGAAAAACAAGGTAAATGTGTACCATTAAAATATTTTGAAGCGGCATTAGCTGATTTAAAAACATTGCACGAAAGAGGGGCACATCTCATTGATATAAAATTAGATAATATGGCAATTGAGAATAAAAAAGTTTCACTTATTGATACGGATGATTTTCTGACAAAAGACGATTTACTGTCTGTATACACCAAAAATTATGCCGTGGATTTGGCAGTGAGCATAGAAAATATATCTTTCTACCAGAAAGATAATGAAAATCAAAAGCTGCTCATGCTGAATCGAACAAATATGGATTCATTTGCAACCTTATTATCAATGATTGAAGCAACAGAAGCCGAATTATTTGATGACGTAGAAAATATAAGGCGTACAGGCCTAGAGCAAAGCGAACTGCCAAGAGCTCTATCTTGGATAGATAAAAATATTAAAAAAGAACATCAAGCTGATGTCAAACTCTTGGTTACTGATCCAACAGCCTTAGTAGAAAAGCGAATGGGGCAAACAGAATTTTTTCCAAAATCTGTCGAGCTTTTTGATGCCATTAATTGGGATAAGCTTGATTGATCAGAGGATCAATCAAGACACCCAGAATAATTTGCTTGGGCGAGACCTTAACCTCTTGGATTTTAACTAAAGGCGATTTTAACTGGACGTATTTATCTGGACACCCATGATTAATTTGCTTGGCCAGATACTCTAACCTCTTAAGATCGCGGGGTTTCACCCCACACCCGACCAACAAGATTACCAGCTTAAAATAAACGCCAAATTTGCGGATACCCAAAAATTTGAAATTTTAACTGGACACCCATGATTAATTTGCTTGCCCAGATACTCTAACTTCTTAAGATCGCGGGGTTTCACCCCACACCCGACCAAGAAGGGCTCAACAGCTAGCCCCTCTTGGAACTCCCAGCCGCGACCAACAAGATTGCAAACCTCAAAATCAACGCCAAATTTGCTAACAGGCTTAACGCGTTCCCGACGCGGCAAGCCTTATCGCGGCATCCAAAATTTTAACTGGACACCCATGATTAATTTGCTTGCCCAGATACTCTAACCTCTTAAGATCGCGGGGTTTCTGCCCACACCCGACCAACAAGATTACCAGCTT
>CAMRDW010000045.1 GCA_947041315.1 uncultured Enterovibrio sp.
CGCAAGCGACGGAACCCAGCAAGAGGTGCTCATCAGCGTCACGGGAACAGACGATGCGCCCGTTATTTCTGGAAGCACGACGGGCGCTGTTGATACGGCAGGGTTTGATCTTAATTCAGAAGAAGCGGGGAACATTCGCGCAGAGGGTGCGGCCATTGTAAATGAAGCTGGCATGGGTCAAAGCACCACTGCGATCAGTATTGACGGTGTGCCTTATGTGTTATCCACGTTGTGGGGGGTAGATGGGACGGCCATTATCTCGAGGGTTGAAAACGACGGAAGCTTCACCGAAACGGATCGCATTTTCTACGATGAAAGTGCAGGTACGGTGACATCGAGCTCTGGTGGTGATATTACCGCACTGGTACAAAGTATGGGTATTTCTATTGGGGCACTCGGAAACGGCTTATGCCATTCGAATATGTCTGAGGTTGATGGGCAAGCGACCTTGATGTTGACCTCACATAATACCGGTTCCATTACCGCATGGCATATTTCCGATGAAGGCGAACTTTCTTTGCAGGGAGGGGCAAGCATTGGGGGCCCTCAAGCCCACATTAACGGTGGGACCTTGCGTGAAAATGTCATCTTTGAAGCGGATGATGGGACTGAATTTATCTTTGCTGCTCGCCCCCTTCAAAATCGGATTGATATTTTAGAATACAATCCATCCACAGGTGTTATCACAGAAACAGGTAACACGATCAGTGCAGGAAGGTATGTCTCTGGAATTGATATTATTACGATAGAAGGTAACAGCTTCCTTGTTTCCAGTGCATATGACAGTGTGAATACTTATGCCCTTGATAGCCTGACGGGGGAATTATCATTAACGGATTCTCAGCCTGTAACCCCTGGAAGTCATAACAGCGTTAATTTTTATCAAACCAGTGATGGCACAACCTACGCGATTTCATCAAGTGATGGGAGTGATGAAGCCTCGATATTTAAAGTGGATGCCAATGGCGACATGCTCTTAACCGACACAGTTTCGGGAGGCGGTGCGTACTTTTCATCCGCGAGTTATGTTGACGGTGAGCCCGTTTTTGTGATGCCCAATGCCACTGCTGGGGTGGATTTATACACCATTGCAAGTGATGGAACACTGGTTCATCAAAGCACCGTAACGGACATTGAAAACGACAAAACACCTCCTGTCATTGTTCAAACGCAAGACGGCAGTTATTACCTTGTGGATGCCGATGGCAATAGCGCCACGGTGAAACTTGAGGTGGATAACATCAACCCGGTTACTGTCTCTGGCACCTTGTCTATTTCAGATATCGACAGTGAGGATAACCCCGAGTTCGAAAATACCACGCTTGTCGGCGAATTCGGTACATTAACACTCATGGATGGGGCCTGGACCTATACCTTGGATGAGGCAAAAACAGAGAACATCCCTTCAAATACCACGGCCCATGACACACTCATCGTTACGGCAACAGATGGGACATCACAAGCCATTATTATCGACGTCAATCAAAAATCACAGATTTTCCCCAATAACAGTGGTATGTACATCAGTGCTGATTCGGGTATATCAGGATCTGCCGACGCCTCTGGCAATGAACATCTATTTACCTTAAATCAAGTGGTTTCTCATCAAATGACGGGGATGGGTCAAAATGGCAGCCCTGTCGATCATCGCTTTACTGTCACCGAAGAGGTTCAATCGCTCACCATCAAAGACGATGATGCCTTAATTGAGGATAATAACGGTGCGAATACGGTGGAGGGCGGGCAATCAAAAGACATGACGGCACAATCTTTGACCCAGGCGTTTGGCGATCATGGGGCTGGCGCATATATACACTCTCGCGCCTACCAAGACGTGCTCAATGAGACCACAGGTGAAACAGGCCGTTTATATCAAGTGCGCATTGCGCCCGATGGCTACGATCCGGCGACAGGCGGCATGCCTGGCGGCACCACCTATTGGGCGTTTTCAAATGGCTTTGAAGTTAATCTAGGGGACAATATTACTTTAACCGGTGCATTTTCAGCTGGCGGTAATGTTAATTACTTGGATTTATACCGCGATGATAACGATGGTGTGATAAGTGATCTTGAACAATTCGGAGTGCCATTAACCGGGCAAATTGCAGAAGGGGCCACGATCAATGACATCACCATTACAGACATTAACGGGACCCAACGCAGTGTCTTGATGTCTGATGTGCTTGTTTCCGCAGAAGGGAAAGTCACTGTTAATGCACAAGATGTGTCTCTTTTTTCTGATGGCCCTTTAACCGTTGCGATGCAAATTACTGACGTCAATGACATCACGGGGTCAGTGTCTCATTCAATCCTAAAAGACACGGGTCAAGAGACACAACACACTCTGGATGATTTGATCGCTGTTGAGGCTGTAACCCAATGGGGAACGGCAATGCAAGAGACGCTCATCGGGGATGCGACAGACAATGTGATATTCGGTGGTGCAGGAAATGACAATATCCAAGGCGGGGCGGGTCAAGATATTATCGACGGGGGCTTGGGTGATGATCTTATCTCCGGCGGAGAAGGCAATGATATCCTTGCGGGAAGCGGAGGTGCGAATACTTTCTCTTTTCTGATGGGAGACGTCAGTGATGCTACTGAGCCTGCGATTGACCATATTCTTGACTTTGATATAGAGCAAGACACCTTGAATATGGGGGATTTATTAAACTATGGCGCTGAAGATCTTCTTGGGGATTACCTGACTCTTCTTGATGATAGCGAAGGGCATGCCACCTTGAATATTTCTGCGAATGGCGATGGAAATGTCGACCAACAAGTGGTATTCGACAATATGAACGTTTCAGAAATGGCTTCCGCGTTCAGTGTGGATATTTCCGGAATGACATCAGAGCAAATCAGTAGCTCTGTTATTGATATGATGGTGCTTCAATCAAAAGTCATTCTTGATTAAATCTTCTTGCTTCAACGTGCTTGATGTAAATTGAAAATCCCCGACCTGGATCGGGGATTTTTTATATTTTTGAAAACCGGTATGAGGAAGTAGGATAAAATGAGGTCTTCCTTGTGTGAAGGCGCCCATGCCTTTTTAAGTTGAATTGAGAAAACATGAACATAAATTTGAAACAATGGGTGACAGAATCGCGTAATGCGGCAAGCGAAAATATAGACACGCTTTCTACCGTTGAGATGTTAAAAATCATCAATGAAGAAGATCAGAAAGTGGCCGTAGCCGTCGAAAAAGAAATCACCAAGATTGCTCAGGCGGTTGATGTCATTGCCTGCGCTTTTGAGAATCAAGGGCGTTTAGTGTATCTCGGGGCTGGAACCTCTGGACGTCTTGGGGTGGTTGATGCAAGTGAGTGCCCACCCACTTTTGGTACGCGTCCTTCTTTAGTGGTTGCGCTCATTGCGGGAGGGCAATCGGCTATTTTGAAGCCCATTGAAAACGCAGAAGACAATGCCTGTGCTGGTAAATCTGATTTAGAGTCCATTGATTTTTGCGCGCGTGATGTGCTTGTTGGGATTGCCGCAAGTGGACGTACTCCCTATGTTCTGGGTGGAATGGAATATGCCAAATCACTGGGTGCGAAGGTGGTTTCTTTGGCTTGTGTTCCTGACAGTGAAATGTGCAATCAAGCCGATATTTCAATTTGCCCTGTTGTGGGTCCTGAAGTGATTACAGGGTCTTCTCGGATGAAGGCGGGTACGGCACAAAAACTTGTGCTCAATATGCTCAGTACAGGAGCCATGATCCGTTTTGGAAAAGTGTACGGTAATTTGATGGTCGATGTTGAAGCCACCAATGCGAAATTACGCCAACGGCAAATCAACATTGTGATGGAAGCGACAGGGGCCAGCGCCTTTGACGCTCAGTCGGCTTTAAATGCATCAGAATGCCATTGTAAAACCGCGATTATAATGATTTTATTAGAGATTGGTGTTCAAGATGCCAAAGATCGGCTTTTACGTCATAAGGGGTTTATGCGCGGCGCTTTAAAGGAGAAATGAATTATTTTCTTTTGCTGGATGCAAACGTTAAATAAAAGCAGAAAAGAGGACGAACATGGCTTGGTTTTGCTTTATGTCTCTATCGGTAAAGAAGGCTTTAGTTTAGACTACCGCGCTTTAATCACATGAATCTAGGAATCATCATGTCTTTACCTCCTTGCCCTACGTGTAACTCTGAATATACCTATGAAGATGGCCCTTTGTTTGTTTGTCCTGAATGCGCTCATGAATGGTCACAAGACGCGGCTTTAGAATCGGATGAATCAAAAGTCATAAAAGACAGCAATGGCAATCTGCTTCAAGATGGCGACACGGTGACCGTCATTAAAGACTTAAAAGTGAAAGGTTCGTCATTGGTCGTTAAAGTGGGCACTAAGGTGAAAAACATACGCTTGGTGGATGGCGATCATGATATCGATTGTAAAATTGATGGCGTGGGTGCGATGAAATTAAAATCAGAATTCGTTAAAAAAGTGTAATTTTCTTTTTTGATTAAACCGCGCGTCTTCGTTGCGGTTTTTTTACTTGTACCCAAGATATTTGAAGGCCTAGATTGACGGAAAAGATGAAAGGTCACTGGACCCTGATTTTAGCGTCCTGAGCACAGATGAACGATGTGGTAGGTCTTTAGAAGCGCAACCAACACTCGCACCTTCAAAAGCTTTGGGGATATTTTTCTGGATGTGTTTTCTTTCTTGCCTTCTCATCCTATACCCTTCAATCTAACGCATATAAAATGCGTTCTCTTTGGGTTTTCCGTCATTTTTTCTTGAACTTTCTTTCTTGCGTTTTATTTATCCGTCGCTTTCATCTGTGGCGCATCTGTTTGGTTTGATCTCATGAAAATAAAGGTAAGTATGAAAATCTATGGGTTGTTCTTTTTGATTTTATTTTCACCTTTTGGTTTTTCAAAGGAGAGAGTACTTGTTTTTGCTGCTTCTTCTATGGCCTCTGCGCTGGATGAAATAACGAAAGAATACAAGAAAGAAACCGGAGAAAAAGTGACCGTGTCTTATGGGGCCTCTTCTGCGCTTTCACGCCAATTGGTGCAAGGCAGTCCTGCGGATATTTTTATTTCAGCCAATCAAGGCTGGATGGATTATGCCATTGAAAATAAAGTGATCAATGAAAAGACACACACACCTTGGCTGAAAAACACCTTGGTTTTGATTTCAGGGGAACCTTCGCTTAAAAGGATAAATATAAACGAAAAAGAAATAGCGGCCGCCCTGGGTGACAGCCGAATGGCGATAGCGCATCCCCAACATGTTCCTGCAGGAATTTACGCAAAAAGTGCATTAAATTATTTCCAATTGTGGTCTGTATTTGAAAATAAGATGGCATTTTCAAATACGGTTCGTGGTGCGCTTGTTTTGGTTGAGCGTCAAGAAGCGCCTTTGGGCATTGTGTATTATTCCGATGCGAAAGCCTCTTCAAAAGTGAATATTGTGGCCCGGTTTCCTTCTGTAGCACATGAAGAGATCATTTATCCTATCGCAATGACCTCTTCGGCAAGGCCGTCCACACAGGCGTTTTTTGATTTTCTTCATTCCCAAAAAGCCCAAGAAATATTAATCAACAATGGATTTTTTGTTATGCCCCTAATCAAAGAGTAACAACAAATGTTATTGACACCCACAGAGTGGGAAGCCCTTCAATTAAGTTTAAAAATTGCGTTTGTTTCTGTTTCTGTGAGTTTGCCTTTTGGGATTTTCATTGCTTGGTTATTGGCGAGAAAGCAGTTTTTTGGGAAAGCCTTATTGGATGGCTTGACGCATTTGCCTCTTGTTCTTCCCCCTGTTGTTATGGGGTATTTATTGTTGGTTGTGATGGGAAGAAAAGGTGTGGTGGGTCAATGGCTCTATGAGACCTTTGGCGTTTCTTTTTCTTTTAGTTGGAAAGGGGCGGTTTTGGCTTGTGCGCTTGTTTCATTTCCTTTGCTTGTGAGGGCGATACGTTTGTCTTTGGAATTGGTGGATACGCGCCTTGAAAATGCAGCAAGAACGCTCGGCGCCTCTTCTTTTCGTATTTTCTATACGGTAACCTTGCCTTTGATGATGCCTGGCATTTTGTCAGGATGTGTTTTGGCTTTTGCTCGCAGCCTTGGAGAGTTTGGGGCCACTATTACGTTTGTTTCAAATATACCAGGAGAAACGCAGACGATTCCTTTGGCCATGTTCACTTTTTTAGAAACGCCAGGACAAGAGCACAGCGCCATGCGTTTGTGTGTGATTTCTATTTTTATTGCGCTTGTAGCCCAATTTTGTTCTGAATGGTTTAGCCGTAAAATGAAAGCAAGGATAGGGCTCCAATGATCCAACTTGTCTTTTCATTTTCACTTCCCAATTTCTCCATCAAGATGAACGAGTCCATTCCTTCTTCTGGGATCACCGCCATTTTTGGGCGTTCAGGAGCGGGTAAAACCTCCATTATTAATCTCATCAGTGGTTTATTAACTCCCGATTCAGGGACAATTCAGGTGGGAGACGCGCTGCTTTTTGATGCTGAAAAGGGGGTTAACCTCCCAATAGAAAAGCGTCAAATTGGGTATGTCTTTCAAGACCCTCGTTTATTTCCACATATGACGGTTGAAAAGAATTTAAAGTACAGCCAAAGAACTGGAAACCGGAATAAATTCAATGAGATCGTTTCATTTTTAGATATTGAGCCTTTGCTTCAACGCTATCCAAAAGACTTATCGGGTGGAGAAAAGCAACGTGTTTCTATTGGTCGCGCTCTTTTATCCGATCCAAAACTGCTTATCATGGATGAACCCACAGCATCTTTAGATCTTCCTCGTCGCCAAGAGCTTATTTCTTATCTTTTACGTCTAACAAAAAACCTTCAAATTCCTGTGCTCTATGTCAGCCATAGCTTGGATGAAATACTGCAGCTTGCCGATCATATGTTATTGCTTGATAAAGGAAAGGTACTTGCTAATGCCTCTTTAGAAGCTGTTTGGGCTTCTGAGCACATGCGTCCTTGGTTTTCACTTAAAGAACAAAGCTCTTTGGTGATGGGGAGGATTGTTGAGCATCAAAAAGAATATGGTTTAACGCAAATGGATTTAGAAGGGCAGTGTGTTTGGGTGCCTCTTCATCATGAAGAAAAAGGCGCAATGATAAGGGTGAGAATTTTTGCGAGTGACATTTCTGTTGTAAAATCTCGTCCAAAGGACTCCAGTATCCGAAATATTATCCCGGTCGTGATTGACGCGGTGCTCCCGGTTCCTGGCAATGCTTTTTTGTGTCATTTGATTTTACGAATAGTGGATCAAACCTTATTGGCGAACATCACACGTTGGGCCTCTGATGAGCTGTGCTTATGCTCTGGAATGCCTGTTTTTGCTCAAATAAAAGGGGTGAGCATAACAAAAAGCGATATTTCAATGGGTAAGGAAACACATTGAATTTTATTGGCCTGTTTATTTGATCCTGCCTCCAATCAAGCATTTGGCATAAACATCAATCCAAAATGCAACGCTTTTTTGGTCATGCGGCCTCGATGTGATTGACGTTTTTTTCTTCGTATTTTCTTTGAAACTGCATGGGTGTTGGCAGCTCTCGCTCAGACCAATCAGAACGTCTCTTTATGCTCAGGGTTTTGACTCGTTTGCCGCCTACAGGCATTTTTAAGTGTCTTGGGTATACAATAATAATTTGGGACAGAACATGCGATTTTACGCAATCCTGACAATTTTTTTCTTGCAATTTCGTAAAATCCTAAAATTATTGCCTCTCTTAAAGAGGCATGCATTAAACGGAGTAAAATTATGCGTAAATCAATATCATTGCCAGTGATCTCTTTGTTGGCCGTTTCCTTGGTTTTGAGTGGTTGTGCGAGTAATTCAGGGGCAGGGGCTGCTGTCGGCGCTGTTGCAGGGGCGATTATCGGAAAATCAACCGGAAATAATAAGAAGAAAAGATTGTTCATTGGTGCTGCTGTTGGTGCTTTGGCGGGGAGTGCCATAGGAAGCTATATGGACAATCAAGAAGCGGCATTTCGAAATGATTTAGCCGACTCAGGTATTGATGTTGTACGTGAAGGAAATAACATTCGTTTAGTGATGCCTTCTAATGTGACTTTTGCAAGTGCTCAAAGCGCCATTTCCCCAAGTTTTAATTCAACCTTAGATGCAATTGCACGTGTAATGAAAAAATACGATAAAACCTTTTTAGCGATCGAAGGGCATTCAGACAGCACGGGAGATAAGTTATTTAATATGACCTTGTCAGAAAAACGCGCTGAAAGTGTTAAGGCTTATTTGTTGTTCCAAGGGGTCCAAAAAGATCGTGTTGATGTTTCGGGTTATGGTGATACTCAGCCTGTGGCTTCGAATGCGACGTCTCAAGGGCGTGCAAAAAACCGTAGGGTTGAAATTCAAATTATTCCAAATGAAGCAAAATAAAGCGTGATGCTTATAAAAAAGCCAGATACTTATCTGGCTTTTTTTGTTTTTCTAGCAAGCGAAAAAGAATAAAAGAGCGGTATATTCCCGTCACCTTTGAGGATGTGGGGTTGATGGTGGCGTTTTTAACGCTTCATCATACCGCGCTTCTCGCTCAGGGGCTTATCGTCCTTTTCGGGCCAGCAGTAGGTTCAAATATACCTTAGTTTTCTTCGACCTTTTGCGCTACAACGGCAAAATTTCGAGTTGGTTTTGCAATGAGAGAGCGGGTGGTTTCTTTTATATCCGTTAAAATAACCTCGATTTCATCGCCAAGTTGAAACGCTTTATTTCCATCTACAAGGATCACGCCGATGTCGCCATGGCAAGAAATCCGCTCTTTGTTATCCAAAATAAGAGGAGCCGGGACAAAGGCCATTGCACCATTTGCAATTAAACGAACTCGCATCCCCGCGCGGTTTACATCAAATATTTCTGCTTTGAAGGGGGTTTTTTCTTTTAAGTTTTCTTGCAGTAAACGACCATACAGCCAATCTGCGATATCACGTTCCGCTAGACGGTGAGATTTGCGGTGTAATGCCAATTCATCACTGATTGTGTTTTCTGGTGGTTCAATGTGTGTTTCATTTCTGATCATGGCTTTTAATAAGCGGTGATTGATCATGTCGCCGTATTTTCGGATAGGGGATGTCCAAGTTGCGTAAATCTCTAATCCCATAGCAAAATGTGGCGCTGGAGTATTGCTTATTTCACTGTAGGCTTGCATTTTTCGTATGCGATTGTCTAAGTAAGAGGCGTCTTGTTGATTAAGCCAGCGGCGAAGTGCGCTAAACCCGTCAAGCGTCGACAAAGACTCTGCGCTGACGTCTCCGCCATTTTCATTGATGAGGAGGACGGCATCAGGCTTTTTCTCTGACGCAAATCCTGAATGGGTATTAAATAGACCAAAACCAAAGTGTTGACTTAGAGCGCGTCCTGCACAAATGTTGGCGGTGATCATCGCTTCTTCTACCATGCGGTTTGCGATACGGCGTGCGTCGGCATGAATTGCGATAACATCGTTTTCTTCATTGAGTTCAAAACGGTAATCTGGGCGATCTGGGAAAGTAACGGCGTTATTTTCTCGCCAATGTATCCGCGCTTTTGCAAGCGCATGCAGTGCATGGATTTGATCCTTGATGATGTCGTTAGGCTGCCATTTGGCGGTCTTTTCATTTTCAATGAAATCAGACACTGCATCGTAAGTTAAACGGGCTTGTGATTTGAGTGTTCCTGCAAAAAAGAGCGCATCTTTCTCAATGGTTCCGTCTGAGGCGATGGTGACTTTGCAACATAATACGGGACGAATCGTATTTTCACGAAGTGAACATAGATTGTCGCTGAGGTTTCGCGGAAGCATTGGGATATTGCGCCCAGGAAGATAGATAGTGAACCCGCGTTTACGCGCTTCTTTATCTAATGTTGAATCTTGGAGGACGTAGCCTGTGGGATCCGCAATCGCGATGGTGAGAGTAAAAGTACCGTCATCATGGGCCTGAGTGTACAAGGCATCGTCCATGTCTTTGGTTGATTCATTGTCGATGGTGATAAAAGGAAGAGAAGTGAGGTCTTGGCGGTCGAGTTTTTCGTCAAGCATTTCACAATCTTCTTGATCTTTTGGCTCTTTGTTTGGTAACGCATGTTTTGCGAGAGTCACCCACCAAGGCGCGATTTTGTCGTTTGCATCGGTTACTTTTTCACTGATTTGACAGGTAAAATGAGGATCGCCTTTCAAGGGATGAGAAATCAATGTTGCAACAACCCAGTCTCCATCAGAGAGGGCATCATGTCGAAGACCTTTGCATGTTTTTGCCCGAATAGGATCTTTAAATTGGGGGCTATCAGGAAGGACATTTAAATGGCCTCTGATCATTTTTACGCGCCCAATAAAGCGGTTTAGGCTTTGAACAAGCAGTTCATCAGGTTCGGCAACCTCTTTGTCATTTTCTGTCCGGACAAGTGCGATGACTCTGTCACCATGCATTACATTTTTCATGTATATCGGAGGAATAAAGAGCGTGGTATTGCTGTCAATTTCTAAAAAACCAAAACTTTTGTCTGTGGCTTTGATTGTGCCTTCTTTTTTGGGAATGGTTTCTTTAATTTTTAGCTTAAGTTGAGCAAGTAATGGGTTATCTTGAAACATGGGCGAGATCTCAGATGATGGATGCTAACACTATACGGATTCAAGTAGCTAAATCCAAGTGATCAGATTTCTTCATTGGAAAGATGTTGGAATTGCCTTATGTTTTTTATTTTTTTGTTATAAGTATTTTTTCGTTATATATATAAACACACTCTATTTACATGATTGAGATGTTTTATTTTTAATTGAATATTTTGTATCTTATTTTTTTAGATTTAATAATGAATAAAAAGTGTTTATTTTGTTATGCAAATTCGCAAGAATCCCAATTTATACGAATGTCCGTATATTAAGGAAAAAAATAGCTTACAAAATCTCCTTGATTGACCAGAAAAGAAATTGATGTTCAGTATTTTAGCGTTTTCTTTGAGGGGGTTTTGTGTGTTTAATTGGGCAAAATGGGCGTTCGAAAATCGGATTGAAATAATAAATCTTCCTCTGTTTTGATTCTCTTTTTTACCTAATAAATGAATATTTGTGAACTTGTTCAATTTTCTCTGGCTTTATTTGGTTTAATAGCGCAATATGCTCAGCCTTATCTTTCGAGGCCCGTAGCGTTAGTTACTGTTACAGTGAGTAGGACATCATTATTTATAGATAATAGATTGGTCCTGTATCAGTAAGTATTAACAGTGAGCAACCGCTAACAGGGGCCCCGTTTCTTTCATTCTTATGTTGGGATCCCAATGCAAAATACTGTTATTACTGAATTTCGCCAGTTAGATTTATCAGAAAATATTCTTATCGCTTTAGATGATATCGGTTTTACGTCACCAACCCCGATTCAAGCTGCTTCTATTCCTCTTCTTATGACAGGAATTGATGCTTTAGGAAAAGCCCAAACGGGCACAGGAAAAACGGCTGCCTTTTCTTTGCCACTCCTGAATAAATTAAATTTAACGCAACGCAAACCACAGGCCATCGTTATGGCTCCAACGCGTGAGCTTGCGATTCAAGTGGCTGCAGAAATTAAGTTACTTGGTAAAAAAATTCAAGGTTTGACTGTTCTTGAAATTTACGGCGGGGCGTCTATTACCGACCAAATCCGTGCGTTGCGTTCGGGGGCTCATATTATTGTGGGTACACCAGGACGCGTCAAAGACTTAATCAACCGTGATCGCCTTCAACTTGATGAAGTACATACCTTTATTTTAGATGAAGCGGACGAAATGCTGAAAATGGGCTTTGTCGATGATGTGACTTGGATCATGGAACAAGCCCCTGAAACGGCGCAACGCGTGCTTTTTTCTGCCACCATGCCTCCCATGGTAAAAGACATTGTTGACCGTTTTTTACGGACTCCAGCACGTATCGATGTGGCCGGCAGCAACCGAACCGTCGAAAAAGTAGAGCAACAATTTTGGGTTGTTAAAGGCGTTGAAAAAGAAGAGGCGATGGCGCGTTTTCTTGAAATTGAACAAACCGATGCCTCCATTGTTTTTGTTCGTACTCGCCAAGATACTGAGCGTTTAGCGGATTGGCTCTCTGCTCGTGGCTTTAAAGTGGCTGCATTGCATGGGGATATTCCTCAGTCTTTACGTGAGCGTACTGTTGATCATATTAAAAGTGGTGTGATTGACATTTTGATAGCAACCGATGTTGTGGCGCGTGGACTGGATGTCGCCCGTATCACGCATGTATTTAATTTTGACATTACAAATGATGTTGAATCTTATATTCACCGCATTGGTCGTACCGGTCGCGCAGGTCGTGCTGGTAAGGCAATTTTGTTGGTTCGCACCAATCAAATTCGGATGTTGAGAACGATTGAGCGTGTGACTTCAACGCGCATGGAAGAAATTCAGTTGCCCTTGCGTGATACTGTTGCTGAAGCTCGCTTAGCCCGTTTAGCGGTTGAACTTCAGGAGCAAAAAGAATCAGAAAACTTGGACGTTTTTGTGGGTCTTATTGAGAAATTAAAAACCGAAATTGATGTTGATGCAGTAACCTTGGCAGCGATTTTACTTAAACGTCAACAGGGTAATCGCCCCTTATTTTATACCGGTCCAGATCCAATGATTGCAGCGATTGAGAGAGACAGTCGCCGTCGTCGTGATGATCGTGAAGCCAGAGATCGTGCTCCAAGAGACAATGCTCGAGGTGAACGTCGTCATCAAGGCTCTACGGATTGGGATATTTATCAATTGCAAGTGGGTCGTGAACAAGGTGTTCAAGTAAAAGACATTGTGGGTGCAATTGCAAATGAACTTGGCCTCGAGAAGCAATCTATCGGCTCCATTAAACTTGCCCCTTCTTGTACTTATGTTCAACTTCCAAAGACCATGTCAACAGAGATTTTGACTCAATTAAAACAACTTCGTATTCGTCAAAAAGCGACGGAAGCGAAATTGGTTGATGGACATGTGGATATGGACCCACCTCGTCGTCGTAGTGGGGGTTCTGATCGTAATGGACCACGTCGTGATGATCGTCCTCGTAGTGCTGATGATCGTTCGAACAGAACGGGTGGTGAACGCCGTTATAATCGTGACCGTTCTTCAACGCCATCTTCAACGGACAGACGTCCTCCTCGTACCGATCGCCGTCCAGCGGTTGTATAAATAAGAAACCGGCGAAAGCCGGTTTTTTTTTATTCAAAAACAAACACTGAGACAAATGTCACGTCCCTTTATCTCTAGTATGTCACTTGAGCCTATCGCCTTCTTTTAGGTGGATCAGGTGTTAAAGGATTTTTTAGAGAAGGACAAAAGGCCAATGTTTCAAGCGAATGCTTATTTAGAATTGCCTTATTTTGATATGGCGCCGCTTCCTCTTCTTCTCATAAATGAGACTGGTGAGATTCTCCATTCGAACCGAGAAAGTGACCTTTTCTTTTGCTCGGATCCCCCATCAAAAAAGCTTGACCACTATTTATCTCATGATGTTTGGAATAGCATTCTTCTTTATTATGCCAGTGTATCTGAATACTCTGAGCGAATTCCTTTTAAAAAAATCATTCAGTTAAAAAATTCGAATAGAAACTACCTGCTAAAAATAAGTCTGGCTATTGTGAAGCCAAAAAAAATATTTGTTGTTGCATTTATGCCTTACCAGGTAGAACAAGAAATTGACTTTAAACTGCTTGAGTCCTTGCCTGTGAGCATGGCGATTGTTGATTCAAAAGGAAATTTTTTAAGAGTAAATTCAGCTTTCTCTCATTTGCTGGGGATTAAAGAAGAAAAATTAATAAATATGAATGATCTGGATGTGACTTATTTACCTGATGCAGAAAAAGAAACTGAAATCCGTCGTAATGTGCTTCAGAAATCAGGAATGGGTTATCAGCTTGATAAACGTTATTTTGATCTAAATGAAAAACCCATTTGGGTACGTACTTTTGTTTCGTTAATCGGGGATATTTCATCGAAAACAGCCTTTTTGATCGCCGCTTTTGATATTCATCAAGAAAAACAATTTCAAGAATTGATCATTACCTCGGAGAGTCGATTCCGAATGATGGCAGAAAATGTACGCTGTGTTGTTTGGATGTCTGCATTTGATCCTATGAGCTTGCTTTATGTCAATCGTTGTTACGATGACGTTTGGGAAGAGTCGGTTGAAAGTCTCTATTCTGATGCTCGTGCATTTCTTAATAAAGTACATTCATCAGAAAAAGAACGGGTTCTCAAAACGCGTTTTTCTTCTTCATTAGAGCCTTGGTGTATCAATTACCGTCTTAATTTTGAAGATGGGCGGATTAAACATATTCGTGACACGGGTCACTGCGTTTTTGATGCAAAAGGCACCTTAATTTATAGGGTTGGGACCCTTACAGACATCACTGCAGAAATCCAACAGCGTGATAACATGACAACAATGGCCAAAAAATTAAGAAAACTGGTTGATTTTGATACTTTAACGGGCATTAAATCACGTCGTGCCATCATGAATGACATTGACGACGCATTTCAACATTATTTATTGACAAGTGAAACCTCTGTTTTGATCTACATCGATGCAAATGGTTTTAAAAGTATCAATGACACTTATGGTCATGAAGTTGGTGATCTGGTTTTAAGGGCTATTTCTAGACATCTTGCCGTGAATATTCGGGATACCGATGTTGCTGGACGCATGGGAGGGGATGAATTTGTAATTCTGCTTCGACAAACCTCTCTTTGCGATATTCCACCGATATTGGAGCGTCTTTCTCGAAAAATTGAATCTCCTGAGTTCCCAGAAAATTTGATGGTTTCATTGAGTCTTGGAGCCATTGAGTTATCTTCAGATATTTTTACAGCGGATCATTGGTTAAGTGAGGCGGATAAAATAATGTATCAAAATAAACGAGTGTATAGAAAAATTAACAGAGCAATTTAGGCAAGATTTTGTTTCAAAACTGACTTAAGGCACTGACATTGCGGGTAGTTTCAAAGCTGACAGCTATATGAAGAAACCGACTCCACCTAAGCTGAAGGTGAGTGTAGACAACACCCACTCAGCGTCAAAGGCGACGGGTATAGTAAGGTATCCATCGATTAGAGCGTTTTTTGAATGAGGTATTAAATAAGGAAGCACTCAATATTTTATAAAAAGTACCGAAATTTCCTCATGAGGGAGGGTTAATATAACCATCATTGCGCACATGAAAAAATAATATTGCTTTCTAGGTCATCTCACAAAACAGTGCCCACAAGCCCGTATCTGAAGGTCATGCTACGTGAAAAATTTGTCTTTCAATTTTAATTTCAACATCAAATGTTAAAATATCGAGGTTCGGTGCGAAATGACGGATATAAAGTGGCATCCTCATGGGAATAACGATATTCCGCTGACAGACCATACGTTAGAGTGACTGATACGAGGCGATCTTTTATGGCGAGAATGCCTTCACATCGAGCAGAATTTTGCTATACCCCTCACCTTTAAAACTGCGTGGGTGTTGACTGCTCTCGCCAATCACATAGTCGATCTATGCTCAGGGCCTTCACTCGTTTTCCGCCTAGATGCATCTTAAAGTGTCTTGGGTATATAACTGAATAGTTTCCTTTCTTGAAACAGCCAAGTATTTCTATTTCCCGAATAAATCGTTGATCTAATTCTGCATGAATAGAGTTGATTATTTCACTCTAAAATAAGGATTCAATTCGCCCTCAATCTCTTGCGTTTGAACAGGCCCCGCGTTTTATCTAGACAAATTTAATGGGTTAAATCTCATTATTTTGGTAAGTAGTTTGAGCTAGGTGAGATTATTCGTGCTCATTTTTTATCGACATTTTAATAAGAAAAATCACATGTGGAAGAGCGAATTCGAATCGATGATTTGACACTCAATAGATCCTCATGAGTGAATGCATTTTGCTTAAAATAGAAAGGGAGGGATGTAATTTTATTGTTAAATTAAGTGATTTTAAAGTGGAGTGTAATTGTGTTTTATTGGTGTAATTAGCAAAGCTGTAATAATGTTGGATTTTAATTTTATTGAGTGATATAGAATCTCGAATATTCTCGTTATTATGATGTTTTGGTTGTGTGATGTTGTTTCTATCTTAAAAATTTTTTCTTCTTTTTATCTTATTTTGCACTGTATAATAATCCAGTCTTTATATATATGAGTAACGATTAATGAAAAAATATGCATTAAAAGCAGTGGCATCAATCCTTTTGACTGCTTCTTTGACGGGATGTATTGGACAAATGGCCACCTCAGGAATGGTCATGAAATTTAACCTGAGTGTTGTGGATAATCGTTATGGACGTGCAGGTCTGTATTTATTGATGAGCCCTGTTTACGGTTTGGCGGCGACTGCGGATTTGTTTATTTTTAATTCCATTGAGTTTTGGACCGGAACAAACCCTATCTCGGGGAAATCGCCCGCTGTAGCAGATACGCCTATGAATGCAATTATTAAAATAAACAATAAACTGAGCAAAGAGCTAAGAACGGCCCCCATTAAGTTATCTTCTGCGAGTGTAAAGCAAATTGATGATAATACTCTTGAAATGTCGGTAAGTTACCTTGATGGTTCGAGCCAGATCCTACGTGGTGAAAAAGAAGCTGAAGGGGTTAAATTTTATTTAGATAATGAATTTATAACGTCTGTTTCTTTTGATGAAATGAATTCCTATGTGGCTTCACGCGTTTAGTTTGTCGTCATTTTTAATATAAGAAACGCCTCAAAAGTCTTTGAGGCGTTTTTTTAATGGATATTTAGATTTTAACTTGAATGGGCCCAGTAAAGACATTCACATTGGGGGCTGTACCTTTGAATTTCTCATAATTGACGATGCACGTGTATGCGCTGCATGCTTGAGCGAGCTCAGAGGTACCCACATCTAAACTGACCGTATTTGGGTCTCCATAAGTATCTATTGCATTTATTTCAGAAGAGAGGGGGCCGTACCAGGCTCCTTCTTGAATGCGGATCACGCCTCTTGGGTAGTTTTCTGAAATCACAGCACCTGCAATCAATTGCCCACGGTCGTTAAAAACGCGAATTAAGTCTCCTTGATGAATTCCTTTTTCTTTTGCATCTTCGGGATTAAGGTAGGCCGGCTCTCTGCCTTTCACTGTGTACGTTGCGCGTAGAGCGGGGGACTCACACATTTGTGAATGTAATCGTTTTTCCGGATGGCAAGACTGTAACCAAAATGGGAATTTATCTGATCCTGGTCCGCCGTGAGAACGTTCGTGTTTTTCAAACCACATAGGGTGCTCTTGGCAATATTTATACCCAAAACTACCAATTTTGCGACTGCTGATTTCTATAAACCCGGATGGGGTACCGAGAGGATTTAATTCGGGATCTTCTCTAAATAATGCATGCCTTACATAGGTACTTCCTTCACCAAAACTGATGTAGCCCTCTTTCCAAAATGTATTGAAATCGGGCATTTCAAAATTGCCTTTATTGGCGATAACGCATTCATTATAGAGTTTTTTTATCCAATCCATTTCAGATCGGTCTTGTGAAAAGTCTTTGTCTTTTTTATCCCCAAAACGCGCGGTTAAACCTTTAAAAATTTCAAAATCGGTGCGTGATTGATAGAGAGGGTCCACCAATTTATGCATGGCCAATAAACCCGTTGCAGAATAGGCGCCATAGAGATCAATATCATTTCGTTCAAATTGAGTGCAAGCAGGAAGAACAATATCAGAAAAACGACAGCTTGCTGTCCATGCATAATCTATCGTAATGGCTGTTTCGATGTTGTAATAGGCTTTTTTCATTCGGTTATGATCTTGGTGGTGATTCCAAGGGTTATTGCCGCTCACAACGACCATTTTAATTGGAGGTAATTTTACTTTGTTTCCGTTGTAATTAATTATTTTTCCTGGCTCTTCAATAGCTTCGATCCACCTTGCAACGGGTATTGTGCTTGCGTAACCTTTGAAATCGCCCTCATGTAAAGCGCTCATGCCAGCATCAAGATTTCGAGGGAACCCTCCTGGACCAGAAGCGCCCGTTGCGGGCTCTCCTATTCCACTGTAGTGATGAGCATAAGATACCCCTCCACCGGGTAAACCTATGTCTCCTAACATACTGGCTATGACGGCTCCCATCCAATAAGGTTGTTCTCCATGTTGTTGACGTTGAATACACCAACCAAACATAATTTGAGTACGAGAGCGGGCAAGCATTCTTGAAAATTCACGAATTTTTTCAGAAGGTATACCACAAATCTCTGAGGCCCATTCTGGTGTTTTTTCAATGTTATCTTTTGTTTTCCCCATTACATACTGAATGAAATCTTCAAAACCAATACAGTAAAGATCAACAAATTCTTTGTTATAGAGGGCTTCTTTATATAGCGTGTGAGCAATGGCGAGCATAAAAGGAACATCTGTTTGAGGGTGTATATACAGCTGTTTACAACCTAGATAATTTTGAGTTTGGGATTTCACAGGATCAACTGAAATGACTTCAATTTCACCTGATGCAACTTTCTTTTTGAGCTCAGCAAAATACTCATAAACGTCATGAGTGGGGCATTGCCAGCCGACTTGTGCATTTTTTAGCGGGTCATTGGACCATATAATGATTTGTTTTGCGTGTTTTAGCACTAAAGACCAAGATGTTTGTTGTGCATAGACCTCTGTAGAACCTAAGATGTAGGGCAAAATGGTTTGCCCAGCCCCCGTTGAATAATCACCTATTTTTTTTACAAATTGACCATGCATTGCAAGAGCGCGTTGCATATGGGTTGTACAGCTGTGAAATTGACCCGTTTGTCTCCAACCTGTTTGCCCCCCCAGTAATGCTGAGGGTCCATAGGTTTTTTGGACCCGCTCTAATTCATTGTAAAAAAGATCCAGGGCTTGATCCCAAGTGACACGTACAAATCGGTTGTCACCTCTTGTTTTATTCCAATTTTTTGAACGTGTTAGCCAATCAAGACGGACCATTGGGTAGCGAACGCGAGAGGGGTTATAGATCATTCCTTTTATGCCATCGAGCATTTTGGTTGGGTATTTATCGTGAGGAAAAGGGACAACTTCACTCACTTCACCGCCAAGGATCCGTGCACGAAACGCGCCCCAATGGGATCCTGAGGTACGCCAGGTCCCTTCGGTTAATTCTGGATTTACGTTTGCATTTACGTCTGTTGAGACAAGTAAACTTGGACCTATCACGGCGGTTGCACTGACAGAAAGCAAGCCTTTTAGAAATGTTCTTCTATTGATTGTCATTTTTTTCGCCCTCCGCATGTCCTACAAAATCACTGGAATGTTTTTGTAAATATTTCAATACGAGTGTTTGAGTCGCCTGATCAAAATTAACAAAGCCCATCATTCCATCAAACATTCCTGGCCATGTATTGGCATCGAAGTGGCTCTCATCGGGTTGGGTATGGCACAAGCTGCAATTGGTGTCATAAGATGCTTTTGCTTCTGTCCAGATGGGTTCGATGCTATCGATAAATTCAGATTTTTTAGTCCATAGGTCAACTTCGATGCGTTGCCAGGTTAATCCTGTTAATTTGTCTTCTTTTGTTTCAAATGTTCGAACATCGGTTTTACTTTGTGCAACTTCTTTTGATAATGCAGCGGAGGGGATGTTGAGTGCGAACTCTTCATAAATGACGCGTCCAAATCCTTTCATTTTGCGCCAACCGGATAAAGAAATTTTGACTGTCGTATCTGTTTGTTCCATAACACTCACTTTTGTGGCAGGCTCTAGTACTCCCGCATTTGTGCTGAGCTCAGGGTCTAAAAATAAATTCAAAAAATTCACACTGTAAATCGGTTCTTTATTAACATATCTTGTGCTATGAGAGATTGAAATGAGTTTTCCAAGCATGCCACCTGTGGAGCTCATTTCTGCGGGAAGGGCATGAGCAATGCCTTTATGGCAATCAATGCAGCTTTGATCTCGTTCTGCGGCTTGGCGCATTTGTACTCGGGCTGCGGGCCTTAAATTCTCAAGTTGCATACTTTCGTATTTATGGCAATATTTGCATTCTTTAGAGCCATTTGCAGAAAACCGACTCCATTCATTTTGTGCAAGGCGCAACCGATGATCTAAGAACTTTTCTCGTGTATCGATAACACCAAATATTTGAGCAAAAACCTCTTTACTGGCTTGCATTTTTCGGGCTATTTTATCTGTCCAATTATGAGGAACATGGCAGTCAGGACAGGTTGCTCGAACGCCTGAATTATTTGACCAATGGGGTGTTTTTTGTAATTCTGGGTAAACATTGTCACGCATTTCATGGCATGAAATACAAAATTTTTCTGTATTTGTCCATTCCATCGCGGTATTAAACCCCCCCCAGAAAATGACACCGGCAATAAATCCACCGAGTGTCAAAACACCCAAACTGATTTTTGATGCAGGGCTTTTCATTGCTTTCCATAGATTTTGTATAAATTTCTTCATTGCGATCTGCTCTTTTCAAAAAGTGGATGTATTCGTTAGCCATGTCCTGGAAGACCAAAAAGAAAAAGCTGACTCATCCATATTGCAAACCCGTAACCACCAATAAAAATGATGCTTAAAACGGGAAATAAGATGAGAGTGATAAAAAAAAATGCGTGCCATTCAAGTTTTTTCTCTTCTTCATTTATATTTTTGGATTCGTCATTTTTCATGGAATTGTCCTCATCGATATGTCTGTTCTGGATATAAGTAATGAAAACATCCTGCTTACAAGCAAGGTATAAAAGAGATTTTTACATTTTTTAGAACAAGAATGAGATAGAAAAAGACACTCAAATTCGATTAGGAAATTAAAGGGTGACGGTTGCCTTCTTATCTTCTTGTTTTTCTTGAAATAATTTATTTTATAATTTTAATTTCGTTATTGTTTTTTATTTAAGAAATACTTCAAAAAAATCCTTTTGCATTATCTTTTTTTAATTTATTAAAATAAATCATAACGTCTCATTGCGTTTTTATAATTAGTATTTATCTTGGAAAGTAAATATAACGAATTGAAGTCAATGTATTTTTAATGGATAGTATTTTATTTTTAATGTTCTATTTTCACTTTCATTTTAGAGGATACTTTATTCTTTTCTGTCTTTTTGTTGATGCATATACTTAGATTGCAGCAATGACCTACACACCTAACAAATAAGAATAAGTGTTGCGCAGCCAACACTTCTATTCGGGTGTTGAAC
>CAMRDW010000046.1 GCA_947041315.1 uncultured Enterovibrio sp.
TTGTTCAACACCCGAATAGAAGTGTTGGCTGCGCAACACTTATTCTTATTTGTTAGGTGTGTAGGTCATTGCTGCAATCTAAGTATATGCATCAACAAAAAGACAGAAAAGAATAAAGTATCCTCTAAAATGAAAGTGAAAATAGAACATTAAAAATAAAATACTATCCATTAAAAATACATTGACTTCAATTCGTTATATTTACTTTCCAAGATAAATACTAATTATAAAAACGCAATGAGACGTTATGATTTATTTTAATAAATTAAAAAAAGATAATGCAAAAGGATTTTTTTGAAGTATTTCTTAAATAAAAAACAATAACGAAATTAAAATTATAAAATAAATTATTTCAAGAAAAACAAGAAGATAAGAAGGCAACCGTCACCCTTTAATTTCCTAATCGAATTTGAGTGTCTTTTTCTATCTCATTCTTGTTCTAAAAAATGTAAAAATCTCTTTTATACCTTGCTTGTAAGCAGGATGTTTTCATTACTTATATCCAGAACAGACATATCGATGAGGACAATTCCATGAAAAATGACGAATCCAAAAATATAAATGAAGAAGAGAAAAAACTTGAATGGCACGCATTTTTTTTTATCACTCTCATCTTATTTCCCGTTTTAAGCATCATTTTTATTGGTGGTTACGGGTTTGCAATATGGATGAGTCAGCTTTTTCTTTTTGGTCTTCCAGGACATGGCTAACGAATACATCCACTTTTTGAAAAGAGCAGATCGCAATGAAGAAATTTATACAAAATCTATGGAAAGCAATGAAAAGCCCTGCATCAAAAATCAGTTTGGGTGTTTTGACACTCGGTGGATTTATTGCCGGTGTCATTTTCTGGGGGGGGTTTAATACCGCGATGGAATGGACAAATACAGAAAAATTTTGTATTTCATGCCATGAAATGCGTGACAATGTTTACCCAGAATTACAAAAAACACCCCATTGGTCAAATAATTCAGGCGTTCGAGCAACCTGTCCTGACTGCCATGTTCCTCATAATTGGACAGATAAAATAGCCCGAAAAATGCAAGCCAGTAAAGAGGTTTTTGCTCAAATATTTGGTGTTATCGATACACGAGAAAAGTTCTTAGATCATCGGTTGCGCCTTGCACAAAATGAATGGAGTCGGTTTTCTGCAAATGGCTCTAAAGAATGCAAATATTGCCATAAATACGAAAGTATGCAACTTGAGAATTTAAGGCCCGCAGCCCGAGTACAAATGCGCCAAGCCGCAGAACGAGATCAAAGCTGCATTGATTGCCATAAAGGCATTGCTCATGCCCTTCCCGCAGAAATGAGCTCCACAGGTGGCATGCTTGGAAAACTCATTTCAATCTCTCATAGCACAAGATATGTTAATAAAGAACCGATTTACAGTGTGAATTTTTTGAATTTATTTTTAGACCCTGAGCTCAGCACAAATGCGGGAGTACTAGAGCCTGCCACAAAAGTGAGTGTTATGGAACAAACAGATACGACAGTCAAAATTTCTTTATCCGGTTGGCGCAAAATGAAAGGATTTGGACGCGTCATTTATGAAGAGTTCGCACTCAACATCCCCTCCGCTGCATTATCAAAAGAAGTTGCACAAAGTAAAACCGATGTTCGAACATTTGAAACAAAAGAAGACAAATTAACAGGATTAACCTGGCAACGCATCGAAGTTGACCTATGGACTAAAAAATCTGAATTTATCGATAGCATCGAACCCATCTGGACAGAAGCAAAAGCATCTTATGACACCAATTGCAGCTTGTGCCATACCCAACCCGATGAGAGCCACTTCGATGCCAATACATGGCCAGGAATGTTTGATGGAATGATGGGCTTTGTTAATTTTGATCAGGCGACTCAAACACTCGTATTGAAATATTTACAAAAACATTCCAGTGATTTTGTAGGACATGCGGAGGGCGAAAAAAATGACAATCAATAGAAGAACATTTCTAAAAGGCTTGCTTTCTGTCAGTGCAACCGCCGTGATAGGTCCAAGTTTACTTGTCTCAACAGACGTAAATGCAAACGTAAATCCAGAATTAACCGAAGGGACCTGGCGTACCTCAGGATCCCATTGGGGCGCGTTTCGTGCACGGATCCTTGGCGGTGAAGTGAGTGAAGTTGTCCCTTTTCCTCACGATAAATACCCAACCAAAATGCTCGATGGCATAAAAGGAATGATCTATAACCCCTCTCGCGTTCGCTACCCAATGGTCCGTCTTGATTGGCTAACACGTTCAAAAAATTGGAATAAAACAAGAGGTGACAACCGATTTGTACGTGTCACTTGGGATCAAGCCCTGGATCTTTTTTACAATGAATTAGAGCGGGTCCAAAAAACCTATGGACCCTCAGCATTACTGGGGGGGCAAACAGGTTGGAGACAAACGGGTCAATTTCACAGCTGTACAACCCATATGCAACGCGCTCTTGCAATGCATGGTCAATTTGTAAAAAAAATAGGTGATTATTCAACGGGGGCTGGGCAAACCATTTTGCCCTACATCTTAGGTTCTACAGAGGTCTATGCACAACAAACATCTTGGTCTTTAGTGCTAAAACACGCAAAACAAATCATTATATGGTCCAATGACCCGCTAAAAAATGCACAAGTCGGCTGGCAATGCCCCACTCATGACGTTTATGAGTATTTTGCTGAGCTCAAAAAGAAAGTTGCATCAGGTGAAATTGAAGTCATTTCAGTTGATCCTGTGAAATCCCAAACTCAAAATTATCTAGGTTGTAAACAGCTGTATATACACCCTCAAACAGATGTTCCTTTTATGCTCGCCATTGCTCACACGCTATATAAAGAAGCCCTCTATAACAAAGAATTTGTTGATCTTTACTGTATTGGTTTTGAAGATTTCATTCAGTATGTAATGGGGAAAACAAAAGATAACATTGAAAAAACACCAGAATGGGCCTCAGAGATTTGTGGTATACCTTCTGAAAAAATTCGTGAATTTTCAAGAATGCTTGCCCGCTCTCGTACTCAAATTATGTTTGGTTGGTGTATTCAACGTCAACAACATGGAGAACAACCTTATTGGATGGGAGCCGTCATAGCCAGTATGTTAGGAGACATAGGTTTACCCGGTGGAGGGGTATCTTATGCTCATCACTACAGTGGAATAGGAGAGCCCGCAACGGGCGCTTCTGGTCCAGGAGGGTTCCCTCGAAATCTTGATGCTGGCATGAGCGCTTTACATGAGGGCGATTTCAAAGGTTACGCAAGCACAATACCCGTTGCAAGGTGGATCGAAGCTATTGAAGAGCCAGGAAAAATAATTAATTACAACGGAAACAAAGTAAAATTACCTCCAATTAAAATGGTCGTTGTGAGCGGCAATAACCCTTGGAATCACCACCAAGATCATAACCGAATGAAAAAAGCCTATTACAACATCGAAACAGCCATTACGATAGATTATGCATGGACAGCAAGCTGTCGTTTTTCTGATATTGTTCTTCCTGCTTGCACTCAATTTGAACGAAATGATATTGATCTCTATGGCGCCTATTCTGCAACGGGTTTATTGGCCATGCATAAATTGGTGGACCCTCTCTATCAATCACGCACCGATTTTGAAATTTTTAAAGGTTTAACCGCGCGTTTTGGGGATAAAAAAGACAAAGACTTTTCACAAGACCGATCTGAAATGGATTGGATAAAAAAACTCTATAATGAATGCGTTATCGCCAATAAAGGCAATTTTGAAATGCCCGATTTCAATACATTTTGGAAAGAGGGCTACATCAGTTTTGGTGAAGGAAGTACCTATGTAAGGCATGCATTATTTAGAGAAGATCCCGAATTAAATCCTCTCGGTACCCCATCCGGGTTTATAGAAATCAGCAGTCGCAAAATTGGTAGTTTTGGGTATAAATATTGCCAAGAGCACCCTATGTGGTTTGAAAAACACGAACGTTCTCACGGCGGACCAGGATCAGATAAATTCCCATTTTGGTTACAGTCTTGCCATCCGGAAAAACGATTACATTCACAAATGTGTGAGTCCCCCGCTCTACGCGCAACGTACACAGTGAAAGGCAGAGAGCCGGCCTACCTTAATCCCGAAGATGCAAAAGAAAAAGGAATTCATCAAGGAGACTTAATTCGCGTTTTTAACGACCGTGGGCAATTGATTGCAGGTGCTGTGATTTCAGAAAACTACCCAAGAGGCGTGATCCGCATTCAAGAAGGAGCCTGGTACGGCCCCCTCTCTTCTGAAATAAATGCAATAGATACTTATGGAGACCCAAATACGGTCAGTTTAGATGTGGGTACCTCTGAGCTCGCTCAAGCATGCAGCGCATACACGTGCATCGTCAATTATGAGAAATTCAAAGGTACAGCCCCCAATGTGAATGTCTTTACTGGGCCCATTCAAGTTAAAATCTAAATATCCATTAAAAAAACGCCTCAAAGACTTTTGAGGCGTTTCTTATATTAAAAATGACGACAAACTAAACGCGTGAAGCCACATAGGAATTCATTTCATCAAAAGAAACAGACGTTATAAATTCATTATCTAAATAAAATTTAACCCCTTCAGCTTCTTTTTCACCACGTAGGATCTGGCTCGAACCATCAAGGTAACTTACCGACATTTCAAGAGTATTATCATCAATTTGCTTTACACTCGCAGAAGATAACTTAATGGGGGCCGTTCTTAGCTCTTTGCTCAGTTTATTGTTTATTTTAATAATTGCATTCATAGGCGTATCTGCTACAGCGGGCGATTTCCCCGAGATAGGGTTTGTTCCGGTCCAAAACTCAATGGAATTAAAAATAAACAAATCCGCAGTCGCCGCCAAACCGTAAACAGGGCTCATCAATAAATACAGACCTGCACGTCCATAACGATTATCCACAACACTCAGGTTAAATTTCATGACCATTCCTGAGGTGGCCATTTGTCCAATACATCCCGTCAAAGAAGCAGTCAAAAGGATTGATGCCACTGCTTTTAATGCATATTTTTTCATTAATCGTTACTCATATATATAAAGACTGGATTATTATACAGTGCAAAATAAGATAAAAAGAAGAAAAAATTTTTAAGATAGAAACAACATCACACAACCAAAACATCATAATAACGAGAATATTCGAGATTCTATATCACTCAATAAAATTAAAATCCAACATTATTACAGCTTTGCTAATTACACCAATAAAACACAATTACACTCCACTTTAAAATCACTTAATTTAACAATAAAATTACATCCCTCCCTTTCTATTTTAAGCAAAATGCATTCACTCATGAGGATCTATTGAGTGTCAAATCATCGATTCGAATTCGCTCTTCCACATGTGATTTTTCTTATTAAAATGTCGATAAAAAATGAGCACGAATAATCTCACCTAGCTCAAACTACTTACCAAAATAATGAGATTTAACCCATTAAATTTGTCTAGATAAAACGCGGGGCCTGTTCAAACGCAAGAGATTGAGGGCGAATTGAATCCTTATTTTAGAGTGAAATAATCAACTCTATTCATGCAGAATTAGATCAACGATTTATTCGGGAAATAGAAATACTTGGCTGTTTCAAGAAAGGAAACTATTCAGTTATATACCCAAGACACTTTAAGATGCATCTAGGCGGAAAACGAGTGAAGGCCCTGAGCATAGATCGACTATGTGATTGGCGAGAGCAGTCAACACCCACGCAGTTTTAAAGGTGAGGGGTATAGCAAAATTCTGCTCGATGTGAAGGCATTCTCGCCATAAAAGATCGCCTCGTATCAGTCACTCTAACGTATGGTCTGTCAGCGGAATATCGTTATTCCCATGAGGATGCCACTTTATATCCGTCATTTCGCACCGAACCTCGATATTTTAACATTTGATGTTGAAATTAAAATTGAAAGACAAATTTTTCACGTAGCATGACCTTCAGATACGGGCTTGTGGGCACTGTTTTGTGAGATGACCTAGAAAGCAATATTATTTTTTCATGTGCGCAATGATGGTTATATTAACCCTCCCTCATGAGGAAATTTCGGTACTTTTTATAAAATATTGAGTGCTTCCTTATTTAATACCTCATTCAAAAAACGCTCTAATCGATGGATACCTTACTATACCCGTCGCCTTTGACGCTGAGTGGGTGTTGTCTACACTCACCTTCAGCTTAGGTGGAGTCGGTTTCTTCATATAGCTGTCAGCTTTGAAACTACCCGCAATGTCAGTGCCTTAAGTCAGTTTTGAAACAAAATCTTGCCTAAATTGCTCTGTTAATTTTTCTATACACTCGTTTATTTTGATACATTATTTTATCCGCCTCACTTAACCAATGATCCGCTGTAAAAATATCTGAAGATAACTCAATGGCTCCAAGACTCAATGAAACCATCAAATTTTCTGGGAACTCAGGAGATTCAATTTTTCGAGAAAGACGCTCCAATATCGGTGGAATATCGCAAAGAGAGGTTTGTCGAAGCAGAATTACAAATTCATCCCCTCCCATGCGTCCAGCAACATCGGTATCCCGAATATTCACGGCAAGATGTCTAGAAATAGCCCTTAAAACCAGATCACCAACTTCATGACCATAAGTGTCATTGATACTTTTAAAACCATTTGCATCGATGTAGATCAAAACAGAGGTTTCACTTGTCAATAAATAATGTTGAAATGCGTCGTCAATGTCATTCATGATGGCACGACGTGATTTAATGCCCGTTAAAGTATCAAAATCAACCAGTTTTCTTAATTTTTTGGCCATTGTTGTCATGTTATCACGCTGTTGGATTTCTGCAGTGATGTCTGTAAGGGTCCCAACCCTATAAATTAAGGTGCCTTTTGCATCAAAAACGCAGTGACCCGTGTCACGAATATGTTTAATCCGCCCATCTTCAAAATTAAGACGGTAATTGATACACCAAGGCTCTAATGAAGAAGAAAAACGCGTTTTGAGAACCCGTTCTTTTTCTGATGAATGTACTTTATTAAGAAATGCACGAGCATCAGAATAGAGACTTTCAACCGACTCTTCCCAAACGTCATCGTAACAACGATTGACATAAAGCAAGCTCATAGGATCAAATGCAGACATCCAAACAACACAGCGTACATTTTCTGCCATCATTCGGAATCGACTCTCCGAGGTAATGATCAATTCTTGAAATTGTTTTTCTTGATGAATATCAAAAGCGGCGATCAAAAAGGCTGTTTTCGATGAAATATCCCCGATTAACGAAACAAAAGTACGTACCCAAATGGGTTTTTCATTTAGATCAAAATAACGTTTATCAAGCTGATAACCCATTCCTGATTTCTGAAGCACATTACGACGGATTTCAGTTTCTTTTTCTGCATCAGGTAAATAAGTCACATCCAGATCATTCATATTTATTAATTTTTCTTCTTTAATCCCCAGCAAATGAGAGAAAGCTGAATTTACTCTTAAAAAATTTCCTTTTGAATCAACAATCGCCATGCTCACAGGCAAGGACTCAAGCAGTTTAAAGTCAATTTCTTGTTCTACCTGGTAAGGCATAAATGCAACAACAAATATTTTTTTTGGCTTCACAATAGCCAGACTTATTTTTAGCAGGTAGTTTCTATTCGAATTTTTTAACTGAATGATTTTTTTAAAAGGAATTCGCTCAGAGTATTCAGATACACTGGCATAATAAAGAAGAATGCTATTCCAAACATCATGAGATAAATAGTGGTCAAGCTTTTTTGATGGGGGATCCGAGCAAAAGAAAAGGTCACTTTCTCGGTTCGAATGGAGAATCTCACCAGTCTCATTTATGAGAAGAAGAGGAAGCGGCGCCATATCAAAATAAGGCAATTCTAAATAAGCATTCGCTTGAAACATTGGCCTTTTGTCCTTCTCTAAAAAATCCTTTAACACCTGATCCACCTAAAAGAAGGCGATAGGCTCAAGTGACATACTAGAGATAAAGGGACGTGACATTTGTCTCAGTGTTTGTTTTTGAATAAAAAAAAACCGGCTTTCGCCGGTTTCTTATTTATACAACCGCTGGACGGCGATCGGTACGAGGAGGACGTCTGTCCGTTGAAGATGGCGTTGAAGAACGGTCACGATTATAACGGCGTTCACCACCCGTTCTGTTCGAACGATCATCAGCACTACGAGGACGATCATCACGACGTGGTCCATTACGATCAGAACCCCCACTACGACGACGAGGTGGGTCCATATCCACATGTCCATCAACCAATTTCGCTTCCGTCGCTTTTTGACGAATACGAAGTTGTTTTAATTGAGTCAAAATCTCTGTTGACATGGTCTTTGGAAGTTGAACATAAGTACAAGAAGGGGCAAGTTTAATGGAGCCGATAGATTGCTTCTCGAGGCCAAGTTCATTTGCAATTGCACCCACAATGTCTTTTACTTGAACACCTTGTTCACGACCCACTTGCAATTGATAAATATCCCAATCCGTAGAGCCTTGATGACGACGTTCACCTCGAGCATTGTCTCTTGGAGCACGATCTCTGGCTTCACGATCATCACGACGACGGCGACTGTCTCTCTCAATCGCTGCAATCATTGGATCTGGACCGGTATAAAATAAGGGGCGATTACCCTGTTGACGTTTAAGTAAAATCGCTGCCAAGGTTACTGCATCAACATCAATTTCGGTTTTTAATTTCTCAATAAGACCCACAAAAACGTCCAAGTTTTCTGATTCTTTTTGCTCCTGAAGTTCAACCGCTAAACGGGCTAAGCGAGCTTCAGCAACAGTATCACGCAAGGGCAACTGAATTTCTTCCATGCGCGTTGAAGTCACACGCTCAATCGTTCTCAACATCCGAATTTGATTGGTGCGAACCAACAAAATTGCCTTACCAGCACGACCTGCGCGACCGGTACGACCAATGCGGTGAATATAAGATTCAACATCATTTGTAATGTCAAAATTAAATACATGCGTGATACGGGCGACATCCAGTCCACGCGCCACAACATCGGTTGCTATCAAAATGTCAATCACACCACTTTTAATATGATCAACAGTACGCTCACGTAAAGACTGAGGAATATCCCCATGCAATGCAGCCACTTTAAAGCCACGAGCAGAGAGCCAATCCGCTAAACGCTCAGTATCTTGGCGAGTACGAACAAAAACAATGGAGGCATCGGTTTGTTCAATTTCAAGAAAACGCGCCATCGCCTCTTCTTTTTCAACGCCTTTAACAACCCAAAATTGTTGCTCTACTTTTTCGACGGTTCGGTTGCTGCCGGCCACATCGATACGTGCTGGAGTCCGTAAAAAACGGTCAACAATGTCTTTTACCATGGGAGGCATGGTGGCAGAAAAAAGCACGCGTTGCGCCGTTTCAGGGGCTTGTTCCATGATCCAAGTCACATCATCGACAAAGCCCATTTTCAGCATTTCGTCCGCTTCATCTAAAATAAAGGTATGTACTTCATCAAGTTGAAGGCGATCACGGTTGATTAAGTCTTTGACGCGTCCTGGTGTACCCACAATAATATGAGCCCCCGAACGCAACGCACGGATTTGGTCGGTAATAGACGCCCCGCCGTAAATTTCAAGAACAGTCAAACCTTGAATTTTTTTACCAAGTAACTTAATTTCTGCAGCCACTTGAATCGCAAGCTCACGCGTTGGAGCCATAACGATGGCCTGTGGTTTGCGTTGCGTTAAATTTAATTTATTCAGGAGTGGCAAAGAAAAGGCAGCCGTTTTTCCTGTGCCCGTTTGGGCTTTTCCTAAAGCATCAATTCCTGTCATAAGAAGAGGAATAGAAGCAGCTTGAATCGGGGTTGGTGACGTAAAACCGATATCATCTAAAGCGATAAGAATATTTTCTGATAAATCTAACTGGCGAAATTCAGTAATAACAGTATTTTGCATTGGGATCCCAACATAAGAATGAAAGAAACGGGGCCCCTGTTAGCGGTTGCTCACTGTTAATACTTACTGATACAGGACCAATCTATTATCTATAAATAATGATGTCCTACTCACTGTAACAGTAACTAACGCTACGGGCCTCGAAAGATAAGGCTGAGCATATTGCGCTATTAAACCAAATAAAGCCAGAGAAAATTGAACAAGTTCACAAATATTCATTTATTAGGTAAAAAAGAGAATCAAAACAGAGGAAGATTTATTATTTCAATCCGATTTTCGAACGCCCATTTTGCCCAATTAAACACACAAAACCCCCTCAAAGAAAACGCTAAAATACTGAACATCAATTTCTTTTCTGGTCAATCAAGGAGATTTTGTAAGCTATTTTTTTCCTTAATATACGGACATTCGTATAAATTGGGATTCTTGCGAATTTGCATAACAAAATAAACACTTTTTATTCATTATTAAATCTAAAAAAATAAGATACAAAATATTCAATTAAAAATAAAACATCTCAATCATGTAAATAGAGTGTGTTTATATATATAACGAAAAAATACTTATAACAAAAAAATAAAAAACATAAGGCAATTCCAACATCTTTCCAATGAAGAAATCTGATCACTTGGATTTAGCTACTTGAATCCGTATAGTGTTAGCATCCATCATCTGAGATCTCGCCCATGTTTCAAGATAACCCATTACTTGCTCAACTTAAGCTAAAAATTAAAGAAACCATTCCCAAAAAAGAAGGCACAATCAAAGCCACAGACAAAAGTTTTGGTTTTTTAGAAATTGACAGCAATACCACGCTCTTTATTCCTCCGATATACATGAAAAATGTAATGCATGGTGACAGAGTCATCGCACTTGTCCGGACAGAAAATGACAAAGAGGTTGCCGAACCTGATGAACTGCTTGTTCAAAGCCTAAACCGCTTTATTGGGCGCGTAAAAATGATCAGAGGCCATTTAAATGTCCTTCCTGATAGCCCCCAATTTAAAGATCCTATTCGGGCAAAAACATGCAAAGGTCTTCGACATGATGCCCTCTCTGATGGAGACTGGGTTGTTGCAACATTGATTTCTCATCCCTTGAAAGGCGATCCTCATTTTACCTGTCAAATCAGTGAAAAAGTAACCGATGCAAACGACAAAATCGCGCCTTGGTGGGTGACTCTCGCAAAACATGCGTTACCAAACAAAGAGCCAAAAGATCAAGAAGATTGTGAAATGCTTGACGAAAAACTCGACCGCCAAGACCTCACTTCTCTTCCTTTTATCACCATCGACAATGAATCAACCAAAGACATGGACGATGCCTTGTACACTCAGGCCCATGATGACGGTACTTTTACTCTCACCATCGCGATTGCGGATCCCACAGGCTACGTCCTCCAAGATTCAACATTAGATAAAGAAGCGCGTAAACGCGGGTTCACTATCTATCTTCCTGGGCGCAATATCCCAATGCTTCCGCGAAACCTCAGCGACAATCTATGTTCACTTCGTGAAAATACGATTCGTCCCGTATTATGTTGCAAAGTCACCATCGCCTCAGACGGAACCATTGAGAAAGATGCGCTCTTTTTTGCAGGAACACTCAAATCACAAGCCCGTTTAACTTACGATGCAGTGTCTGATTTCATTGAAAATGAAAAGACCGCCAAATGGCAGCCTAACGACATCATCAAGGATCAAATCCATGCACTGCATGCGCTTGCAAAAGCGCGGATACATTGGCGAGAAAATAACGCCGTTACTTTCCCAGATCGCCCAGATTACCGTTTTGAACTCAATGAAGAAAACGATGTTATCGCAATTCATGCCGACGCACGCCGTATCGCAAACCGCATGGTAGAAGAAGCGATGATCACCGCCAACATTTGTGCAGGACGCGCTCTAAGTCAACACTTTGGTTTTGGTCTATTTAATACCCATTCAGGATTTGCGTCAGAGAAAAAGCCTGATGCCGTCCTCCTCATCAATGAAAATGGCGGAGACGTCAGCGCAGAGTCTTTGTCGACGCTTGACGGGTTTAGCGCACTTCGCCGCTGGCTTAATCAACAAGACGCCTCTTACTTAGACAATCGCATACGAAAAATGCAAGCCTACAGTGAAATAAGCAATACTCCAGCGCCACATTTTGCTATGGGATTAGAGATTTACGCAACTTGGACATCCCCTATCCGAAAATACGGCGACATGATCAATCACCGCTTATTAAAAGCCATGATCAGAAATGAAACACACATTGAACCACCAGAAAACACAATCAGTGATGAATTGGCATTACACCGCAAATCTCACCGTCTAGCGGAACGTGATATCGCAGATTGGCTGTATGGTCGTTTACTGCAAGAAAACTTAAAAGAAAAAACCCCCTTCAAAGCAGAAATATTTGATGTAAACCGCGCGGGGATGCGAGTTCGTTTAATTGCAAATGGTGCAATGGCCTTTGTCCCGGCTCCTCTTATTTTGGATAACAAAGAGCGGATTTCTTGCCATGGCGACATCGGCGTGATCCTTGTAGATGGAAATAAAGCGTTTCAACTTGGCGATGAAATCGAGGTTATTTTAACGGATATAAAAGAAACCACCCGCTCTCTCATTGCAAAACCAACTCGAAATTTTGCCGTTGTAGCGCAAAAGGTCGAAGAAAACTAAGGTATATTTGAACCTACTGCTGGCCCGAAAAGGACGATAAGCCCCTGAGCGAGAAGCGCGGTATGATGAAGCGTTAAAAACGCCACCATCAACCCCACATCCTCAAAGGTGACGGGAATATACCGCTCTTTTATTCTTTTTCGCTTGCTAGAAAAACAAAAAAAGCCAGATAAGTATCTGGCTTTTTTATAAGCATCACGCTTTATTTTGCTTCATTTGGAATAATTTGAATTTCAACCCTACGGTTTTTTGCACGCCCTTGAGACGTCGCATTCGAAGCCACAGGCTGAGTATCACCATAACCCGAAACATCAACACGATCTTTTTGGACCCCTTGGAACAACAAATAAGCCTTAACACTTTCAGCGCGTTTTTCTGACAAGGTCATATTAAATAACTTATCTCCCGTGCTGTCTGAATGCCCTTCGATCGCTAAAAAGGTTTTATCGTATTTTTTCATTACACGTGCAATTGCATCTAAGGTTGAATTAAAACTTGGGGAAATGGCGCTTTGAGCACTTGCAAAAGTCACATTAGAAGGCATCACTAAACGAATGTTATTTCCTTCACGTACAACATCAATACCTGAGTCGGCTAAATCATTTCGAAATGCCGCTTCTTGATTGTCCATATAGCTTCCTATGGCACTCCCCGCCAAAGCACCAACAGCAGCACCAATGAACAATCTTTTCTTCTTATTATTTCCGGTTGATTTTCCGATAATCGCCCCTGCAACAGCGCCGACAGCAGCCCCTGCCCCTGAATTACTCGCACAACCACTCAAAACCAAGGAAACGGCCAACAAAGAGATCACTGGCAATGATATTGATTTACGCATAATTTTACTCCGTTTAATGCATGCCTCTTTAAGAGAGGCAATAATTTTAGGATTTTACGAAATTGCAAGAAAAAAATTGTCAGGATTGCGTAAAATCGCATGTTCTGTCCCAAATTATTATTGTATACCCAAGACACTTAAAAATGCCTGTAGGCGGCAAACGAGTCAAAACCCTGAGCATAAAGAGACGTTCTGATTGGTCTGAGCGAGAGCTGCCAACACCCATGCAGTTTCAAAGAAAATACGAAGAAAAAAACGTCAATCACATCGAGGCCGCATGACCAAAAAAGCGTTGCATTTTGGATTGATGTTTATGCCAAATGCTTGATTGGAGGCAGGATCAAATAAACAGGCCAATAAAATTCAATGTGTTTCCTTACCCATTGAAATATCGCTTTTTGTTATGCTCACCCCTTTTATTTGAGCAAAAACAGGCATTCCAGAGCATAAGCACAGCTCATCAGAGGCCCAACGTGTGATGTTCGCCAATAAGGTTTGATCCACTATTCGTAAAATCAAATGACACAAAAAAGCATTGCCAGGAACCGGGAGCACCGCGTCAATCACGACCGGGATAATATTTCGGATACTGGAGTCCTTTGGACGAGATTTTACAACAGAAATGTCACTCGCAAAAATTCTCACCCTTATCATTGCGCCTTTTTCTTCATGATGAAGAGGCACCCAAACACACTGCCCTTCTAAATCCATTTGCGTTAAACCATATTCTTTTTGATGCTCAACAATCCTCCCCATCACCAAAGAGCTTTGTTCTTTAAGTGAAAACCAAGGACGCATGTGCTCAGAAGCCCAAACAGCTTCTAAAGAGGCATTAGCAAGTACCTTTCCTTTATCAAGCAATAACATATGATCGGCAAGCTGCAGTATTTCATCCAAGCTATGGCTGACATAGAGCACAGGAATTTGAAGGTTTTTTGTTAGACGTAAAAGATAAGAAATAAGCTCTTGGCGACGAGGAAGATCTAAAGATGCTGTGGGTTCATCCATGATAAGCAGTTTTGGATCGGATAAAAGAGCGCGACCAATAGAAACACGTTGCTTTTCTCCACCCGATAAGTCTTTTGGATAGCGTTGAAGCAAAGGCTCAATATCTAAAAATGAAACGATCTCATTGAATTTATTCCGGTTTCCAGTTCTTTGGCTGTACTTTAAATTCTTTTCAACCGTCATATGTGGAAATAAACGAGGGTCTTGAAAGACATACCCAATTTGACGCTTTTCTATTGGGAGGTTAACCCCCTTTTCAGCATCAAAAAGCAGCGCGTCTCCCACCTGAATTGTCCCTGAATCGGGAGTTAATAAACCACTGATGAGATTAATAATGGAGGTTTTACCCGCTCCTGAACGCCCAAAAATGGCGGTGATCCCAGAAGAAGGAATGGACTCGTTCATCTTGATGGAGAAATTGGGAAGTGAAAATGAAAAGACAAGTTGGATCATTGGAGCCCTATCCTTGCTTTCATTTTACGGCTAAACCATTCAGAACAAAATTGGGCTACAAGCGCAATAAAAATAGAAATCACACACAAACGCATGGCGCTGTGCTCTTGTCCTGGCGTTTCTAAAAAAGTGAACATGGCCAAAGGAATCGTCTGCGTTTCTCCTGGTATATTTGAAACAAACGTAATAGTGGCCCCAAACTCTCCAAGGCTGCGAGCAAAAGCCAAAACACATCCTGACAAAATGCCAGGCATCATCAAAGGCAAGGTTACCGTATAGAAAATACGAAAAGAAGAGGCGCCGAGCGTTCTTGCTGCATTTTCAAGGCGCGTATCCACCAATTCCAAAGACAAACGTATCGCCCTCACAAGCAAAGGAAATGAAACAAGCGCACAAGCCAAAACCGCCCCTTTCCAACTAAAAGAAAAAGAAACGCCAAAGGTCTCATAGAGCCATTGACCCACCACACCTTTTCTTCCCATCACAACCAACAATAAATACCCCATAACAACAGGGGGAAGAACAAGAGGCAAATGCGTCAAGCCATCCAATAAGGCTTTCCCAAAAAACTGCTTTCTCGCCAATAACCAAGCAATGAAAATCCCAAAAGGCAAACTCACAGAAACAGAAACAAACGCAATTTTTAAACTTAATTGAAGGGCTTCCCACTCTGTGGGTGTCAATAACATTTGTTGTTACTCTTTGATTAGGGGCATAACAAAAAATCCATTGTTGATTAATATTTCTTGGGCTTTTTGGGAATGAAGAAAATCAAAAAACGCCTGTGTGGACGGCCTTGCCGAAGAGGTCATTGCGATAGGATAAATGATCTCTTCATGTGCTACAGAAGGAAACCGGGCCACAATATTCACTTTTGAAGAGGCTTTCGCATCGGAATAATACACAATGCCCAAAGGCGCTTCTTGACGCTCAACCAAAACAAGCGCACCACGAACCGTATTTGAAAATGCCATCTTATTTTCAAATACAGACCACAATTGGAAATAATTTAATGCACTTTTTGCGTAAATTCCTGCAGGAACATGTTGGGGATGCGCTATCGCCATTCGGCTGTCACCCAGGGCGGCCGCTATTTCTTTTTCGTTTATATTTATCCTTTTAAGCGAAGGTTCCCCTGAAATCAAAACCAAGGTGTTTTTCAGCCAAGGTGTGTGTGTCTTTTCATTGATCACTTTATTTTCAATGGCATAATCCATCCAGCCTTGATTGGCTGAAATAAAAATATCCGCAGGACTGCCTTGCACCAATTGGCGTGAAAGCGCAGAAGAGGCCCCATAAGACACGGTCACTTTTTCTCCGGTTTCTTTCTTGTATTCTTTCGTTATTTCATCCAGCGCAGAGGCCATAGAAGAAGCAGCAAAAACAAGTACTCTCTCCTTTGAAAAACCAAAAGGTGAAAATAAAATCAAAAAGAACAACCCATAGATTTTCATACTTACCTTTATTTTCATGAGATCAAACCAAACAGATGCGCCACAGATGAAAGCGACGGATAAATAAAACGCAAGAAAGAAAGTTCAAGAAAAAATGACGGAAAACCCAAAGAGAACGCATTTTATATGCGTTAGATTGAAGGGTATAGGATGAGAAGGCAAGAAAGAAAACACATCCAGAAAAATATCCCCAAAGCTTTTGAAGGTGCGAGTGTTGGTTGCGCTTCTAAAGACCTACCACATCGTTCATCTGTGCTCAGGACGCTAAAATCAGGGTCCAGTGACCTTTCATCTTTTCCGTCAATCTAGGCCTTCAAATATCTTGGGTACAAGTAAAAAAACCGCAACGAAGACGCGCGGTTTAATCAAAAAAGAAAATTACACTTTTTTAACGAATTCTGATTTTAATTTCATCGCACCCACGCCATCAATTTTACAATCGATATCATGATCGCCATCCACCAAGCGTATGTTTTTCACCTTAGTGCCCACTTTAACGACCAATGACGAACCTTTCACTTTTAAGTCTTTAATGACGGTCACCGTGTCGCCATCTTGAAGCAGATTGCCATTGCTGTCTTTTATGACTTTTGATTCATCCGATTCTAAAGCCGCGTCTTGTGACCATTCATGAGCGCATTCAGGACAAACAAACAAAGGGCCATCTTCATAGGTATATTCAGAGTTACACGTAGGGCAAGGAGGTAAAGACATGATGATTCCTAGATTCATGTGATTAAAGCGCGGTAGTCTAAACTAAAGCCTTCTTTACCGATAGAGACATAAAGCAAAACCAAGCCATGTTCGTCCTCTTTTCTGCTTTTATTTAACGTTTGCATCCAGCAAAAGAAAATAATTCATTTCTCCTTTAAAGCGCCGCGCATAAACCCCTTATGACGTAAAAGCCGATCTTTGGCATCTTGAACACCAATCTCTAATAAAATCATTATAATCGCGGTTTTACAATGGCATTCTGATGCATTTAAAGCCGACTGAGCGTCAAAGGCGCTGGCCCCTGTCGCTTCCATCACAATGTTGATTTGCCGTTGGCGTAATTTCGCATTGGTGGCTTCAACATCGACCATCAAATTACCGTACACTTTTCCAAAACGGATCATGGCTCCTGTACTGAGCATATTGAGCACAAGTTTTTGTGCCGTACCCGCCTTCATCCGAGAAGACCCTGTAATCACTTCAGGACCCACAACAGGGCAAATTGAAATATCGGCTTGATTGCACATTTCACTGTCAGGAACACAAGCCAAAGAAACCACCTTCGCACCCAGTGATTTGGCATATTCCATTCCACCCAGAACATAGGGAGTACGTCCACTTGCGGCAATCCCAACAAGCACATCACGCGCGCAAAAATCAATGGACTCTAAATCAGATTTACCAGCACAGGCATTGTCTTCTGCGTTTTCAATGGGCTTCAAAATAGCCGATTGCCCTCCCGCAATGAGCGCAACCACTAAAGAAGGACGCGTACCAAAAGTGGGTGGGCACTCACTTGCATCAACCACCCCAAGACGTCCAGAGGTTCCAGCCCCGAGATACACTAAACGCCCTTGATTCTCAAAAGCGCAGGCAATGACATCAACCGCCTGAGCAATCTTGGTGATTTCTTTTTCGACGGCTACGGCCACTTTCTGATCTTCTTCATTGATGATTTTTAACATCTCAACGGTAGAAAGCGTGTCTATATTTTCGCTTGCCGCATTACGCGATTCTGTCACCCATTGTTTCAAATTTATGTTCATGTTTTCTCAATTCAACTTAAAAAGGCATGGGCGCCTTCACACAAGGAAGACCTCATTTTATCCTACTTCCTCATACCGGTTTTCAAAAATATAAAAAATCCCCGATCCAGGTCGGGGATTTTCAATTTACATCAAGCACGTTGAAGCAAGAAGATTTAATCAAGAATGACTTTTGATTGAAGCACCATCATATCAATAACAGAGCTACTGATTTGCTCTGATGTCATTCCGGAAATATCCACACTGAACGCGGAAGCCATTTCTGAAACGTTCATATTGTCGAATACCACTTGTTGGTCGACATTTCCATCGCCATTCGCAGAAATATTCAAGGTGGCATGCCCTTCGCTATCATCAAGAAGAGTCAGGTAATCCCCAAGAAGATCTTCAGCGCCATAGTTTAATAAATCCCCCATATTCAAGGTGTCTTGCTCTATATCAAAGTCAAGAATATGGTCAATCGCAGGCTCAGTAGCATCACTGACGTCTCCCATCAGAAAAGAGAAAGTATTCGCACCTCCGCTTCCCGCAAGGATATCATTGCCTTCTCCGCCGGAGATAAGATCATCACCCAAGCCCCCGTCGATAATATCTTGACCCGCCCCGCCTTGGATATTGTCATTTCCTGCACCACCGAATATCACATTGTCTGTCGCATCCCCGATGAGCGTCTCTTGCATTGCCGTTCCCCATTGGGTTACAGCCTCAACAGCGATCAAATCATCCAGAGTGTGTTGTGTCTCTTGACCCGTGTCTTTTAGGATTGAATGAGACACTGACCCCGTGATGTCATTGACGTCAGTAATTTGCATCGCAACGGTTAAAGGGCCATCAGAAAAAAGAGACACATCTTGTGCATTAACAGTGACTTTCCCTTCTGCGGAAACAAGCACATCAGACATCAAGACACTGCGTTGGGTCCCGTTAATGTCTGTAATGGTGATGTCATTGATCGTGGCCCCTTCTGCAATTTGCCCGGTTAATGGCACTCCGAATTGTTCAAGATCACTTATCACACCATCGTTATCATCGCGGTATAAATCCAAGTAATTAACATTACCGCCAGCTGAAAATGCACCGGTTAAAGTAATATTGTCCCCTAGATTAACTTCAAAGCCATTTGAAAACGCCCAATAGGTGGTGCCGCCAGGCATGCCGCCTGTCGCCGGATCGTAGCCATCGGGCGCAATGCGCACTTGATATAAACGGCCTGTTTCACCTGTGGTCTCATTGAGCACGTCTTGGTAGGCGCGAGAGTGTATATATGCGCCAGCCCCATGATCGCCAAACGCCTGGGTCAAAGATTGTGCCGTCATGTCTTTTGATTGCCCGCCCTCCACCGTATTCGCACCGTTATTATCCTCAATTAAGGCATCATCGTCTTTGATGGTGAGCGATTGAACCTCTTCGGTGACAGTAAAGCGATGATCGACAGGGCTGCCATTTTGACCCATCCCCGTCATTTGATGAGAAACCACTTGATTTAAGGTAAATAGATGTTCATTGCCAGAGGCGTCGGCAGATCCTGATATACCCGAATCAGCACTGATGTACATACCACTGTTATTGGGGAAAATCTGTGATTTTTGATTGACGTCGATAATAATGGCTTGTGATGTCCCATCTGTTGCCGTAACGATGAGTGTGTCATGGGCCGTGGTATTTGAAGGGATGTTCTCTGTTTTTGCCTCATCCAAGGTATAGGTCCAGGCCCCATCCATGAGTGTTAATGTACCGAATTCGCCGACAAGCGTGGTATTTTCGAACTCGGGGTTATCCTCACTGTCGATATCTGAAATAGACAAGGTGCCAGAGACAGTAACCGGGTTGATGTTATCCACCTCAAGTTTCACCGTGGCGCTATTGCCATCGGCATCCACAAGGTAATAACTGCCGTCTTGCGTTTGAACAATGACAGGAGGTGTTTTGTCGTTTTCAATGTCCGTTACGGTGCTTTGATGAACCAGTGTTCCATCACTTGCAATGGTGTATAAATCCACCCCAGCAGTGGCATTGGGCATCACAAAAACGGGCTCACCGTCAACATAACTCGCGGATGAAAAGTACGCACCGCCTCCCGAAACTGTGTCGGTTAAGAGCATGTCGCCATTGGCATCCACTTTAAATATCGAGGCTTCATCACTCCCATCACTTGATGAAATCGCGTAGGTTGTGCCATCACTGGTTTGATAAAAATTAACGCTGTTATGACTTCCAGGGGTTACAGGCTGAGAATCCGTTAATGATAATTCCCCCGTCAGGCTATCAAGGGCATAAGTATTCACACTGTCATATGCACTGGAAACAAGGAAGCTGTTACCTTCTATCGTAATAATATCAATTCCAGAGACATACCTTCCTGCACTGATCGTGTTACCTGTTTCTGTGATAACACCTGTGGATGGATTGTATTCTAAAATATCAATCCGATTTTGAAGGGGGCGAGCAGCAAAGATAAATTCAGTCCCATCATCCGCTTCAAAGATGACATTTTCACGCAAGGTCCCACCGTTAATGTGGGCTTGAGGGCCCCCAATGCTTGCCCCTCCCTGCAAAGAAAGTTCGCCTTCATCGGAAATATGCCATGCGGTAATGGAACCGGTATTATGTGAGGTCAACATCAAGGTCGCTTGCCCATCAACCTCAGACATATTCGAATGGCATAAGCCGTTTCCGAGTGCCCCAATAGAAATACCCATACTTTGTACCAGTGCGGTAATATCACCACCAGAGCTCGATGTCACCGTACCTGCACTTTCATCGTAGAAAATGCGATCCGTTTCGGTGAAGCTTCCGTCGTTTTCAACCCTCGAGATAATGGCCGTCCCATCTACCCCCCACAACGTGGATAACACATAAGGCACACCGTCAATACTGATCGCAGTGGTGCTTTGACCCATGCCAGCTTCATTTACAATGGCCGCACCCTCTGCGCGAATGTTCCCCGCTTCTTCTGAATTAAGATCAAACCCTGCCGTATCAACAGCGCCCGTCGTGCTTCCAGAAATAACGGGCGCATCGTCTGTTCCCGTG
>CAMRDW010000047.1 GCA_947041315.1 uncultured Enterovibrio sp.
ATTCTTTTTAAAATCAAAAGGCCCGCTTTTTAATAAGCGGGCCTCAAAAAGAGATGCATTGATTTTTTTTATACGTCAGGGCGTGATGGATTTGAAAATGCCCAAACCCGTCCAAAATGCTTGCGATGACCCGCTTCAACCCCTGCTTTTTCTCCGATGCCGTGGTAAAGGTCCAAGTGACTTTGTTTTACTGCGCCGCCCGTATCCAGAGCCATCAGAAGCTTCATCACATGTTTTCCACTCCATTTTCCGTCTTTATCTATCATTGGAACTTCAGCCAATAACACTGTGCCCATCGGCAAATATTCCCTGTCAGCAGCCACAGAGACGCCAGGCAATAAAGGAATGCCTGCCGTTCCAGAAACAGGATCGGCCGCTTTAGGCAAGAAAAAAACGTGAGAGGGATTTTCATTTAAAAGTTGAATGACTTCTTTTTCATTATGGGTTTGCACCCATTTTTTGATCGCACTGAGGGTCATGTCTTCTTTTGATATTTCACTATTATCAATCAATACCTTCCCTATGCTCACATAAGGATGACCATTTTTACCGCCGTAAGCAAAATACTCTAATTCACTCTTATCGCCATAATGAACAAAACCACTCCCTTGGACCTCCATGATAAAATTATCAAAAAGTGACGCGCTGTAACCTAGCTCAAGAGCTTTCCCTTTGAGCGCCCCCTTGTGAATTTCTTTGCGCGTCGGGCAGTTTTGTTCACAAGAGGGCATCTTGTATAGGGGGTATTTAAAGATGGCGTCTGGCGTTCGTCTCAGCTCAATAACAGGAGAAAAATAGCCTGTAAATAAAACATTACCAAATCCATCTCCTCCCTTCATTTGTTGCAATGAAATGCCGTAATCACTCAAGGTCGAAACGTCGGCACTTTGTGCAAGCCAGTTTTTTACATTGGTATACAAAGTAAGGTGTGTTTTTGTTAAAGAAGGAGAAAGGCTTTCTACTTTTTCTAACTGATTTAAAAACAGAGAAAAATCTTTTGGGTGATCAGAAATGATCTCTTGAGCCGGATTGAGAACTGCATCAAAACGCCCATCTTTATATTGCTGTCCTCTGTCTGTGGGTTTAAAACAAGCCGTCAAAATCAAGGAAATAACGAAAAGAAAAAGAGAACGTTTCACATGCAGTCCAAATTAAATAAAATCTAATAAAGAGTGGCCTAAGACCCGAGCTCATGCAATCAATATGATGAATATCTCAAAGGCACCTCTTCAAAAAAATAATCCATAGGGATATCCCCTCATTGCGCACATAAAAAAAGAACACGCCTTTCAAGGCCGCTTCACAAAATACGCCCCATTAACTCAAATTTAAACATAAGGCCATGTGAAAAATGGACCTTTCAATTTTGATTACAATTTCAGATTTGAAAAAATCCAAAATAGCTTTGAAATAAAAAACAGCGGCGAAATGACAGATAGGTGCGAAACAAACAAGAGCGGATCCCGTTTAAAATTCGTTTATTAGGAAAAACAAAAACCATTAGGAAGCAGCAAACAGACGTGTCGCGCGATGTCAAAAAATGAAAGTGTCATTTTGTTGAAAAAGCAAAGGTATGCAACTCGAAATACGGAAGCAAGATCATCCTGTAGTTAAAATACATAAAATGAGGTCTCAACAGCACGCGCGTGAACCTCTAAGAAGATGCATCTGATCACAGATTGAATCTTTGCAATCGAGGCGCTAAGGGGGCAAGAAATAGACAAGGATAAACAAAAAAAAGAAAACCGCTTTTAAAAAAAGCGGTTTGTTAATTCATTAAATATTAATACCATAGCCAGTCGCAAGAGCAGATAAACCACCTACAAACCCTTGAGCTACAGCTTTAAATTTCCATTCGTCATTGTTGCGATACAATTCACCAAAAATCATCGACGTTTCTACAGCGGCATCTTCTGATAAATCAAAACGTGCAATTGAAGCGCCATCCGCTTTATTCAAAATGCGCATATAAGCGCTAGAGACTTGTCCGAAATTTTGTTTACGCGCGTCTGCGTCATAAATTGTCACGGCAAAAACCATTTTTTTAACGTCGGGACTGACTTTATCAAGCTCAACAAAAACTTGCTCATCGTCCCCAGCGCCTTCACCGGTTAAGTTATCACCTTGATGTGAAACCGCGCCACAAGGACTTGTTTTATTATTAAAGAAAATAAAATCTTGATCTGATTTTACTTTTCCGTCTTCACCAAGCATAAAAACAGAACAATCTAAATCAAACGCTTGTCCATTTGTGCTGCGAATATCCCAACCCAAACCGACCAACGCCATTTTCATGGAAGGCGCTTCTTTTGTCAGAGAAACATTGCCACCTTTAACTAATGAAACAGACATAATAATACCTTTCTTTTTATTGTTAATTAAAAAGGGAAACGCGCCCTGTTTAATGGATATATTAAAATCAGATGTCCATATTCAATATCAGTTCCCTCTGAAACGCATTTTTTATTCAATCTAAACGTCGATTCACTCTTTTATTTTGCTTCGCTGACGATTTCAAAAAGCAAAACAAAGTGGATATTGACATTTAAATAAAATAATTACAATTGAAAATCACCAGGATGAAAACCTAATACAACACAAATTTCACGTACCATTTCTTTTTCGCTTTCGTCAAAATTTCCATCGCTTTTTGCCACCGCAATGCCAACACGCACAGCCAATTGCGCAGCATCGGGTTGATCTTTCAAACGCGAAATATATTTCATGGCTTCGCCCTTGCCGATGTCTTTATCTAACGAAAAACCGCTTGACAACTTATTAAAAAATTCAATGATCTCGAATGAATTAAATATTTTTAATTCTTGTGAGTTTTCAATGAAACTCAACATTTTTTTCTGTTCTTCATCACTTGCATCATTGGACGCCATACTGATGCAAGCGCAAACAGCCACGGTCCCTTCCATGAATTTCTTATTTTTAAATCGTCCAACTTGTGTTGCTAACTCTTCTCGGCCCTGATTTATTGCATCTTTCAGTTTTTCAAACAACGACATTCGATTATTCCTTTTTACTTATAAGGTGTCTCTAAGGGGATTTTATTCTAAAAAACACCGTCAAATTGCCCTTCTCATGAGGCTTTAGGAATGGGGGCAATTTAACATTCCCTTACAGTCTCTTCTTGCATCAAATATACACATTGGATGTTGAGTCAGAAAAAACACCTCTCCCCATCGCCTTTGAAGCTGCGTAAGTGTTGAGCCCGCTCATTGCACCCCATCACAGAGTCCATCTATCGTCTGGGCTTCATTCACTTGGCGCAAGCGCGCACCTTCAATGACTTTGGGTACATAACATAAAGACGCTCTCTTTTAAGATGCCAATAAGGCTTCTTTTATTTGAGGAAGCATGTCTTTCACCGTGCGACCACCACAAGGTAAACCGTGTGCTGTAAATTCCCAATCGCCGTCTTTACGAGCAAGAGACGCGATGAAAATGCCTGTATGGGCCCCTTGTTCATTGAGTTTGTAATTACAAATTTCCCGTTTGGTTTCAGATGTAAAAATTCTGCAAAATGCATTATCTACTTCATCAAAAGTTTGCCCACGAAAACTGTTTACCGTGATAGCAAGAAAGGCAACATCCAATGACAAAGCCCTTAAATTAACATCAATCACCTCATCATCGCCTCCCCCTTCTCCTGTCAAATTATCACCTCGATGATGAACAGAAGAACAATGTGAAGCAAGCTTGTTAAAACAAACGACGTCTATCTGATTACATTGCGCATCAAGAAGCACACATGAAGCATCTAAATCAATTGACGTGGGATCCGATCCAAAAATAGACCCTAAAAAGCCTTTCGATTTTTTCTTAATAGGATCCCAACCCAGGCCGATCGCAATATTTGTTAATGTTGAATTGGCCGTCTTTGTTAACGAAACAGTTTGATTCTTAATTAACGAAACCAAATGAACCTCTCTTATTAGTTTTTTTTATAATTCGAGTTTTTTCATTTGCACGGAAAATAAAGATATCATCCGAACAAAAGCCACGAGAAAAAGATAATACTGCGTGTGCAAGGGATAAACCAGACAATTACCCTGTATTTTTTAGCGCATGAAAAATCAAATGAAATACAAAAGCAACGCGACCATGAGCCGATTTAAATTCCACCGTTTTACATCATATTAAGGGGAAATGTATATAGAGTATTATATATAAATAACAATGCCTTATGTCTTCAATAAACAGAACGTCCATTTGAAATGCCGTTTTCAGTGTCTGAATGCTTTTCTTTGCTGGGTTCATTTTTAAAAATATAAATCTTTTTTTCAGACTGATTCTTTCATTTATATTGAAAGACCTCGGTCCATTTTAAATGAAAGGCGCTGCATTTCCTGCTCATTTTCTTTTCAAGGCGCATTCTCTTTGTCGCGTTTGTTGAGGAGATGCTTTTGCAAATAGCAAGGTATGATCCCCGTCGCTTTTGAAGGTGGCTGGGTGTTGGCTGCGCCCATTCAGTTCAATCACAGAGGTTCAGCCCCATCACATAGTCCATCGATGTTCAGAGGCTTCACGCACTTGGCAAGCACAAATATTTTCAATCACCTTGGGTTTAACGCACACCTAAAGCACTTGATAATCCCGTGAATCTTTGCGTTTTTTGTTTCATGGCACGCACCAAACTAAGACGCGTGGCATAAAGGTCGAGCCTTTTTTTCGCCCGAGTGATCCCGGTATACACCAATTCTCGCGTCATCAGCGCCATCGCTGCGGGCGGTAAAATCAAAAGCGTGTGATCAAATTCAGAGCCTTGGGATTTATGAATCGTCATCGCATAAGCGGTTTGATGCTCAGGCAATCGACTCGGCAAAAAGGCATTCAACATTCCATCAGACATTTCAAACACCACACGAAGCCCATCCCGCTCTTTGACCACAATGCCAATGTCCCCGTTATATAAACCAAGAGCATGATCATTTTGCGTGACCATGATGGGGCGCCCAGGATAAAAAATATCGTTTCCAGGCGAAATCAATTTTTGTTGTGTTAACGCTTGTTCAATCGAAAGATTTAAACCAGAAACCCCAAAAGGGCCTTGGGTTAATGCGCACAAAACCCGCGCTTGAGAAAAAAGAGTGAGCAGCATCTCATGAGAGGCGCCTTTCAGTAAGGCCGATAAATAAGGACGATACGCGCTCATTGCCTGTTCAATGGCATGAGAATACACATCTTGATTCAAATCATGGAGAAAAATATCATCAAAATCCTGTTCAAAGACCTTTTCAAGCCTCCATTTGTTGCCTTGGTTTATGGCGTGTGCCAATTGCCCAATGCCTGAATTTGCATCAAATCGATAACTTTTCCGAAGTAAACACACGCCATCTGTCACTGAGGAAACGGCCTCATCCTCTAAAAGTGGCGTGCCTGTCAAGGCCAAGATTTTTTGGACACGTTTGGGGGTAAATGCATTTTTTGCCCCAAGGCAAATGTCCCCTAAAACAGCCCCCGCTTCAACAGAGGCCAATTGATCTCGGTCACCCAATAAAATCACCCTCGCATGCGGGGGTAAAGCGCACAGTAATTTGGCCATTAAAGACAAATCCACCATGGAGGCCTCATCCACCACCAAGACATCCAAATGCAAAAGATTCTCTTGATGATGACGAAACTCCACCCGCTGCGGGATCACCCCAAGCAAACGGTGAATCGTTGAGGCGTTTGAGGGAATTTGCGCTCGCAGCTCAGGGCTGATGGGCAATCCCTCTAAGGCGCGACAAAGAGATTGAGTGAGTCGATTGGCCGCCTTTCCTGTTGGGGCCACGAGTTTAATTTCAAGAGGCGGCGTCCCCGCTTTAGCATTGAAGGCCGAGCAACTGACTAAAGCGGCAAGCAATTTGGCAACCGTTGTGGTTTTTCCTGTTCCTGGGCCTCCTGATATCACAGAAAATCGCGAACTGAGCGCCGTGGCTGCCGCAATTTTTTGCCAATTACAAATTTTATCAACAGGCACCAAAGCGCAGATAGTTTCAGGGCTCGCATGCGGGACAGCGTCCATGAGCGTTTCAAAATCAATCCCTTTCACATCTTGTAAATCGAAAAAGTCCACCAGCTTTTGAAAACGTTCCGCTTCATTCCAAGATGAAAATTGATGCTTCAAGGTCTCGATATCCGGGCGAAACAAAGCATCTAAAATCTCCCTTGCATGGGCAGGAAGAGCCACCTCTTGCGCGCGTTTTTTTATCTCCTTGGCCACTTTTTGCTCTGAAAGCCAATTTCGATGTAAATACAAACGCCCTTCATACAAAACCAAGGGCGTTGGGCTTTCACCAGCGCTTACAATCGAGGAGGAAGACAAGGTATCAAACGCCTGTTCGATATGGAGTAAAGAAGAAAAATACGCAGCATCTTGCGCCGGCAAATCAAACAAAGAAAAGGGGTCTAATAAAGCCAAATCAATACAGACATTTCCTTTCCCAAGCTCAAAGCTAAGCAAGGCGGCCCACCCCACAAGAGGGGCATTCATGTCCCCCAAAAGCTCACCGATAAAATACCCAAATTGTTTGTCAATGGCGCGGATCGCTTTACGCGAATAAAGCCTTGATAAAGCATCAAACAAGGTTTCAGTATCAAGGGGGGTCAGGCTGGTTTCATCTTGCATTTGGTGCCTCTTTCGGATCACAAGGTAAATCTTGGCCTGAAAATAAGGCATCTAAACCCTCAATTAAAGCCGTATCGGGTTGAGTGAAAAAAATACCATGCTGGGTTTCTTTTTCCATGCCTCGAATAAACAAGTAATACACGCCCCCAAAATGACGAGAATAAGAATAATCGGGAATACGCAGGCGTAAAAAGCGGTGCAGTGCCAAAGAATAGAGGTGATATTGAAAATCATATCTGTGCTCGATCATTGCATTTTCAATCGCTTGAGCGGTATGGTCCGAAGGCGTATCTCCTAAGTAATTCGATTTCCAGTCCAAAATAAAATAACGCCCCTCCCAACAAAAAACCAAATCGATAAAGCCTTTTAGCATGCCTCGGACCGTATCAAAATCCAAATTTCCAGCTCGCGCAGATAAAGGGTCAAGCCGTTGAATTAAACGGTTTACGCTCACGCAAGACACCCCTTCTATCGGGAGCATAAACTCCATTTCAGTCAAGCGGTCCGCATAAGAAAGAGAAGATAAGCGTAAATTTTCGTCATTTAAAGACACAGACAACACCGTAACCAGCAAGGTTTGTAAAACAGGCAACCAAGCCGCATCGTAATTTTCCAGTGCCAACAAACGCAAAATGATGTTTGCCACCTCGTCACTGAAAAAATCGGCTGAAAAATCAACGCTCTCAAACAAGGTATGTAAAAAGGTCCCCGGACGCGCACCACGAGGAAACTGAAAAATAGAAGAAAAGGAGGCCAAAGTCAGCTCATTCTCTTGTGGTTTGTCATTGGCGGCGTCCACATCGAAGGCCGGTAAACTCAATAAAGAGGCACTGTGCCCTTGTTTTATAAGATGAGAATAACTCGTTAAACGCCAGTCTCGACGGATATAACCGCGAAAGACCTGCGCGGATAAAGCGCTATTGTCTTGCGGTTTAAGCATCAATGTCCCCTCATTCAAAACAGGAGGAGGACAGATTCTCATTTGGGCCTGAGAGTCAATTAAAGCAAGCACGGCGCGGTAAAGGCCCTTTCCATCACAAGGTTCACCGCCCTGAATCAGATACCCCAAGCCACTTAAATGCACGCCAGAGTCGCCTTTTGATTTCATTCCGTCTTTTATTGGGGCTAATCCAATAAAACACGCATAAACAGCCCGTGTGATGGCCACATAGATAAGGCGTAAATCTTCTGCGAGTCGTTCTTTTTCTGCCTTTAAAATCGCCGGTTCAGGGCAGCTTAAAGCCAAGGTCGGAACCTGATCCTCGTCGTGGTAAAAAGGCTGTTTCGTCGAACGGAACGTACAAGGAAAAGGCAAATAAACCAGATTATATTCAAGACCTTTGGACTTGTGAATGGTCACTATTTGAACCAAATCACGCTCTGACTCCAAACGCACTTGTTGCTCTTTCGCATTTCCATTGGGTTTATCAATGTGTTCTGCAAGCCAGCGAAGAAGAGCGTGGTGGCTCTCCAGCTCTTGGCTCGCCTCTTGTAACAGCTCTCCTAAATGGAGCAAGTCGGTCAGTAAGCGCTCCCCTTCTTCTTGAGCAAGCAAGCGCTCAGCGAGAGCGCGCCGCGCAATGAGCTGCTGCAACATGGGCAAAATACCCCGAGAAAACCACACGCTCTGGTAAGTTGAAAATTCAACAACGGTTTTTTCCCATAAGGCCTCATCATGATTTAAGGCGTCCATTTCTTCTGCACAAAGCGCAAATAAAGTGCTTCCTAAAGCCGCTTTCAGTGTCCGTTCACTTTCTGGCACCAAAACAGCACAGAGCAAACGTTGTACGTCTCCTGCCAATATACTGGTAAAAACACTGTTCCGGTTAGAAAGATAAACAGACGCGACGCCCTGCTTAACCAAGGCTTTTTTTATTTTCTCCGCCTCTTTTCCTGTGCGAACCAAAACCGCAATGTCCCCCGCTTCAATGGGTCTTTTCTTGTCTCCATCGCATAAAAAGGCACTCTCTTGCATCGCCCCATTCAGCACATCACGCACACTGATTGCGCATGCATCGGCCATTTTATTTTCATAATCGCTTTTACTTTGAAGCGCCCCTTCCCCAGAATCCTCTAAATCATCCAGCCAAAAGGTCAGAGCTGGTTGAGGTGTGTTTTCTTGTATCCAGTGTTTTTTATCTGCATTTGGCGCGGGGAGAACCGGATAAAAAGGGATGTCATCATCATAAATAAAGGGGGCTTTTGCAAAAGAAAAAAGACGATTGACCGCCTCAACCATCGAAGCGCTTGAGCGCCAGTTGGTGTCCAAATTGTAATGATCTAACACCTGTCGTCTTGCATGAATGTAGGTAAAAATATCGGCGCCACGAAATGCATAAATGGCTTGTTTAGGATCCCCAATCATGAATAAACCTGAATCTGATTCAGGCGGATAAATTTCACTGAAGATATGATATTGCTGCGGATCCGTGTCTTGAAATTCATCAATCATGGCGACGGGGTACAAGGTGCGAATGCGAGAAGACAAAATTCCTGAGGTGTCGTTTTCTAAAGCATGAGAAAGCTGGGACAATAAATCATCAAAAGACAACCAGCCAAAACGTTTTTTTTCATTAGAAAGCAAATAACGGACCTCGACAATGGCCTTGGCCGTCAAGGCATCTTTGAGCGTGGGTGGCGTCAAAAGCAGTGATGAAATCGCATCAAAAACAGGATGGACAGGCGCGGCGCCTTTTTTTGTTTTTTCATTCAATATCTGCGCCGAAAAACGAAAGAGATTTTTAGGCAAATCATAGTGAAAGGTGGAGGCGCTGGCCCAAGCTGCTATTTCATCAAGCCATTTAGGAAGCGAGGTTTTGCTGTAACTGCGTTTGTCTACGCCAGAGCCTGAAATCAAGGTCTCAAGCTCTGTGCTTGCCGCGCACCAGCGTTTTTTCACATCACAGATGCGCGCTAAATTTTGTTCATGTAAATCAACGAGGTTATTAGGAATCTCTTGTGCAAGGATCTTGACCAAGGGACCAAAAAGGTAAGGCTCTATCTCTTTTAGCAATTCGGAAGGGGACGCCCAATAACTGCGAACCATCGCCGCAAGGGGCTTTGGCAAGGGATAACAATCTCTGCGCCAAAAATCGGCCACGGCGCGTTCTCGCAGGAGGGATTCATCCGTCATAAACTCTTGGTGAAATAAACTGCCCGACTCAAATGCATTTTGCGTCAACATCCGCTGACAAAACCCGTGAATCGTATAAATCGCCGCTTCATCCATTTGCCTTTCAGCATGCAATAAGATCTGCTCTGCCTGTTGATGGTGCGGCACCTGAAGCAACAAAGAAGCAATAAACGGGTCTTTGCTTTCACCTCGACTAAAGGCCAAGCGCGCGTCATGAATACGTGAACGAATACGTGCTCGAAGCTCTTGTGTGGCCGCTTCAGTGAAGGTGACCACCAAAATACGTTCAACCCCCAAGGGCCCAGAAAAACCAGGGTCTGCTTTTTCATGCAAAAGCCCATGCCCAAGCAACAAACGTAAATAAAGACCGGTAATGGTAAAGGTTTTCCCTGTGCCCGCCGAGGCTTCAATGAGCCTCTGGCCGTGCAAAGGAAAGGTCAAGGGATGCAGAGACTGAGGGGCCATGGCAAACGTCCATTGAAAACAAAGAAACAGTTTACCAAGGCGAGATCGAAATACCAGTGTTTCAGATTGTTAAACAAGGGATCTCAAAGCAAGGGTGTTTTCGGTATTACAACCTAACACCCTTGCCTATTGCCCAATTATTAAATGTTTGCTCTACCCAACGTGCTTTCAATTGAAAATCGGGACTCCCTCTTTTTGTTGTCTGTCGAATTGCTTCATACTGCTCCGTGATCTGCTGCGATGTACTGTTTCCAAATTGAGTTTCAAAGGCCTCTAATAATTCTTTTTTATTCATATTAACGAATTCTTTTTTAAGCGTTACTCTCTCTTGAGGGCTCTGCCTGGGCGGCCTGGGCTTCCTGGGCTGAAAGGGCTGCGTATTCTTACGTTCATCTCCTGAAGAAGGCGAACCTCTCCCTGAAGCACCTCGGTCTCGTCCGCCACCACCAACAGGCAAGCTCGGGGACGCTGAGGGAGCAGGAGGCCAAGTTGGACTTGAGGGGGGAGGCGCCGCTGGCGTTTTAGGGTCCCCTACGAAATTCAAGCCAGTGCCCCAAGAAGGCGAAGGCGGAGGCGAATCAGCTTCGCCCTCAGTCGCGGTAACATCAGCTGCAGAAGAAGCAGGTGGCTTTGAAGCTCCCCTCCCCCCTGCTGCGCCCTCGGATCCTTCACTGTCGTCAGGTTTTATGGAGCCTGAATGGGAAGAGGCGCCTGAGCCGCCTCTGCTCTTTCTACGACTGTCGGTGCCTTTCTCTGATTCTCCTTCTCCCGACGAGTCAGATGCAGCATCATTTTTTCTCTCAAAGACAGGACTTGAGGGGGCTGTTGGACTTGAGGGGGGAGACGCCTCTGGCGTTTTAGGGTCCCCTCCGAAATTCAAGCCGGTTCGGCCCTCTGAAGGCGAAGGCGAAGCAGAACGCGAAGCAGATCCCCCCGCTTCGCCCCCCTTGCCTTCTGAACCATCATCGTTTATTTCTGCCTCACTCTCGGCAAGTTCAATTGCAGCATCTGCAGGAGAACCAGGTGGAGTTGGAGGTGGAGTTGGAGCTGGCTCTGGTGCAACCACAAGATTAGGATTCAGGTTATGAGGCAAGTTCTCAACCGGTTCCTGAGGCTGTTCAGGCGCATCAGCCGCAGCCGCATCAGCCACATCAGCCGCATCAGGCGCAGGCACATCATACTGATTATTCAGATCCGGAGGCGGGTTCGGATTCAGATCGTGCCCGCCCTGAGATTGAGCGGCCGGAGGTTGACCGCTCGGAGGTTTATCGCCCGGAGGTTTATCGCTCGGAGGTTGAGCATTGTTTATTTCTGAAGACCCGCCCCTTTGCACTGCATTTAAAAACGGATAGCTTGCCCTATCGAAAACAGGTTTAGATGCCCCACCTGGATCCAGAATCTCAGAGTCTTTAGCCTTTATTTCTTTAGCCCAACCCAATCTAAATTGCTCCGTCAGTCGATAATGGAGTCTTGTACAAAGACCTGCATTATCACGAATCTCGCCATCCCGTGTGTTTTTAGCTGCGATGATTTTTAAGGCAAGAGCGGGCTTATTTAATTGATACGCGGAATAAGCGGAAGCTTTTATTAAGGTGTTCTGGTCTGAGTTCTCATTAACGTCTTTATTTCTTGATTCATGATAGTGTTTTGCGATCGGTGATAATTTCATATAAAAAGATCCCTGAGAGAAAGAAAAACCGAAAAAATAACAAATAGGCTACATGGCTTGTAATTTGTCTGGAATTTCGCACATTAAAATTCAAATATAAAAAAGACCTCAGTGCAAAAATACTTTTATAGGATCTCTTAAATGAAAAATAATTTCATGAGAAATAAAATGAAATATAATGCGGGTTTATCCTTAGACGAAATAAAAAAAGACAATGGATAAAACAAGCTAAACCGCTTTCTAAAATACCCTTTCATTTAATAATGAATGAAAAAAGAATTTAATTTCAATATGGCGTTCAGCGTGTCCCTCGCTTACACCCACTCAATAAATGAGTGGGTGTTTTTTTCCTTCTATACCCAAGACACTTGAAGATGCGCGTAGGCGGAAAATGAGTGAAAACCCTGAGCATAGATTCACTGTGTGATTGGGCTGAACGAGCGAAACCAACACCCACACAAGATCAAAGGCGACGGGTATCTTGCCTTTCTTACATCCCCACCATGATTCCATTTCACGCAAGAAAAAGAGAGGATAAAAAAATCAAGCTATTCGTTTTTCGCTGCCATTAAGGCGGGCAATAACACCGTCTTTGCTAAAGAATGAATATTGTCCAGCAAAGAAGGCTCTGTCTTTGACCAAACTCGGGCCACGTAAGGATTATCCCCTTCGGCTAAAGATCCAAAAGCCCCTTCAAAAGCCGTTCGCATTTTTCCTTTTGCTTTTTCCAATGTAGCCTCATCCTCCTGCCACTGGCCTTTCGTATCGATACAGGCCTCAAGCCCGGCCAAAGCTGTTTTCGGTAAATAAAAGCAAGGGGTATCCATGCCCTTTAAATAAATTTCAATATAAAGACCCAGCTGCTTTAGGGCATCATCTTGAGGTAAGGGATCATAAATGCAGTGTTCATTTAGGGCAAAATAATGCGTCAGGCTCCCCTGCCCAGAGGCACATAAACAAAGGTGATCGATCCAAGCCCCTAAGCGGTCTTCAGCGCGCATTTTACCGCTTCGATACAAGATACGACCTTGTTCATAGCGCCCAGAAAGCCAACCTTGAAGCACGACCTCTGCGCTGCATGTTGGGACCCGTAAATTCACCTCTAAAGGATCTTTAGGTCCAGAAAGAAAAGGAGCAAGAGCCTGATATTGAGATAAAATGCCGTCTTGCTCGGTCTCCAAAACAAGGGTGCCAAAATGATCTATCGGCAAAGCGCCAGAGGCCTTTTGACGTCGATAAAAGACAGATAAAGCCTCTGGAGAGTCGCCTTCTTTTATCAAGTGCGATAAAAACGCGTCACGCACCTGATAACGCTGAAGATGATTGAGAGAAAAAGCCTCCGTGTCGGCCATCGCGCCTTTCGGTGCATCGAAAAACACGCTCAAACGACGGTTAAAAAAGTATTGAACAGGCAAGCGCCAAAAACGCTGTAAATCAGCAAGTTCAATCAAGCTCTTATCAAAAAGCACGTCGGTTTTTAAGGTTAAAAGCATGAGAGGAGAGACGTCTTCTTGCTCTCCTTTTGCAGCTGCAAGCCATTGTGAATTATAGCTTTTCCTTTTACCTTCAAAGTTTTTAGGGCTAAAAGGCACCAAGGAATTCTGGTGCGTTAATAAAGAAAGGAGCCGCTTGCCTGAGTCTTCTTCTAATAAATCCTGATCCCCCTTGATGCAGTAACCTTGTCTGCAATATTCAAGAAGCTCTGTCACCAAAACAGAAGGAACTTTGATTGAATTATCTTGCACAGCACGCCCAACATAACTGATATAAAAACGCGACTGAGCCGATTGAAGGGCTTCAAGAAACAAATAGCGGTCGTCTTCACGGCGAGAGCGATCCCCCGGAAGGCTTCTGCCCACCATGAGATCAAAGCCCACAGGCGCAATGGAGCGCGGATAGTCACCGTCATTCATTCCGAGCAAACACACCAGATCAAAAGGAATCGAACGCATCGGCATCAAGGTACAAAAATTCACGCGACCTGACAAAAAACGCTGACTCATTCGCGCCCCTCCCAGCTTTTCTTTTAAATAATCTCTCACAATACAAAGAGAAAGATCATCAAAAAATGCAGCGTCCCGAAGCTGGGTTAACCAATTTTCAAGTTGATGCTTTAAAAGCTGACCTGCTTGCTCCTCTTCTGTGTCTAAAGCAAAAAAAGAATCAAACAAAGCCACCAAAATAACGGCCCACGCCTCTCCTTTTTTCGGGGTCATCAAGGTGTTTTGGGCTTCGCTCACAACACGAAAAAATTCAACCAATTTTCCCGCAACATTGGCCTCTAAGCCTTGAACCTCATCATAAGAAAGGATCTCATCATAAAGACCCACCTCACTGGGCATCGCATACCCCAACAAAATACGCTTTAAACCAAACAACCAGGTATTTTGATCTTGCTGAGGCAAGGAAAAATGCGCCCCTGTTTTTTCGTTTAAGCCCCAACGGATCCCCGCCTCTTCAACCCAAAATTTTATCTTTTCAAAGGCTTTCTCATCCAGATCAAAACGCCGCAACACAGAGGGAACTTCAAGAATTTCTAACAACTGTGCCGCGCTGCACCTTTGATCACTCAAACTCAATAAGCGCAAAAAAGTGCTCAAAATAGGGCTTTCTTGGGTTGCGCTTCGGTCTGAAATAGAAAAGGGAATATAACGCTCACCCGAAGCATGCCCAAACACAGCCGCAATAGCAGGGCTGTATACATTGATGTCAGCCACCATCACAATGATATCGCGCGGGGTCATTGAAGGAGAGCCTTCAAACATTTCAAGCAATCTATCGTGAAGCACCTCCACTTCACGCATCGGGCTGTGACACACTTCAATGACAATGGAGCGATCATCTTGCTCAATTTCGCGCTTACTCTGGCTGCTTTGGGTCTCCTCGATGTCACCCGGTTCAATTAAATCAAGAATGTCCGCTTGAATATGATGTAAAAGAGAATCTCTTGGAATATCCACAAAACCCTGATCGACTTCGGGACACTGAAGCTCAGACAACAACAATAAATTATCACGTCCTAATTTACCCAATGAAGCCAAAAGACTGTTCCCCACCTGCGCTTTCTCTTCTTCTGCGCTCAAAAAAGATAAAAGAGGTTTTCTTTCGTCAGGGCCGCTTTCAAGGCGTGCTCGTTCGTTCTGAGCGGCCACGCCCATTGCGAGAACGCGTTTATCTCGAATATCACCCCAAAAACAACGGCATGGGTTCATCGACAAATAATGGATTTCAATGTGATCTCCCAAGGCTTTCAAAGCATGAAGATAGCGCGGAGGAAGCGCTGAAATACCGAAAATAAAAATACGGTCTATCCCTTCAAGGCCTTTGGGTTTGTGCTTGTGGCTGCGCAAGGTGTCAATAAACTCATCATATAAATTGGCGCGATGAAAAGGAGATTGACCGAGAGAAAGGGTGTAATCATACAGGGCTCGCCAAAGTTTAGGTTGCCATGCGCTTTCATTTTCAAGTTCGAATACAGGGCGTTCATTTTCCCAAGCTTTGATCCACTGAGGTCGATACACTAAATATTGGTCATAAATATCGGCTATTTTTTCAGCCAATTGGAAGTGTTTTTGGCTGTCAATGTCTTCTGAAAGGTAGCGTTTAAGTTCTTCAAAATCAGGATCATCAAGCAAACCAGGCAAAACCTTCATCAGCTTCCAGCTCATGGACTCTTTATTAAAAAAACTGCGTTGCGGCACGTGCGGTAAAACCCGGGTAAACATCTCCCAAATAAAGGTGGCAGGCAAAGGAAAATCAACATTGGCAACAATGCCTTGGACCTTTGCCATCTCTAATTTTAACCACTGCGCCATTCCAGGGCTTTGCACCAAAATGAGTTCTTTTTGAAAAGGATTGGGCACGTTCTTTTGTTGCATAAGAGCCAGCAACAAGTTTGAAAGCAAATCAAGCTGGTTTGAATGGTACAGAGTAAGCATGAGAAAACGCTCAAGAAAAAAGAGAATGCAAGATTGTGGCGGAATGAAAAGCAGAGTGCAATTCTTGACGCTTAATATTGATGCACACAAAAAATATTAAACGCCCTGTGCCCAAAGTAATTGACGATGCGAGCCGCACCAAGCGAGTGAAGCCCCTGAACATCGATGGACTCAATGGTTGGGCTGAACAGGCGCAGCCAACACCCACGCAACGTCAAAGGCGATGTATTATAAAGAAGGCTTTTTCCACTCCAAAGAAATAAAGCGCCGAAAATGTATCGAAACGTACATCACGACAAGCGTTGATACAATCAATTCCACATTCGCCAAAAAGGTCAACTGCGCCACATAATGCGAAGGAATGCCTATCGAAACCATCCATTCTACTGTTTTAAACAAGGCACTTGCCCCAATCACCATAGGAAAGGTAAAAGCCGCGTAAGCCGGAGAAAAAGGCAAACGCATTAAATGAAGAAAAGAAACATAAATCACACTGGTCATCAAAACCGCGATCCCCAACAAAATAGCCACAATCAGAGGCGAAGGACTTTCCATCACGGTTAAATAACCCGCCAAAGATAAACTCGCAGGCGCGGCCAAAATGGCAATGGTCGGTTTTGCAACATCGGGCACTTCTTCACAAAAAATGAGGCGATACAGCATCAAAGGCAACAAAACAGCGCAGACAGTCAAGCCAAACACCAAGATAATTTCAGCAAGAGGACGTAAGGCTTCGTTTCCAGAAAAAGACACATCCGCGACAATCAAACCGACAGGAGGTACAAACCAGCTGGGGACCATATGAGAAAGAGAAAAATTTTGAGCGCGGTAATAAACAAAAGAAATTAAAAAGCCAAAGTGCAACACCAATGCAAAAAGCCACAATGCATCACCCGCAAAAGAATCAAGTTGCCCCAATGAGTGAGACACAATCATCAGCCCCATCGCAAAAGTTGGCACCACACTGCCAACCACTGGATGTTGGAGATCTGACCAAAGGCTTTTGGGGTTCGTAATAAATTTAAGCGCAATTAAAAACAGCAGAAAAGCACCTAAAACAGCGCCGAACGCTTGCGCTAAGCCATCAAAAATACCAAGATTTTCCCAAGCCCAACCCAGACTGGCAATCGCAAGGGCTAAGGCAGCAATGGGCGTAGGAAGGAGATGAAGAGATCGACGCATAAAAGCACATCTTTAGTCAAGAAAACAGAGGTCTATAATACGGGCTTCTTCTTTTTTAATATATCGGAATCGATTTCAATATTTTCAAATATTGAGTTCATTACCGATTTTTACTTTTTAAAATCTCAACAAATACAACAGGGCATTAGACAACCTTTGCATATTACTGTATAAATACACAGCAATTATATCTAGAGAGGTTAACCATGAGCGTAATCATTCAATATGTGGTTGAACGCAACGGAGAAGAAAAGATGACTTTTACTTCGAAAACGGATGCAGATGCTTACGATAAAATGCTCGATATGGCAGATGAACTGTTCGAGTTGCTCGCCAAAAGTGACATAATAACGGATGAAACACAATGCGAAGCATTGTCCTTTTTCCTTGCACAAAACCGTGAAGAGGTCCTTTGTGCCCTCGGAACAAAACGTAAAGTAACGTCTAAAAATACAAATAAAATCCAAGAAGACACAGAAGAAAATGAAGAACTAATCCCTTCTGAAAACGAAGAAAAAGCCGCATAAAAAAAGAGCAAGCCGCCCCCAAACAAATTTGATTTGTTCACCGGGGGCCAAATCAAATGCCCCTTCCTTCATGAACATATTGATTCTTTTATCCGCCCCATTTTTTCACTCATGCCTGTTCCATTAGCCCGTTAGTCAGAGATTGCGCCGCAAAATTCTTGAAAAAAAGCGGGGATTTTTGATATACCCAAAACACCTGAAGATGCCACTTGAAAATGCGCGCCTGCGCCAAAGGGTGAAGCCCCTCAGCATAGTAAAGAGGATGTAATGGGGCTGAGCGAGAGCAGCCAACCCCATGCAGTTTCAAAGGCGACAGGAATAAGGCGTTATTCTAATTGAGAAATTAATAACCATCTGCCCTGTCATTTTAACAAGCAAGAATGATCCAATATTTATTGGAAGGGGTATAATGGCAAAATACTCAACAAAGAAAAATAAACGAACTTGACCCGCAAAAATAATCACTTACCGATGAAGAAGGGGCTCCCCTTCTTTTTAAAATAAGTTCAGGAGAACCTTGCATCATGACCTGTTTTGCTCTGGCCTTTGGCTGCGTAACAAAAAACAAAAATGGAAAAATCATTGAAGCCTATTTTCCGCACCCCCTCCTTCACCCTTCAGATGAACTCCTTGGCGCCCTCTCTCAAATCGTTGACTATAAAGAAAAAAATCAATTTTTTGATATCGACGCTTCACAATGTCAACGTCTTTTTTCTGCCTTTTCCAATGCCCAAGAAAAAGACGCCGCCCATTTTGCAAAAGAGGCGCAAAATACATCTCAGCCCTTGGTTTTGGTGATTTTGTCAACCGATGAGAAACCGAAGAGCATTCCCGAAGCATTTTTAAAACTTCAATTGATTTCACATCGTTTAATTAAGCCTCACGGCACAGAACTCGACGGGATATTCAGCGTTCTAGAAAACCTCGCTTGGACCAATCAAGGGCCAATTGATCTGAACGAACTTCCAGACAGACAAATGCAAGCCCGCTTAAAAGGAGAACACCTTCAGGTCAACTGCGTAGACAAATTCCCTCAAATGGTCGATTACATCGTTCCCTCAGGTATACGCATTGCCGACACAGCAAGAGTGCGTTTAGGCGCTTATGTCGGAAAAGGCACCACCGTCATGCACGAAGGCTTTATTAATTTTAATGCAGGAACACACAGTGTCAGCATGGTTGAAGGGCGCATTTCAGCAGGCGTTATGGTTGGCGCTGGAAGCGATATCGGCGGCGGCGCGTCCATCATGGGCACCCTCAGCGGTGGCGGTCAAATCCGAGTCTCTATTGGAGAAAACAGCCTTCTCGGTGCAAATGCAGGTCTTGGTTTCCCTCTGGGCGACCGATGTACTATTGAATCCGGTTTGTATGTCACCGCGGGCACAAAAGTCACCCTCTTGGATGCCACTGGAAATGAAATTCAAACAATAAAAGCCCGTGATTTAGCAGGAAAAGCAGATTTACTTTTTAGACGAAATTCAATCACAGGAAAGATTGAATGCCTTACAAATAAATCAGCGGTAGAGCTGAACAGTGCGCTTCATTCCAATAATTAATCTATATACCCAAGACACTTGAAGATGCATGTAGGCGCCAAGCGAACGAAGCCCTTGAGCTGCGCGGTTCTATCTCATTGAGCTTTGAAAAGGCAGCCAACCCCCCTGCAACTTTAAGGGCGGCGGGTATATTTATAATGCCTTAAAATAAAAAAAAGCCCTTTTTAATCGGGCTTTTTTATTTCATAAAATAAACAGAAACTCAGCGCTTTTTAACATTATTCACCCAAAAAACGGGACATTGCGCACCGTCAAAATCGAGGGGGATATTAATCATCACGACTTTCAACCAAGTCCCAATTATTTTCATAAGCTTGCCCGGTTGGAGTGTCATTAATACAAGCGTAATTTTTCGGCTTTCCTAATAGAGCTTGTTTGTATGCATTTTTAGGTTCACAAAATGTCTTTAAATACTCGTCATAACGCATTAAATATTCTTTTTGATCCGCCTCAGTCACCGCACCTAATGCTTTAAGATCTTCAAGAGTACGAGGCTGTTGGCCCGCTTCAAGATCATATTGAGCCAACCCCGCCCAATTTTTACTCTCTATATATTGTGAACTGCCGACATGAGAGCAGCCCAATAAGCCAAACATCATAAAAAAACAAAATAACATGATTCTCATTAGATTCTCCTTTATTTTCGCTTTGAATTTTACGAGTAAAAAGAAGAAGTGTATTACTCAAAAATGAGATATAAACAGCTCTGTACCTAAGACACATGAAGATGCCCGCCTGCGGCAAACAAGTGAAGACCCTGAGCATCATTCTACTCTGTGATTGGGCTGAGCGAGAGCCGCTAACACCCAAGCAGTTTCAAAGGCGGCGGGTATATTAGGAGCTGAACTTTTTGACGTATCGCCATATAAAAAAACGCGAAAAAGCCCTGATCTATTGATCAGGGCTTTTTCTAATTTGAAGCCTGGCGAT
>CAMRDW010000048.1 GCA_947041315.1 uncultured Enterovibrio sp.
CCAATTCCAATTCCAATTCCAATAAATATTGGAAACATTTTTCTTCTTAAGATCCTCGAAAACATCCTTATAAATGTCTTAATTAGAATCACTCGTGATAGAAAATTTACGCTTTGTTCTGCGCGATTTTTCTGACGCAATATCTGAATAACACGTCAATGGGTGAGGTATAAAAGCAAAGGGCGCTTCAACAAGATGGAAAGATGGCGTTGATGTCATCAGGGTGGGATTAAATACCCTCTCTAAATTTGAAACAGAGATACAATGAATTAAATTCATTTCTTTGTTTTTTTAATTAATTTTCCTACATTTAAACTGTATTTGTCTCATATCGGATACAAGTATAATAAATAAAGGTTTTAACATCTCCAAATTTTAAAACATGCCTTACTTTTAATGGACCTATCGAAAAAAGGAGAAAACCAATGGCATACGAACTTCGGGGTGACTTTAAGAAAAACAAATTAATTTTAGCGCTCTTAATGACACTCTCTGTGACTGGCATTGCAGGCTGTACAAGTTCATCACATAATTCTGAAACATTCGAAACAACAACGGATCTCATGGACAAAGACGCGGATGGCGTTATCAATGAAAGAGATTCATGCAGCATGACGGTCACAGGAGGCAAAGTAGACAATGAAGGATGTGTTGATGTCATCTTCGTGGAAGCAAAAGACGAATTGCACATCTTATTTGAATTGAATTCGTACAAGATCCCAGCAGACTTTATGGACGAAGTTGATTCACTGGCGCGCTTTTTGAGTGACTTTCCTGAGGCAGGAGTGCTCTTAAAAGGGTATTCAAGCCAAAATGGTCCGGCCGAATACAATGAAAAACTTTCCATTCAACGTGCAAATTCGGTAAAAAATGCATTAATAGCTGAGGGAATAGATCCTGACCGAGTACAAATTAAAGGTTTTGGTGAATCGGAGCCCATTAAAGCCAGCTCACCAAAACAAACAGAAATATTGAGCCGCCGTGTCACAGCCAGTGTTTCCGCAGCAGAAGAAAGCGTAATAATGCAATGGACCGTTTATTCAAGAGCACAAAAAGAGAAAAATATGTGATCTTTTAGGGGCCTTATGAGATAGGCAAACAGATGAAAATAATGGTTTTATTTTCTATCGAATAAGTAAAAAACGGCCACATTGCCTTTGTGTCCGTTTTTTTATTCCCGTCGGTATATTAAACAGATTCGCGATACCCACGCACCTTCAAAGGCGACGGGTATATGAAAACAGCTATAAAGAGACGCGAGAAGGATAAGGTGATTTGTCTTTTACATCTTGAAACAATAAAAATAAATTCTTAACCGATTTTTTAATCATGTTCAATGGCACTGAAACAAAATACAGCGAGGCAAGAATCACCATAAATGGATCTGCATAAGGTGCAAATCGTGTAAACCCGGCCATCAACAAAAAAGAGGTAAGAAGAAAACCGATAAGCACAGCTGCGCTTATCACCGTGTCCATCAACCATTGCTTAGATTCAGCCATTAATATGGCCGATGGCGCCAATCCCAATTGAGTTTTCAGCAAATGATACGTCCCCAAACAACCCAGTACATTCACAATACCAAAAATAATTCCAAAATCGGCAGAGACTTCTCGCCCTCCCGTGAAGATAGCCTGTACAGCAGAAAAAAACGAAACAAGGCACACCAGCGCAATCACGGCGCCTTTAATCAAAACGACGAAGGTTTCAATGAATGCCGTTTTTTGATCAAAGAAGAGATTGTTTATATTTTGTTTTTTTAACGCGGCTTTTTGAATATAGAGCGTTGAAAGTAAAGCCAACATCGATAAAAGCAAAGACACAAGAGAATAAGCGCCATCAAAAACAATGATCAATGAATCAACCCAAAGTCCAAGAGTGATCCCAAAGACGGCAAAAAATAAACAAGATAAAGTAGAAAAAATTAATAAGTTTCGTTCCTTCTTTTCTTTACACGACATAAATCCTCGCAAGTGACAAAATTTCTGGCTGTAATCTACAGATACAGTGTATATATTAGACATTAGCGTTAAATATTGCTTTCCTGGAGTTACTGAGCGTCGTTTATTTGGTCGCTGTATTTTTTATTCGTCAAGATTGCGAGTCAACTCGCCTTTCATCCTCATCCAAATGGAGCCCAAAATGCGAAGTATTCAAATCGAAATGTTTCTTGCTGCAATAGAAACAGGTTCAATCGCAGGGGCTGCCAGAGAGCTGAACAAAAGCCGAACCACCGTCAGTGCAGCCTTAAGTGCTCTTGAAGACAACCTTGGGGTTGAATTATTAATACGAACAGGAAACAGCGTAACGCTGACCGAAGTGGGACAAATCATTCATGACGATTGTGAACGGCTCATTCAAGCCACCCATGATATAAAAACAAAATGCCGCCAATTTGAACGTGGAATAGAATCAGCCCTGCGCATTGGACGAGATGATGCATTACCCGAAGAATTTTGGCGCGCCATCGTGAGAGAAATAAGCCAAAATTTCCCCGATACCAGCATTTCAATCTATATCGCACCACCGCCTGAACTTTATGAAATGGTGGAGGAAAATATGGTCGATGTCGCCTACGGTCTCCTTCCTGGAGCGCGCGCATTTTCACGTATCAGCACAAAAGAATTAGGCCAAGTGCGTATGATGTCTGTGGTCCATAAGGATCATCCCCTGACTCAACTCAAGCGTGTACAGCGCGCCGATCTCGAACGTTTCACCGAAATTGCCTTGGCCTACGTGGATGAGGATGGTCTCAAAGTATCAGAACGCATTTCCCCGCATTACATCGCCCTTCCTTGCTATGAACATTTAAGAGATGCGGTGCTCGATGGATCGGGTTGGTCCAACGTTCCTTCTGTTCTTTTACAGAAATACCTTCGAAACGGTACATTGCAGGTTTTACGTCATTCAAGCGCAATGCAATGGCAATCTTACGGAGAGATCACCGCAATGGACACCCGTATCGGTGCTTTAAGTGCTTGGCTTTGCGATAAATTAGAAACCTACCTTGTCTCAAACGCCCAATGAACACACTCTAACCATCGCCTTTAAACTGCGTGGGGGTTGGCTGCTCTCACTCAGGCCAATCACAAAGTCAATCTCTGCTCAGGGCCTTCACTCGTTTGCCGCAGGCGCGTATCTTCAGCTGTCTTTGGGTATACCCAAAGAAAAAGAGAGGCTCAGCTTGTTTTTTCTGGTATTTTTTCTAATGCATCCAAGAGCATCTCGAACTGTTTCGTTAATTTATGTTGAGGTGCACAGTGAATCAAAGGCGATTGATGAAAATGGGATTCTTTCATTTTAATCGAATGGGTCAAATAAGGCTCAAGCAAAGGAAGACCCAGCTCTCGCACATTTTCGATGATTTTTGAAGGAAATTTGGCTTGAGCATTAAACATGTTCACAATCACACCTTCGAGCATTAACTTGGGGTTATGATCCTGCCTAAGCTCAGCAAGATTGTCCACCAAGGTCATCAAGGCCCGGTGTGAAAAACTATCACAATCAAAGGGGATCAAGAGCTTATCCGCAGCAATCAGCCCTGCTTTTGAATAAAAGTTTAAATTTGGCGGTGTATCGATATATATGCTGTCAAATTCGTCTTCAAGCTCGTCCAGTGCTTCACGCAACTTGTATATTTTATAACGACGCTCTAATTCTGGCTCTAGAGCGGCAAGTCGTGTGCTTGACGGGATAATATAAAGATTTTCAAAGGCAGTCTGATGAGGGAATTGTTTAATCGGTGTTGAAACAGAAAACCAAGAGCCGCTCTGATCGAATAAATCGGCAACGCTATTTTCAATTTTTTCGTTAATATCAAATCCCAGATAATGACTGCTATTACCTTGAATATCTAAATCAATCAACAATGTTTTTTTTCCACTCTTCGCACTGACTGCTGCTAAATTAGCGGTAATACTGGATTTACCTACGCCACCTTTTTGATTAAATATGATCCGTCGCATCGTCCTGCCTTGCATTGAAAGTGAAAAACACCAAACTCAAAATGAGCCTTATACCCAAGATCATTGGGCGTAGCGAGCATCGCCAACACCCACGCAGCTTCAAAGCCGAGGGGTATATTATCCTTTCACTAAATTATCTTATTTTGATAAAGAAAAAATAACGATACATCTCAGCTTTCACGAGAATATATTAAAATCATTGCAATGCATCTCAAAGTCAAAAAAAAATTGATTTCACTCAGACAAAAGTAAGGAGCATTTTATTTGATGTCCTCTTCCCTTCTCTTTTCAACACAACGATATTTTAAAAAATAAGCATGAATATCGCACAGAAAAAAAGAGTATTGATTTACCCTCAATACCCTCAAACAAAAAAACATCTCATTGTCATGTTATTTATTTTCAATATATTGACGATGAGCGTTCTTTTATTAAAAACAGAAACCAACGTCGTTTATCCTTTCGTTTTTCTAGGGCTCATCAGTGCAATCGGACTGTCTTTTTTTGTCTATTTTGATAAACCGCAAGTGTCATTTTCTCTCACTTACATGCATATTCAACAACATACAAAAATGGGAGGATGGTGTGTCAAGTGGTCTCAAATTCAAGAAATTGGCATTCCTAGCGTGTCTTACGAAGGTTGGCATCAGCCCCTCCCCTTGTTTGGCGTCACACTTAAAGACTATGGGCCTTTATTGGAGAACATCAGCTTACGTTTGGCCAGCCATATCCTCATTGAACAAAGGGGGTTGTTATTAAAAGCCTACAGAAACAGGGATACCTCACAAAAACGAAAGATGGAGGACATCATGTTTGATGACAAGCCTTACCGCGCATCCAATGGAACCCAATATGACGGCCTCCTTGCCATGCTCGCAAACCGAATGGTATACACCCGAGAATTTTTGGGATTTGACTTGATGATCCATGAAGATTTACTCGACCGTCCTTTAGAGGATTTTGTCGGCTTTACTCGGCGCTATTTGGCCGATATTCACGATTGAAAAAATAAAACCAGGCGATATTCACTTCGTCTTTGAATAGACAGACCCATTGATCGTCCCCTCAAATGTGAAGTATAAAGAAGCGCCTTTCATCCCCCGGTTTCACCTTCCCGTATTTTTTTTAACAAGATCACCAAATCGGCATTTGATCCGCGACATACGGATTGTGTTTTCTTTCATGCCCAAAGGTTGAATTGGGTCCGTGCCCTGGCACAAACACGATCTCATCACCTAAAGGAAACAATTTGTTTTTAATCGACGCGATAAGCGTCTTATGATCGCCTCTTGGAAAATCCGTACGGCCAATGCTTCCATGAAATAAAACATCCCCAACCCAAGCACATTTTTCTTCAAGACAAACAAATACAATATGTCCTGGAGTATGCCCTGGCGCATGGATCACCTTTAATTGACTCTCACCAACAGCAATGTCATCCCCTTCATTTAACCATTGGTCCGGTTCAAATATTTTGGCCATTGGAAAACCAAAACGTTCGCTTTGCTCAGGCAGGCTTTCAAACAAAAAGGCATCTTGGACGTGCGGCCCCACAACAGGGATCTTTAATCGATTTGCCAATTCATGGGTTCCACCGACATGATCAAGATGACCGTGAGTGAGTAAAATCTGGGTGATGTTTACGTTCAGTTGCTCTATTTTTTTTTGTAATAAAGAAACCTCACCGCCGGGATCAATGATGGCCGCATCCCGGGTTTTATCACACCAAAGAATCGAGCAGTTTTGTTGAAAAGGGGTCACAGGTACAATTTCGAATTTCAACGCCATAAAATAAATCCAAATGAAAACAAATAGAAAAGTGCTCTATATTAACACGCTTTTTTGGGGAAATTAAAACAACAGAGATCTTCCCCTGCCTTCTCTTTTATGCCAAAAGACTCAATTTTATACCAAGAAACTCAATGTTTCTTTTTCGAAGCCAAAGAGGAAATGTCATTTTTTATTTTCAAATCATAATGATATATATCATCACGAAAGTGCAGCGCCCCTTCACTGTCCACCCAAGCCGTTTGATAAATCGTGAAGAAATCAAATAAAGTCGTTAAGGCCACATTTTTTGTTTCAAACGATTGATTGTAAGCATTAAACTCGAGCAGGTTTAACCCCGATAAAGAGAACAAGGTTTCGGCAAAGATCTTTGCGTTACTCAACCGAATACAGCCAGAACTAAAGGCTCTGTCTTGACGCTGAAATAAACCTTGACTCGGCGTGTCATGAAGATATATCGCACTCTTGTTTGGGGTATTAAATTTATAACGCCCCAATGCGTTTAAATTGCCCGGAGATTGTTGTAAACGATAAGGAAATTGGCTCGGGTTCAGGTTTTTCCAGTCAATTTGATCCTCCGAAATGGCCTCGCCTGACCACCATTGATCTAATACGGTATACGCATTTTGCTGTAAGTAAGCCGGATTTTTCTTCACTTTGGGCAAGATGTCTTCTCGCATTATTTTTTCAGGCACATTCCATTTTGGATTGATGACCACGGTGTCCAGCTTGGACTCAATCAACGGGGTTCTCCGGCTTGGGTGACCCACCACCACTTTCGAATCAAGAAGCAGCTTACTGCTCTGCCACATTTTCATTTCATAGCTTGGAATGTTCACCAAAATAATATGATCGCGCTGTGTTGGCCATAACCTTAAACGCTCCATGTTCAAGGCCAGTATGTGAATGCGCTCTTTTGCGGATTTATTCAACCAAGCCATTGTTTTATGCCCAATCACCCCGTCATCGTTGAGACCATATTTAAATTGAAATGCCTTGACCGCATTTTCCAACACCCGGTTGTATGTCTTTTCTTTTTCCCGGTTTAAATCGGCCATCGCCAAAGGGTTCAGTAAGCCGTGACTATTTAAAAGAGCAATAAAATCCGCCCTGTTTTCAATAATGTCACCGCGTCGGATCACTTTTTTCATTGAAATACGAGGCTGTATTTTCTCTTTTGAGTCTTGAAACGAGACAATCGCTTGGCGCATTTTTTCATATTGCGGGGTCTTTGGACGTAAGCGAAACACAAATTCATACAAGCTCTTGTCTTGTAGGGCCGTCATGAGCGACTCTAATTTAAAATCAGCGGGGACAGGAAGCACTTCGGTATGCTCCCCCCCAAAAAACCAATTTTTTCCGTATTCAGAAACATGCCCAATGTAACTTATCAAAGAAAGCAAGCTGTCTGTGGCCAAGACATCGTAAGCATGCCAATCTCCATTTTGCCGAAGGGCCTTTAATTTTTGAACCCGCCAAGAAAAATCTTCGCTAAATCCAGATAAAAAGATCACATTTAATTGTGTTTCAAGCTCTTCTTTTGCCCTGTAATCGGTCCACAAGGCCGAAAAAGCAGTGAACTGATAAATGCGGGATAACGCCTCGCGATGCGCAAGAGCACCTGTTTTTTCTTGTGCTTTATTTAGCCAGCCTATGGCAACGTCTTCCTCTTTTGTATCCAAAAAAAAGGCGTCTTCTCCCCATGAAAAAAAGGGCAAAACGAGTAAAATCAAAAATACGGTACTTTTCCGACGGAAAAACATGATTTGCTCCTTTATTGAGATTTTAGTATGGCAAAGGAGACTGTTTTAGAAGGAGAAATTCGGGGCATTCAAGCGAATACTTTTTGTTCAATGTACAAAGATAAAGATCCACCTCGCGCCGTGCCGCTTTCTTTGTTTTTTTTCCGTACAAAAATAAACACTTTTGATATCCTTGATTTAGCGACAATAACCCCAGAAGAGTTGAGGATGCGCCCTCCCTGTCGCGTCAAAAACGAGGGGGATATAAAGACGTCTTGTATTCAGATTTAACACGAAGGAGAAACAAGATGGAAAAACACGAAGAAGTTTTAGTGGCCTTACGGCAAATCATTCGAGCCATCGACCTTCATTCTCGTCAATTAAATAAAGAAGCCGGATTAACAGGCCCTCAGCTTGTTTTAATGAATGCCATTCGTGAATTAGGTGAAGTCACCATTCGCCAGCTTTCCATTGAAACCAACATGAGCCAAGCCACAGCCACCATCATCATCGACCGATTAGAAGGCCGTGGTTTATTGGTTCGTATTCGAAGCCTCGAAGACAAAAGAAAAGTCCACGCCCTCTTAACACAAAGCGGCCTTGATGCACTGGATAAAGCCCCTAAACCCTTACAAGACCGCTTTATTCATCGTTTTCAAGCCTTAGAAGAATGGGAAAAATTGCTGCTTATTTCATCGGTACAACGTATTTCTTCCATGATGAATGCCGACACAATTGATGCAGCTCCCTTACTTGAAGTCTCTTCTTTAATCAGCTCTGAGCCTTCAAAAGCAGATTAACGCGTTATTGCACACCAAATGCACCCGCGATGATCCCCGTCGCCATTAATGCACGTTTTTGGCAGCGCGCACCACGTCGCCTCACAGAGTACATCGGTGTCCCTGGGGACGTTCACGGCTTTAATTGAAAATAAAAACCTCTTTTGGCTCTTGTTTTGTTTAAATTCATTCATCTCATCCCTTACACCAAGATAAATTAAAAAAGGAGTTGATCTAGTCGAGAATTAATGAAAAATGGTTACATATAAAAAAGTGACTTGATGCCATCGCATACCTCCAAAGTAAAAGGGGGCTTTTTTAAAGTCATCACCACCACAACGAAAAGTGAAAAAGGATGTGTCCATGACAATTAAAACCGATGAATTAAGAACACGACCTGTTGACACTTTACCCACACCTGCAGAATTAGAAAACGCATCGCCACTGACCGAAATTGTTGCCCGAAATATTGCAACGGCAAGACAAAACGTGGAAGACATTCTCTCAGGCAAAAGCAACAAATTACTGGTGATTGTCGGCCCTTGCTCCATTCACGATACCAAAGCGGGCTTGGAGTATGCGACCCGCCTGCAGGCCTTTGCGCAGAAACACACAGACACCTTGCAAATTGTCATGAGAACCTATTTTGAAAAACCCCGAACCACAGTGGGTTGGAAAGGCATGATCAACGATCCGCACCTTGATGGAAGTTGTCAATTACGTGAAGGCTTGTTTAAAGCCCGTGAATTTTTATTGAACATCAATAAAATAGGCATGCCTACCGCCACCGAATTTCTCGATATGATCACGGGGCAATATTTAGCGGATCTCATCAGCTGGGGCGCGATTGGTGCACGGACCACCGAGTCTCAAATTCATCGCGAAATGGCCTCAGCCCTTTCTTGCCCCGTCGGGTTCAAAAATGGCACCGACGGCAACATCAAAATTGCCATTGACGCTGTGCTTGCAAGTCAAACATCCCATCTTTTTTGCTCTCCAGATAAACAAGGTGTCATGACCATTTACCGCACAACGGGCAACCCACACGCCCATTTGATCCTTCGCGGCGGTAAAGAGCCCAATTACAAAAAAGAAGACATCCAACGTGCCGCAGAAAACTTGGACGCCCTTGATTTGCCACCTCGCTTGATTGTGGATTTTAGCCATGCAAACTCCAACAAACAGCACAAACGCCAATTAGACGTAGCGAAAGACATTTGTGAACAGCTTCTTCAAAAAGACAACAACATCGCTGGCGTGATGGCTGAAAGTTTTCTGGTTGAAGGCCATCAAGCCGTCGATAAAAACAATATCCATCAGCTCACCTATGGACAATCGATCACAGACGCTTGTTTAAGCTGGGAAGACACAGTAGAAATGTTAGAAAATCTTGCAAAAACAGTGGCAAAACGAAACAGTATTCAATAAACCCCCTGTTGATTTTTTTATTTTTGTTCATCACACACCAGGAAAAAAAACATGCCTTCTTTCGATATTGTCTCTGAAATTGACAGCGTTGAGCTGAAAAATGCCGTTGATAACGCCAAACGCGAGCTCTCCACTCGTTTTGATTTTCAGCGTATTGATGCAAGTTTTGAGTTAAACAAAGAAGTAGTAAAAGTCAGTGCGGAAGCCGAATTTCAAATTCAGCAAATGATGGATATTTTGCGCACCAGTTTGTCTAAGCGCAATGTCGATCCCCGCTCCATTGAAACCAAGTCACCGAGTTTTTCAGGTAAAACCGTCTCTCAAGATGTTCATTTTAAAAATGGCATTGAAACCTTGATTGCCAAAAAGATTGTCAAGCTCATCAAAGACTCAAAAATCAAAGTACAAGCACAAATCCAAGGCGAGCAATTGCGAGTCACAGGGAAAAAACGCGATGAATTGCAAGAGGTGATGCAGTTAGTGAAAACCGCCGATCTCGGCCAACCGTTTCAATTTACCAATTTCCGGGACTGATCTTCTGTCAAAAAAAATTGAACCTGCGACTGACCCCCCTTCAGCAGCCCATGCACTTTTTAAACACCGAGATTGGATGAGCTTGATTCGATTGGATGAAGGGGATTAAGCGCGCGCAGCCAAAAAGCCCGCCGCTTCAACGCTGACGGATATCAAACAAGGTCACCTGCCATTCCCGTGACAGGTGACGCCGATTTAATACCAGTCTTTATCACGAAGACGTCCTGTTTGGTAATAATTAGAAACCAAATCAAGAAAATCGCTAAAGTCTTGGTTTTCTTCAACAATGCGATTCACCGATTGCCAATCTATTTGAAGGCGTTTTATTGCAGGCAATAAAAGCTCGCTTTCAGAGGGGTTTTCAATGTTGAGCAAAATAACGCCAATGCCATGCAGCGCGCTTAAGATCCGCAATTCTTGCTCTACCTTGCTGTCGCTGATATTGATGGCCACCAAATAGCCTTCATTCGCCCAAGAAGAATTACTGACCGCTTGAAAAAAACTTTTGCGTACATTGCTCATCGTCAGCTCTTTTTTGACTTCAAAAGACCATAAACGAACGCTGGGCCCGCCTCCTGCGTGCACGCAGTTTTTTACATGTTTGTGAAAACCTTGCGCTAAAGCCTCCATCCCCACAATGTCTGGGTGTAACCACTGATTTCCACCCGTGCCTCGGCTGTTTTTAGATCGCTTTTCATCGATTCGCATGCAATGGAGCTGGTGCTCTGATCGCAGATAATCAATCAATATCGGATACAAGGCCGCTTCATTTAATACAGGGCCTTCTCTGCTCGCCTCGTCTAAAATAGCTTCGGCCAGAAAGTCTTCGTCTATGATGGGCTCTTCTAAAACAGCGTCCTTTATAAGATCTTCCTCTAACAAAGCCTCCTCTAATAAAAAAGGATCCGAAGCGACAAACGGCGAGGCGGGTAAACTTCGTTCACTTTCTCTTTTAATGCTTTGTTCGGGGGTTGGATGGGCGCACTTGTTTTCTCCTTCAAACCAATACACACGGGGGCGCGGTTTGTCTTGCCATTTGATTTGTTGGTTTATCGCCTGTATTTGCCTTTTCCGCGCGCCAATTTCCGCCACCAGTTGTGAAAGAAAGGCCTTATCGTCAGAAAAACGTGGATTGGCACGTTTATCCGCGTACTCTTCGGGATAAAGCGAAATGACAGCTTTGGCTATCTCACGGGCCGTAAAACGCTTTTCAGGAGAGGTCTTTAACAAGCTTATAATTTTTTGGGTTTGAGAAAGTTTCGCCATCGTTTTGTTTTTAATCTCGTTATAAAGGGTTCATTTTTTAACTTGTTTTTGTGCGCCTCGCTAGAGAAATCTGGTACTTCAAGGTGACGGGGATGGATTGTCGAAAAGTTCACCTCTGTTTATTGGGCGCTTGAGATACTGGCTGAGCCTCGAATGGGTCAGGCAAATACCCGTCCCCTTAGAGCCTGCGTGGGATTGGCGACGCGCCCTCAGCCCCATCACAAGATCCATCACAAGGTCCATCCAGGCTCAAGGGCTTGATACCCATCCCATTCAACATTTGATCCTTCTTGCTTGTTAAAATCACCGAGAACACCCTTGTAAATTTCTCAATGAAAATAACTCGTTATCGACAATTCACGCCTTGTTCTTTATAGTATTTCGGCGCAATTTCTGACGAAAAACGAAATGGAATAGGTAACTCACTTGCCGCCAACACGCATCTTCAATTACTTTGGGTATAGAAATCAATCGGTGCTAGAAACGCAGCATTGAGTCGCTGAATAGAGCGTCTTAATTGGTTTCCTCAATGAGCCAACGTGAGTGAATCGCACCAGCATGTCCGTTGAAGGACAACTCCGGATTTTCTGAGCTTTGATTATGCCAAACATATTGTTGCCAATGCGTGTTTTTGATATTCCAAAAATGGCCACGACCAATCAGCTCATATTCCGCATTTTCTGGTGAAGAAAATAATTTTCCATAGCCCGAAGCTGAGCCACTGTAGCTAAAAAACAAGGAGGGTGCATCCTGACTACGGAGAAAATATCGATTTTCTGTTACAGGTACTTTTATCCATTTAACGGGGGCAAAGTGACCCATTTTTAAGAGGCTATTGTCATTTAATTCGCTCGCCGAAATAGGCAATTGACTCACTCCTGACTTAATAACAATGGATTGTCCCAGATCTGCCAGTTTTGTGGGTATTTTCCAATTTGTAGGGGGCGTTTGCCAACTGTACCATTTCCAACGCCAGTTATAAGGCATACCTATATATTGATCATGCAAATCTTCATAACCCGGTTCAGGTTCAATATTGTATAAACACTGACGGCGTTCTTTTTCTAGCTGCGCAACCCGTACGGCTTGATTATTTGTACCCACATTAAGCTCTTGCATGCAAACTTCGATGCGCTTGCCAACCCCCGTTTCGCCTGGCGCGAGTACATAAGTACTGTCTCTATTATTTTCATTGTCGTACCAGGTTCGCATTTCTTTTTCATCAAATGATAACCAGTTATCCACTAAAGCTTGCGCTTCTTGACGTGCATGCTCTTCACGCTCTGTTTTATTGATGGCCATTGTGCGGATAAATGCAGCCCATAAATCTTTACTTGCTTCAAGTGCCACCAAAGAAATCGTATTAATGTTACTGGCTCGATAAGAATACCAACCCGATTGAGTACGAGAGTTTTCAGTCCAGATCACGTCTCCACTTTTAAAATTTATAATGCGTATCTTACTGTGTGTATGCTGTTCTGCGCCTTCAGAACAAAGATAGGCTTTGACTTGCCGTATTGATTTATACTGATCTTCTTCTCGACGCACTGTGTGTTCTCGACTGAAGGAGTCCTGAAATAAATGCGCCGCTCTGCCAAATAAAAAATAGTTATAATCCACTTCCGTTTTTTCTGCGTAGCCACCGCCATCCCAGACCTTTATCCGTTTTTTTTCTGCCAATGCCGCATTGACAAAATGTGAAATAAAACGTTTCTGAGCGCGAATTGCAGCATCGACTCCCCCTTGCCCACCCACGTCATCATACCTCCTCATAAAGTGATCTTGCTGAAACGCAGCAGGCTCTTGTGGTACCGCATTAAAACAATTCACCCCGATCTGATCTGCCGTCGCATGAGTTACATTAAACCCAGCTATATCAACCCAACGCTCACCCACAATGGCTGCATAGATATCATCGTATTTAGGTTTATAAAGGGCGGTATGATTGGCTTTCGCTTGGATCCGTTTAACTTCTGTCATGGCCTTCGAAATATCGATGTTTTTCGCAAGACCCTCCGTCCAATATGTGCGTGGATCATCACGATCCGCATTGATGCCATCCTTTTTCTCTAACAATTCTAATGCCGCGCTACGCGTTAACCATTCATGCCCCATCGGCATCAGTCCACCTGCGCCAATCTGAGTATAAGCATTGACAGACGCGCTCCCCATCAAGAAGAAAACAACAATGATATTTTTATTATTCATGATTCAACTTTTAAACAATTTAACTAAAAACAAAAAAGTCACAAAATGTAACATAAAAATCATTAAAGCTCACACCTATTAACTTGATGGCCTTCTTCTCGATAAGGTGCGTTTTGCGCCGATACCCGAAGTCATAGAAGATGCGCGCCTGCAACAAACGAATGAAAGCCCTGAGCGAGAGCAGCCAACACCCACGCACGTTCAAAAGCGACGGGTATAAAGCACCTTTGTTTATGGCGAAAAAAAAAGCCCTCGTGAAGCCTGTTCAGGAGACGAAATAATGTGGCTCTCGCCTTGTCTTAGGGTCGTTGAATTTAAATGGAGATCATTGAAATTAAAAAGGAGGTCATTTTCGAAAGACAAAGGCGAGATAGAACTCGAATGGGTTTGAGCCTGTGTGTTGATTCTGATCATTTCGCGGGACAAAACAAGTCAGAGTTTATTCTCTGTAAGGCTCGACACCCCAGCAAAAAATGCAAATGTTTGGCGGCCTGTAAAAAGATTTAGCCATATAAAAAACACTCATGCTCGCACCTTTAATCTGTTCAGTTTGTCTCGAATGAAAATCGAGGAACGAGCAATGAGTTCTTTTTTCGCCTTTATTGTTTATCTAAACATAAATTAATGATTAACTTTGCAAGATCAATAAAGGTAAATTGAGAATGTCATCTCCACTGCTTGCAAAATACACAATGATCCCGATAAAGCTGAGCAAGACGGCCAAGTACCAAATAATACTAATAAATTGCCCATAACGGTTTAACGGTAAAAGATGAGACTGATGACGAAACTTCCATTCAAGAATAATTTCAAAACTGCCAATCAATAACAGGAATCCAAGTAAAGCCAATCCAAAAGTAAAACTGACATAAACGCCAAATGCAGCGCCAGCAATACAGGCCACCAAGCCTGCCATGCTATTAATGGAAAAACTGATACTTTTTAAAATGTGCCCTCCATCGAGTGGCAATATTGGTAATAAATTAAATAAATTTAAGAGGGCATTGAATGAGGCAAGGCCTGCAAACAATATATTCCCGGTGATCCAATAAGCAATGAGAGAAGCAACCGAGACCAATAAGCCAAACGTTGGCCCCATGATGGATATAACAACATCTTGCCAGCGAGTGTTTATTTTTTCGTCTGATAAGGCGAGTCCACCAAAAAAAGGAATGAGATAAATACCTTTGGTTTTCATTCCAAAATATTTCATTGCACGAATATGTCCATATTCGTGGACCACAAGGCAGGCGATTAAGGCCAAAGCAAATTGCCAAGAAAAAAGCCAAGAATACGCCGCAACACTCGCCCCCATAAGAACGACCTTAATGACTTTGGCGCTTTTAAGAAGCTTAAATCCAAGGGAGGCGATACCAATCAGACTGAATTTTTTTTTGGCGCTGGGTGGCACAATGGGTTTTTGACTTTCAATGTCTTTTTCTGTACGGACACCGGAATCTATAAGCTCCCCATTCACTTTCACTTTGTAGTCGATATAAAAAGGTTGCCATTGAATTTTCGCGATGACAACGACAGGGACAATATGATCATCAAGCGTGAGTTGAAAAGTGTGGGTTGATTTTTCTTTGTCCTCTGCATTTGCAGAAATTTGAGAAACCAACTGGTTATCCCAATAAAGAGCTTGCCAACCCGCAAGCGAACCTTCTAAACGTAAAGGTTTACCGAAAAAAGAGAGATTAAAAAGTTCCAAAATGATTTTACTTTCGTGATTTGATGATCGGGCCAATGTAGCAGTTTTTTTAAAAATTTTAAATGACGACGTTATGGGATATACCCAAGGACATTGAATATGCGTGTCTACAGAACGCGCGTGAAGCCCTTTCGCACAAATGAACTAAGTGATTGGGCGAAATGAGCCTGGCCAACACCCACGCCGCGTCAAAGGCTGGGCATATAAAAGAGAGGCCATTTCTAAAGGCAAAATACGCCTTTTCTTTTAAAGTTTCATTTTCTGGATATTTGACCACAAGTCAATTAAGCTCGGAATGAAAGTCATTCTAAAATAAGAGTTTGTGCTTGAATGAATTAACCGAAAACGCCTTCTTTAAATATCTCATCAAAAGAGAGAAAAAATGGCGAGAAAAACGCCGGTTCTTTGATAAAAATATCCTTTGAGGAGACGCGTTCTGCGCTTCTTCAATCCTTTTATTAAGGGCCTTTTATTTTTGACTGTATATCTAAAAATGCCTTTGCAAACGAACCTTAATGCACGCCTCTTTTTATTTTAAAAAGAAAATGTAAAAAAGGACCACCTCGAGTGCAAACGCAAGAACTTGGATATCAAACAAGAGTTCTTTTTATTTATGGATAATCATTTTAAACGCCCCTTATACATTCCCTATGCAGGCCCAAGCTTGCTTGAAATCCCCCTTCTCAATAAAGGGAGCGCCTTCTCTTTAGAAGAACGTATGCATTTCAATTTAGAAGGATTGTTACCTGAAGCCATTGAAACAATTGAAGAACAAACAGAAAGAGCCTACAAGCAATATCTCGAATTCGAAAATGACATGAACAAACATATCTATTTAAGAAGCATTCAGGACACCAATGAAACGCTTTTTTACCGCCTCGTGACACACCATATCAGTGAAATGATGCCCATCATTTATACCCCCACCGTGGGGGCGGCTTGCGAAAATTTTTCTGAAATCTATCGCCGAGGACGTGGCATTTTCATCTCTTATCCCAACCGCGCCCGCATTGATGACATGCTCAATAACGCCTCTCGTCATAACGTCAAAGTGATAGTGGTCACAGATGGAGAACGCATTCTTGGGTTAGGCGACCAAGGGATCGGCGGCATGGGGATCCCCATTGGTAAGCTCTCCTTGTACACGGCCGCAGGCGGGATCAGCCCCGCTTATACCCTTCCCATTGTATTGGATGCAGGAACCAACAATCCTGAGCGCCTTGCCGATCCCATGTACATGGGCTGGCGTCACAATCGGATCACAGGAGAAGAATACGACCAGTTTATCGAAGACTTTATTCAAGCGGTCCAAATTCGTTGGCCCAATGCCCTCGTTCAATTTGAAGATTTTGCTCAAAAAAATGCCATGCCCATCCTTGAGCGCTATAAAAACAAAATTTGTTGTTTTAACGACGACATTCAAGGCACAGCCGCGGTCAGTGTCGGCTCCCTCATTGCCGCATGTAAAGCGGCAGGCACCCTTTTATCCAATCAACGTATTTGCTTTTTAGGCTCAGGCTCTGCCGGATGTGGGATTGCCGAAGCCATCATTGCACAAATGTGCCTCGAAGGACTGACAGATGAAAAAGCGAGAGAACGCATATTCATGGTGGATCGTTGGGGTTTATTGACAGACAACATGCCTAATTTACTGCCTTTCCAACAAAAACTGACCACAAAAACGGAAGATCTCATCCCTTGGGGGCTTCAAGATCAAAACGTCTCTTTATTGGACGTCATGAAAAATGCAAAAGCCACCGTCTTGATTGGCGTATCAGGGGCGGCAGGAATGTTTTCTGAAGAGATCATCAAAACCATGTATCAGCACTGTGAGCGTCCTATCGTCTTTCCCTTGTCAAACCCCACAAGCCGCATCGAAGCCACCCCAATCGATATTTTAACCTGGACGCAAGGCCATGCCCTCGTGGCCACAGGAAGTCCATTTGAGCCTGTGATTTTAGACGGAAAGACCTACCCCATCGCCCAATGCAATAACAGTTATATTTTTCCAGGAATAGGCTTAGGGGTATTGGCCTCAGAGGCGAAACGTATCACGGACGAAATGCTGATGGAATCAAGCCGGGCTTTAGCCGAATGCTCGCCTTTGGCGAAGTCAGGAGAAGGGGCCATGCTTCCGCCTTTAGAAGAAATTCAAAGCGTTTCTAAACACATTGCCTTTGCCGTTGCAAAAAAAGCAATGGAACAAGATGTCGCCCTTCAATTAACTGACGAGTCACTCATTGAACGAATAGAAAATTATTTTTGGACACCTCAATACAGGGAATATAAAAGAACGTCTTTTTAACACAAAGGGGGCATTCAATGGAGGAAGGAAGGACATCCTCTAAAAACGCCCTCCAAATTCAATCTATTTGTTCTGATTGAGAAGGTTATCTTTGTCATTTTATTCGATTTAGGTTAGCCTTCTTGTTCTTTAAACTAAATGCAGCTTTTTGGTTTTTATGTCCTTTCGAAAGGCCTTCATTTTTATATTTTTGGGCTTCATTTTGCTGGTACTTGGCATTGTGGCCATTGATTTTGGCGTCACGATGCAGGCCAATGATCGTATTTTTACGTCAGTCAATAATATTCCCTCTCGCCCCATTGGCATGGTTTTAGGCACCAGTAAATATGTGGGTCGAACTTTAAATCCTTTTTATACCTATCGTGTCAGCGCAGCACAAGAACTCTATAAACACGGGAAAATAAACATGATGCTGCTAAGCGGTGACAACGCACACCGCTCCTACAATGAACCTTGGACAATGAAACGAGACATGCTGAATGCGGGCATCACCGAAGACCGGATCTTCTTAGACTATGCCGGATTTAGAACCCTCGATTCTATTATTCGGGCAAAAAAGGTGTTTGAAGTGGAAAAATTCACTCTCATCACACAGGCCTTTCATTGTGAACGGGCTCTTTTTATTGCCTCACATTATAAAATCGATGCCATTTGCCTTGCCGTTCCGAGTCCCAAAGGAATGAGAGGGCTTAAAATCCGTATTCGTGAAATGTTTGCCCGGGTGAATGCGGTATTAGATATTTATATTCTGAATAAACAACCTAAATTTTTAGGCCCAAAACAAAGTATTCCACAAGATTTGCTGCTTCCTGAATAACGCCTCTCTTTTCTCTTTTGTTCAAAAATAAAAAAGAGACATCTCTTTGGATGTCTCTTAAATACACACAATCCCGGCCTTAGCCTGATGTGATGTTCAAAAATGCCGCCCCTCTTACGCCCCCTGAATCACCGTATTTGGCTTTGATGATTTTTGGCGGTTGAGCCACTGACAATAAATACCGAGGCAAACGCTTTGGCATTTCTTCATAGATATAATCAAAATTGGACAAGCCGCCGCCCAAAACCAGCACATCAGGATCAATGGCCGTGCAAATCCCCCCAAACACCATGGCCATCATTTCAATGTATTTTTCAACAAACAAGCCCGATTGCACATCTGCATTTTTGAATGCCTGAATGATGTCAGCCGCTTTTTTCGTCTCCCCCATCTCATGGGCATAAAGCAATTCAAAACCACGACCCGACAAATAGTTATCAATACACCCCTTTTTCTGACAACCACACTCAAAAAGAGGGGCATTTTCACCCAAGTGCAGCCAAGCATTCAAAGGAAGGCACATGTGGCCAAATTCACCGCCCACATTGTTTTTTCCTGACACAATGTGACCATTGACAATCAAACCACCGCCAAAACCTGTCCCTAAAATAAGCCCCAAAACCACTTTTTCATCTTTGAGTTCATCATCAAACGCTTCAGACAAAGCGAAACAATTGGCATCATTATTGAGTGCAACACTGCGCCCCAGTTTTGCAGCAAGATCGGCGCGAAGGGTTTGCCCCTTTGCGGCAGGAACGTTCACCGTAAGCACAGTGCCATCTTGGGATTTTTCAATGCCAGGAATACCAATGCCCACCGTCCCCTCGCACCCCCATTTTTCATCATTTTCCTTGACCATGTCAGCCAATACCTGAAGAAGCGCCTGATAATCGTTTGTGGGTGTGGGCCTTCTTTGCGTTGCGACGCGTTGAAGGTTTTTATCAAAGGCCCCGAACTCTATTTTGGTACCGCCTACATCAAAACCGTAATACATCCTTTACTCCACTCTTTTATTGGCGTTTCAAAAACACACATCAAATTGCATTGAAATTCTTTTATAAATTATCTCTCTTTCATGATCTTATGAATGTGATTCAAGACAAACCCTGATCAGCGCCGCGAAAAAATCCCGCCAATCTGTGCCCTTATTCACAAATCCAACACAGGGTGAAATCAGCCGCCGAATCACGGGATCGATTTAGTAATG
>CAMRDW010000049.1 GCA_947041315.1 uncultured Enterovibrio sp.
TTTATAAAAGAAAGACCCCGAATAAAAACCATCTCTGAAAGCGGTCAAGCCATGAACGCTGCGTTGAGTATATTAATCCCTCAGCGTTCACTCTAAACGGTCACATTTTAGAAATAAATAAATAAATAAAATTGCCCTTTAAATCAAACAAGTATTTAATAAAATCAAATATGTACGATACAATATGATCACGAATAAAATATCATTAGGTAATGGAATTTTGGAATTACAACACGCGCTTGATATTCTGTCTAACTCCTCACCCTATGCAGTCAGCACGGAAAGAGAAGCTGGCAATGATGAACTGAGCACATATAAAAACTACATCTATATAAAAACGAAAATAGAAGATGATTTTCTTGACGCACTTAAAGTTGCAAAGCCGGATGATATTATTTTCCTTTGTGGCAGCAGTGGAGATGGGAAGTCTGAAATTCTGACTCGCTACAGTCAAAAATATAAAGAAAAGATTGATTTCCATTTAGATGCAACGCACAGTTTTACACCAACTCAAAATGCCATTGAAGCCTTAGATGAGCGTTTTTCTTCATTTAAAGGCAGTCAAAAGCCGCTAATTGTTGGCATTAACATTGGGATGTTGGGAAATTATGCAGAAGAAGGATCTTCTTTTCATGATGATATCAAAGCATCGATAAAAGCATTTTTGATAAATAAAAAGTCTGAAATATCAGAACATTATACTTTTTTAGATTTTGAACAATATCCAAAATTCACTCTGGGACAAAATGAGAGTACATCAGATTTTGCAGCTAAGTTTCTTGATAAACTAACAAAACAAACGCTTGATAATCCATTTTATGTGCTTTTCGACAATGAAGTTAAACGTCAAGGACATTCTAAACTCACTGCAAATTTCGCATTGCTTGGCATTGAGTCGGTAAAAAAGAATGTGATCGCGTTGCTTTTAAGTGCGCGACTGATTAAAGAGCAATTTTTAACCGCTCGTGGATTACTGGATCTTGTTCATAAAATATTAACCATGGATAGGTACCTTTTTGATAATCTCTTTTCAGGTGCAGATAATGAACTTTTAGAACAAATTCAAAGTTTTGATCCAAGTAATATTCATACTCGAAAGATTGATGATTTCATTTTGCAATTAAAACTTGGCATTGAAGATCCTGATTTTTCTTTATTTAATTATCAATTAAAAGAGATAGGTATCAGCGAGCTTTTATCTGCAGCTTCTTATCTTCGTTTGGTTTATTTGTTAAAAGATGAAACAAGGTTTTTAAATGAATTTACCAAGCCACTAACGTCTGGATTCGAAAATCGTCTGATTAATGAATTCGCATCAGTTTGGTTGATGCATAAAGAGTTTGATGGATCTTCGACAAAAGAAGTCGATTTACTCAATTTTTACGAAGATACGCTTATTTCAGCACTGAGATTGTATTGTAATAGACATTGCTCATGTTTAGATCAAGATGTTTATTTTATTTCTAAATTAAACGGTTTTGTTATTGCTGCAGAATTAGAAATTGAACCCGATTTTTCTCGCATTCAAACAAATTTTTCAGAAAAAATAGGTATGTTTAATACCTATCTCCTTGTAGACGGTCATCCCCTTCAGGCAATACCAATTAGCGTGAATTTATTAGACCTTCTTAATAAAATTAATAAAGGTTATCGCCCTAATAAACACGATAAAAATTCGGTCCTTTTGCTCACTGAAATTGCAGATCAAATTATGTGCGTTGCAAATGAAAAAAACACCCTGTTTATTCATAAAGAAAAAGAAATCTATAAGGTTGTGAATAAAAATGGATCACGTTATCAGATGAGTGGTATTTGATATGACGACAGATAAATACAAGTGTCCATTTAATCCAAAGCTGGCACAAAACGCCATAAATGTGCCTAATAGAAATAACTTTAACAGCTATTTTCCTATTAGAACAAAAGGCAATGATTTTGATTGGAATGCCGTCATAGGATTGGTTTTACGAGGACTGTTACGTAAAAAAATTGAAAACTATACTTATGAAAATTTCGAAGAAGATTGCGAAGAGGCATTTAAAAAAAAGGCACTAAATGATGATCATTGGCATGTTCTAAAAGAAATGTATTTTGGGAAAAAAGACATTTTAACGATAAGTCCGGAGCTTCTTTTATTTTTGGCCCAAAAAGGTGAATTTAACATAGCAGATGAACGTATTGCCTCTCTTTTTATAAATTTACTTTCTGGTCAACGATCAGAAGGATTTGAAGCGAAAGTGAATTTTATTGAACATGAAATTCTGGGGGTTTTTCGTTTAAAGATGAAAGAGCATTCTCCTAAAGCGATAAAAGAAGCCCCTTATCTTCCTTATATTTCTAAAGTCTTTCGAGATGATCTTAAATTTTTGTCAAGTCGTCCAAAATATCTTTTATGTGAATTTGAAAAGTTCCTTTCCTTTTATGGATTCACTTATACGGCGCAGCTCAGTTTATCTCTTAAGGATTGGCGCACAGGGGAATCACCAAAGCCAAAGCCTTTGTACTTTATTATGGATCATGAGCGTGCAGGACAAGAGCGAACACATATCAAAAAAGACGGTTATGCATTTTTTAATAAAGCTGCATTTCGACTTTTTCCTATGTTAACCATGCTCGAATTACTTCAACCCGAATTTGGAGAAAAAGAGAATAAAAAAATTCCTCTTTGGATGATAGCAAGCGGTATTAAAGAATCTCAATTAGAAAACCTTCAAGAGCAGTTAGAAAATTTTGCTAGAGCGTTTCGCTCAGAGCGTGCTCTAAGTCATGTCACTTTGATTAACTCAGATTCAGCCTTAGATTGGCTTGGAAATATAATGATGCTTGCCCAAGAACAATTTGAGATTGGAGAGCGAAAAAATATCAATAAAAAGTTCGTAGATGAAGTGAATAAATATCTTGCATCTCATTTCATTCAAAATAGAGGACGATCAGGGCGCATTCTTGTATTGAACCAAGATTATATTATTTTATTAACCAATCTTGTGATTGGTGAAAATGAAAAACTTCGTTTTTATGAACTTCTATTAGGCTTTCAGCTGCGAGGCGTTTTCGTCGATAAACAAACGCAACAAGAACTTATTAAATTTTATGAACGTATAGGCAATGTTGAACGTATGAGTGACAGTGGAGATGCAGTGTATGTACGTAAAACCATTTGAAGATTTTCTTGTTGATTTATTTATTACAAGCGATAAAAAACTTATTAAATCAGGATTTCGATATCAGTTTAAATCTCCTGATAGAGATAACAGCTTAAAGTTATATAAAGCCATGTTTGAAAGAAAACAAGGTTTTATTAAAACAAACAATAATGTAAGTTTGCCTTATTTAGAGTTACCTCATTGCAAAGTGATTTTTGTTGTTCACAGTGAAAATACTAAATTGACAGAAGGTTTCACCGAGAATTATATCTCTAATTTACGTGATGAAGCTTCTAAATTATCAGGTTGTATGAAAGGCTATGCACTTCTTGTTATCCATAATAGCTTGCTTGATACTTTAATTAATTCTGCAAAAGATCTCGCACAAGAAGATCAAATTTGGAGTCTTAATAAAATATATGAGGCCATGTGTGCCTTAATTAATGATCAAGATCTAAATAAAGATGTTTCGCTTTGTTTATTAGAAGATCAATTTGAATTCATCCTTGATGATGACGCCACCATGTTTGGATTTGAATCTCTTTATAACGCGGTCCAAGATGGGGATCTTTGTTTCGAAGAATTAGGAATGTTTAAAGACCCCTTGATCATTGAAATGATCGGAAATAAAGATCAAATTAAAACGCGCCTTGAACAAAATCGTAAATTATATGATGAAATATCAAAAGAGGTTGAGTATTACCCAAATCAATTAACCGAACGCTTAACAACACTTGGCGAAAAATTTATAGAGAAACATTTTTCAAAGCCTGAAGAATGGAAACAAGTTGAATATGAAGAATTTGTTCAAGAAATGAAGCGAAATTCAACACAAAAGCTTATTTTGATCGAAGAGCAAGTGAGCATAGGAGCAAAACTTACAAGTCGTCATCGTTCAGAATCAAAAGCGGGTATGCGTGATTGTCATCTTATTATTGAACTAGAAGAAGGGATTAACGAGTTTGAATTAAAACTTATCTTTCAAGGGGCAAATAACTTAGAAAAAAGTCAATTTAAAATTCAACCTCAACAGGCGTTCAATAAAAATGAAATCATTACAACACGTAATAATTTCAAAAATGCAACAGCTACTTTATCCGCTGAGTATAAAGAAGAGCCATTATTTTTTAATTTGTCTTTAAAACGGATGAATAAAGCAGAAGTATATAATTTTAGATGCTTAGTTCTTCGTAAAGATGAATTTTATATTGACGCATTTAAAAACATATTTTTGGTCGAAGATAAGAAAAAACGCCTGACTCTAAAAACGCAAGAAAATAAACTGCAAATAAATACGACTGATGGACGAAATTGTTTCCTTTCAGAATCTAAGCAAATTATTGAAAAAGAGATGTTTTCTTTTGTTGATTTTAATGATTTTGCGAATGAAGCCGATGAAATAATGTTCTGTGTAAAATCCATTGAAAATCAACTTTGTTTTAATATTGAGGGGGCGCCTGCATCTGATTCACTTAGTTTGCCACTTCTTTTAAATCGTACTCGATATCATAAGCTTTTTAATGATGATTACAATGGTGAGTTTTACACACAAAAAGGAAAAATAGCCTTAGATAACAGTGAGTTTTTACAGCCTGGATTACGCCTTAAATTGCTGAGATTTGAAGCTGATTTTATAAAAGAGCGTATTGTTTCAAGGCTTGATGAAAAAGTAATAACACTTGAAGCACTAAAAGAAATTGATGAGGGGATCTATTTTGGGTATGTATCCCTTTTTAGTTATTTAGATTCGCGAAATACCTTGCCTTCTTTGGTATCTTGGGGAGATGAATTTACTCAAATTATTGATTCTATTGTTTGTGCTTTTTTGCGTTATTTTTCTGCTATTCCTACAGGTGAAGTTCTTAACGTCCATCAAAAAAATATACTTAATATAGGGATTGTAAAAGAAGAGGGGGATGAATATTACAGTCCTTACCATCCTCTTATTTTATCTTATTATTTAAGCTTGAAAAACGCGATTAAAATTGACAATACATTTATTGATTTACCCGAAATTACGTTAGAAAGACTTACTCCTAAAGGCTTGCTCCCATTTGTTTATCATCCGAAATTTGAATTTTCTTATAACCAGGCAGTGAATGAAAATGCATTTTGGATCAAAAGTGTTCATCAAGAGAAAAGCAAATTATTATTTGTTCGAAAACTGGTAAAAGAGAAAATTGAAGAATTTCAAGTTTCGTTTAAACCTCTTTTTGAAGGGGTACAAAAAAAACTGATTTTGAACGCAGTGAATCAAGATAGAGCGGAGTCATTGTTTTTAGGTATAGTTGATCACATCAAAAAGAATCTTGATAAATCGGCTTCAATTCATGTCAATTTTTATGATGAAGAACTCAACATCAATGCATTTGATGAATTTTCTGAAATGGGCAGTTATGACACGTTAAAAGAGAAACTTGATCTTAATACTGGGAAGGCTCGCGAGTCTGCTGATACCGTCATAGATATTTTACGTACTCGTTTAAGTTACAGTAAATTCACAAATAAACAGTCCAATAAAGATGGACAAGCCTATGCACATTTAACCTTTTTTAGAAACAATAATAAGGTTGAAGCTCAAGATGTTTCGATTGATAAAATGACTTCTGGCATTGCTTGTCGTGGTTTACTTGCAGGAGAGGCATCAGAAAGTCAATCGGGATCCTATTTTACAAGCTTTGGCCTCAGAGGGGTTGATTATCAATCTTCTGTACATTTAAAAATGGCTAAATACCTCGGTTCATTAATTAAACCTGCGCTTAAAGCTAACACACAATATCACGGATCAAATGCTATCGCGCTGGCCGTAAGTGATGATTTTAAATCACAACTAAAGCTCTCTTATGACAGCTCTATTTGGACAACCATCATTGATCCTAAAGTCACGTTAGATTTTTTTCACAGCAATGATGAAGTGATCCTTATCCACTATTCAGATCAATACACTAGCTCATCAAGCTATGACGCGATAACGGTGACATCACAATGTGACTTGTTCGAAAAAATGCTTAAGCAAGCTGATGGCGGTCAAATTAATGAATTCAATGCTTTTAATGGTGATTGGTTGTTAAAAATGATGACCTGTAATAAAGCCATAAAAAAAGAGCGATTAGGTGTGATCGGCGCTTATAAATTTGTAACAACGCTTCTTTTTCAATCTGATATTACTTGGGTGCCCCTTTGTGTTGCGGAAATGATCCGTGTTTCAGGAAATATTGGCTTAAAGATGTCTGAAAGTGATTTTTCACGCAATGTGCAAGGTTATAAAAAAGGCGCTATTTCTGATGATGTTTTATTTGTTGGTTTTAAAGATCAAAATTTGTACTTATTGCCCCTTGAAGTAAAAACAGGTGCGAGGCCCGATTATATTAAAGCTGTAAAACAAGCTAAAGAATTATCACGATATCTCACTGAAGATTTATTGGGCCCCGATACCTTTGCAAGCAACTTGTATCGCGGGCTTTTTATGCGCCAAGTCTTGATGCAAATTGATAAGTACCGTTTATATAAAGTGTTTGAATCTCATTATTTCGATAAATTATTGAATGAAAAAGAGCAATGGTTGGCTGGTGAATATGGGTTAGCAAAAATAGCAAATTACCCCGACGGATTTGTGCTCAGTCATTTAGATTGTGTGAGTTGCGTTGAGCCTGATTACAAAATGACAAACGATATTTTGCAAATTGAATTACCTATGTCTTTGCTGCAAAATTTAGTAGAAAAACCATTGGATGCACTTTTAAATACCATTGATATTGCAAAAATATGTCATGTACCTGTTGAATATATCTTGAAAAAAGAAACGCAAGCAGAATATATTCAAACGACGTTAATTCAAGACTCTAATGCCGATAGCGCAGTAAGCATTTTAAATATACAAAAAGATCATTGCATTATTCCCCTAGAAATACCGCCTCTAAGCTCGGCGGATTATATAGAAGCTGAAAATAATTTAGCGGTGTTATTCGGGCATCATGTTTTGAACCAAACCCCATTAAATTGGGAGCCGACCAATACAGCCAAGTTTATGAATACTAACACAGGTATCATTGGCACCATGGGCACAGGTAAAACTCAATTCACTAAATCTGTCATTACTCAACTTCATCAAAATCAAGCTGATAATGTGAATGGGGCTTCAATTGGTATTTTGATTTTTGATTACAAATCAGATTATGTAGATGATAAATTTCAAAAAGCGACGAGCGGGAAAAAATTCAACTTACATAAATTGCCATACAATCCCTTAAGCCTTTTTGGTGAAACCCCTATGTTACCTGTGCATACCGCACGCGGTTTTTCTGAAACCATGGGTAAAGCGTTTAATCTTGGGCAAAAGCAGCAATTACGTTTGCGTAAATTATTGGGTGAGGCCTATGAGCTTGCAGGGATTTGTAAATCAGATCCTGCAACATGGAATAAACCCGCACCGACTATTTCTGATGTTTGGTATTTATTTCTTGAAAGAAAACCTGATGAAGACTCTTTATATGCAGCCCTTGAAAGTCTTTGTGATCTTGAAATTTTTGAAGAAGATAACCGTAACTGTAAGAGTCTTTATGAGTTGCTTGATGATATTACAGTTATTGATCTCGCTGCATATCCCTCTGAGATACAAAATTTAGTGGTTGCACTGACTTTAGATCTTTTTTATTCTCAAATGCAAAAGAAAGGGAAACCGGAAATAAAAGGAGATTTTCGCCAAATAACAAAAATGATTTTGGTGGATGAAGCCGATAATTTTATGTCTCAAAACTTCCCAACGCTTCGAAAGATATTAAAAGAAGGGCGTGAATATGGAGTAGGCGTAATACTTTCAACACAAGATATCACGCATTTTCAAACGGGTGACAATGACTATTCAAATTATATTTTAACCTGGGTTGTTCACCGCGTATCAAAAATAAAACCTCAAGATATAAAAGCCATATTTGGTGTGAATGAAAAAGCCGAGCAAGAACGGCTAATGGAAAGCATTAATAAGTTAGAAAAGCATTACAGCTTTTATATTGATGGTGATAAAAAAGTGGTTAAGATGCGAGATAGGGCATTTTGGGAGTTGTTAATATAGCATTCAAAGTTATTAAAAAATAAATAAATGTAAACAAAAAAAAGGGAGAAGAAAATTCTCCCTTTTAAATTTTATACTGTGTCTTTAACTTTATTCATCATTGTATTTAAGAATATGCCCCAAGATTCAGTTAAGTCTTCATATTGATAAGGATCTTCATTCATGCTTTGAGCTTTAGCATAGGCCGCTACCATGAGCGTGAGACCTTCCACTGCTCTTCGAGCTGTTTTATCATTTTCAGCCATATCATGTAAAGGCTTCCACATTTCCTTATAAAATCTATGGCGAGTATTTATACGAATAATAACTTGGTTATTTATGTGCTTGATATCAATAAATGACTTTCCAGGAAAATCAACATTTTCAATAACATAAGGTAGTTTTTTCTTTTCTTCTCTATATGTGTCAATTTCTTCATTCGATGAATTTTTGCCAGTATCTCTCGCTAGAGCTTCTAATTCTTCTTTTTGTGCTTTACGTTCTTTTGCTGGATCTTGTGATTTTTTTACTCGACTTTTTGGCATTGTCTTTTCGATTATACTTAGTTCTTCTTCCATTCTCCCATGCTCGCCTGAATGAGCTTTGATTTGTTGAGCTGCCTGTGCCCAGCTTTCATCAAGTAAATGACGTGCAGTTTTTATATGAACACTTAATATCTTACGAATATTCATTCTTAAGTCATTAAAAGGTTCAACTCCGCGCTTTACATTTCTAACGCCAAAATAGTCATCAAAAATAGGAGTGAAATTAACTTCAATTCCAATAAATCTATCGGGGTCATCTATAGCACGACTAAATATTCTAGGTACATTGGTATAAGCAATTTCTCGTTTTAGTCGCATAAAGCTAATACAACCTTGATTTTCTGGTACGCGAAGTTTTTTTGCTAAAGTATCACCACCTTGACCACGTTGTCGTGTGATTTCTTTTGGGTATAAGGTAACTGTAATAGTCGCTGTCCTCCCATCTTTGCATTGAATTGGAACTTGATCTGCAATGATCATTGCAGAGAAGTGTTTGAGTCCATTTTTAGGATCTTTATTTTTTAATTCTTTGTTTAGGATTGTGTCAGCCCAAGATTCGTCCATTAGCATTAGTGGGTCATGATGAATAATGGTTTTGTCATTGAGTTTAAGTTTAATTCCATTGTTTATAAATTCACGGAATATACGCCCAAGCTCTTTTGTAAGTTCAGCTTTAAGCTCTTCAGTATTGGCTGCTGAACGACAATTTTCTAAGCGATCAACTTTACTCCAAACAATGAGTGTCCCTGTTTCACCTTGTAATGATTTGAGATATTCTTCAGGTATCTTTTTTTCTATTGGGTATTGAATTCCAACAGTATCATTTAGGTTTTTTTGTTCTTGCTTAAGAGCTTCTTCTAGATCGAATTTCACATATATCCAAGGCTTATTGACAGAAGTACGACTCCATGCTTCTATTCGCAAAGCGAAATTTAAAGCAGCAAGTTTTGCTCCAACACCATATTTTCCGATAGTGTCTTTTCGCATCCAACGAGTTGAATGTCCGATCACTAAATAGTGGTGCAGTACATCAATATTCATTCCATCGCCATCATCAGAGAATATTATTCTATCAATGTGTTTTTTTCCATCGTTATTCATGTTTTCAAATAACGTAATAGCGATGTTATTTGCATTAGCTTCGATAGAATTATCGATGACTTCTGCGATTGCGGTCGGAAAGTTGTAACCGGAATCACGAAGGGACATTAGAGCCTGTCCAGGCTGAATTATTGAAATAAGTTGGGTCGTATTACTCATTGTATTTCCTCTATTTTGGCTTTGGGACTTATGTCCTGCTGCACTAGGTTTTTATTTCATATACATAAGTCGCCGTTTTTTATAAAAAGGAGACATAAAAAATAAATTAAGTATAAATATTGAATTGAAATTTACTATCATCTTATAAAGTCATGCTCACATTCTTCCTTAGATATTTTTTCCTTGAATCGCTGCCGGAGTTTTTTTATGGCCAGAATAGATGTTTTTCTCATTCGGGTACTTTCCTCAATGGAAAGTCCTTGATGCCAATCTAAGATACAACCAAACGTTTTAATGCCTGCATTGTGGGCTAAAATAAATATTTTATTAATTAAGATCTCATTATTTAACTGATGGCAAAGTAGAGGTGATGAACAATCTAAGTAATTGACATCCACATCATAATCTTGAGTTAATAATGTATTTTTTCGACGCCGAGAGATGGTTGTTTTTGCATGGCGATAGCAATTATGTGCTAAAAATGTTGAATCTGTATCTAAGCGATTAAGCGCCAAATTAATTGCATTATCATAAACATGTTCTTCAAATGAATTACTAGAATTTAAATGTTGGGCTAGTTTTTTCTGCAAAAGTAGAACTGCCGCCCAGTTTTGTGCAAGTAATTGTGTCATAGATATTTCCTTAGCTTTTGGCGAATCATCTGCTACTGCATAACAGTTCACGCAAAGGTTTTAGCTATTCAAATGTAATTGTTCAAAAATTTATACCATGAATAACTTTTTAAAGCTATCTAAGCATCAATAAAATTTTAATCTGTTTCAATTTATGTATTGCATCATCCATATACTATGGAAACTTTCTATTTGATTATTCTTAAATAAAACATGCTTCAGTGAAAAAAATATTGCACCATGAATCGTTTCATGGTGCTTGTGTAGAATGCTTATTTTTTCATCTCATCTTTGAAACTGGAAATACTATCAAAGCATTTTTCTTTTAGTGTTTCCAATTCTTTTTTTGATTTCACAATTTCATCAACAAATGTTTTTTGTTCATTGTTATTTTTAGCGTTACCGTTGTTAAGTTCAAAATCATAAATTAACTTTCGTAGTGATTTTACTTTTTTATTGTATTCATTAATGAGCGACTCCGTATTTTTATCACCAATCGATCTTAAAATACTAATTGCGAGAGTGTAATGTTTAAAGGATTCATATACAGCATTTGAAGATTCAATTTCTTTTTGTGCAAATGAAGCCTCTAACTTTTTTCCATCTAATTTATTTTGATGTTTTCTTTTTTTATTTGAGATGTATAGGTTAATGGCATCTGAAAAAACATGAAAGTTTTCAAGGCCTTATAGAGCATTTCAAGTTCCTTTTTATTTATTACGATTATTTTGTTTTGTTTTGGCGTTTTGATAAATATGCCCCATGTAATAAAAATGAGGATTATCGGTGTGGTAATATTTGCTAGTTGAATAATATAGTCAAAACAATCTTTATTTGTAGCATGATTTATGAGATCTTTTGCTTGTTCAAGGTTAAAGTCCATTTTTTGAATACCTTTAAATGCTTTTTGATAAATCAGATAAATTTCTATGATTCCGAATCGCCGCTATCCCATCTTCAACATGAGCAGCCCAAGCTTTTTGGTGCTGCTTACTGTTTAAATCAGGATAATACATCTTTAACATAAGCTCTGTAATATTGCAGGTTTCACCTAACCAAGTATGTTTATCTAATACCAAGGCGCCATTTAAATTAATTTCTTGTCCTGCGTACCTAAAGTTACTTTCAATAGAGCGGAAAAATGCAATGCGAGCAGAGATATTTGGTGTGATCCCTGTATAGCCTTTTAGTTTCTTTAGCTGATCTTCCGCAACTTGAGTTAAATTCATGCGATTAGGTAACATTATACGCTTTCCTTTTCCGCGTTTTTCCAGAAATACCCTTTTTTTAACTTTGATGATTTACTTGCATCATCAAAGCAAATTTCATAGGTCGTAGCAATATCGTCTTGAATAAGATCGATATATTTTTCATCAATTTCAGTGTCTGTTGAAAGAATAATGACTTGATGGCTTGCTGTTGGAAAATAATTTTCAACCAATTTGTCTCTGTGATATGAATCAAGTCGACCTAAAGGAGTGTCAATAATAATGGGGAGTTTACGGCCTGATGTTTGACCGAGGGCTTCCAGAATTGAAATTGCATAAATTTGCTTTTCACCCGCAGACATGGCTTTTCTGTTTATTTTAATTCCGTACTCATCTATTAATTCAACATCAAATGTGATGGGATTAATGACCACTGTAAGGAGTGGATCTTCTTTTCTAGAAAGCTTTTTATAGGATTTAACAAATTCATTTTCTAATTGTTTAACGCGCGCTTTGGTGAGCATCTCGGCTAACTTGTCCAGCAAAAGCATTGCATTTTGTGCATTTTCAATTCCGGTGTCTTTATTTGAGATGTCTTTATTTTTATCATGTAACTTTTGAACTTTCTTTGTTATATCAATAAGTAAGCGAAGCTCACGTTTCGCTTCTTCTAATAAATCATGATATTTAATGATCTGTTTTTCTTTTCTTTTATCGAGTTCGCGTACATCCGTAAAGAGTTCTTGCACTTGCTCTTGCTCTGGGGCTCGCGCAATATTGTTTGAAGCATTGTCTATTTCGTTTTCAACTTGTTTTAGTCGAACTCTTGCTTCATCAAATCGGCGAAATGAATCCACGGATTGTTGGTTTATTTGGTATTCGATGGTTGCTGTTTGGCTGTCTGAAATATCTAATAACAGTGCTTGTTGAGAAATATTACCGAGATGTTCAGTCAGGCTGTCTGTAATGGCTTCCATTGCAGCAGGCGCTGAGGCGCTTAAGTTGAATGAAAGTTTTGCTCTTAGCGTATCAAGGAATAATTCTAATTCTTGGCCGAAGTTCTGTTTTCGCTTAATACATTGTTCTTCTTTTATTTTTTTAAGTAATATAGATATGGAATTTGGAGCCAGCGCAAAAGGAAGGCTTGTTTCCATTTCCATTCGAATTTGCTTTTCTAGTTCAACTTTTTCTTTTAAAAGCAAATCGACTTTCAGTGTTTCTGTTTCGCGTGTTTTTGCCCAAGCGCCGCCGCTTTGAGAAAGGGCGCTTTCTTTGTCATTAATTTTTTTTGTTAATTGTTGAATGTTTTCGTCAACAAAATCGGCTTCATGTCGAAAATTTTCTACATTACTTTCGTGTTCAATTTTTTTAGCTTCAAGCGATTGAATTTCGTCACGTAACGATTGGTTTAAAGCTGAAGCGCCTTCTTTTTTTAAGTGAATACTTAAATCGCTTTTTAATTTGGCAATGACGTCTAAGCCAAGAAGACGAGAAACTGCCGTTTTTAATACTTTGCCTGATTCATCTTCTGCAAGCTCGGCAATTTTTTCACCATCAAAGAAAAAAAGATCAGCAATGCCGACGGGTATTAATTCATTTAAAAAACCTTGGCATTGGTCGTAATCCAATTCAGAAACAAGGGTGTCATCTTTTTCAATATAAAGTTTATCTTTTTGGCCTTTTTTCCAGCTTCGGATAACCTTGTATGTGTTTTCTTTTCCCTCTTGGCTGTATTCGAATTCGAGCTCTATCGAAGCGTTATTTTGAACGCCTGCAAGCCCTTGTCCTTTATGAACAAGCTCAGTGAGTGATTCTATATATTCGTTATTGGAAAGTAATTTTCCAAATGATTGACGCCCGAAGAGTGCTAAACGTACCGCAGTTAGGATAGATGTTTTGCCCGCGCCATTTAGTCCGCCAAATAGAATAATAGGGCGCTCCAAGATGATGGTTTGGCCTGATGTGCTCAATATTGCTGGTGTGGGTCGTAAATCGATTTCATGTACACCACGAAAAACGCGAAAATTATTAAGTGTTAGTTTTGTGATCTGCATTTTTCTTAAAACTCTTTTTGAAGCTGATTGTCGAGGGCCGAAATTTGTTGATTATAATGTTCGATTTCTTGCTGATGAACATCAAAATCAATTTTGCTTTGTAGTGATGCATGTTTTTTCTTTATCTCGTCAAGGCTTCCCCAGTCTCGCTTTAATAAGGATGCAATTTTGTTAGATATGCCGCTTCTTTTGCTTAGGCCTTCCATCGACATTTCTAATTCGATGAGTTTCATTATCATTTCTGGTTCGACGTCAAAATTCTCGCACAGAGTTTGAATGAGTTTTGCATCATTTTTCCCAAAGCTGGTGTTATCGTCGTAGACCCAGTCGAGGTTATAACCATAAACATCATGAAATATTTTAGGCAATGAATCATCCCAATCAGGCTCGTTAGGATCGTGTATCCATTCTTGTCGGATAGCGTGCAATTCAGGCTCAGTAATAAGATCAATGTCACGGCCTTCATTTTTAAACTGCTTGTCCATTTCAAGTAATTCACGGAGCCATTTTTGGCGATATTTCAGCCAATAAGGCCCAGGGACATGCTTACGCTCTGCGGTAATGTCTTCCCCTTCTTTTGCATATTGATAGCTGACTCTGCCTGTACGGCGTTTGTAGTTTCGGTATGTTTCTTTATTTTCAGGCTCTGTTGTCATTGAGAGCATGTTGCGAAAAAGAAGTAATGGCTCCATCCATTGCTCCCCATTTTGAATGAGGCTTTCCATTGCTCTATCTTTAGTCACGACAGTACAAGTCCAACAGCCAAAACGAGAGTTCCCGCAAGAAGGTGTCGTCTCATCAATGACCATGGGGCATTCACCTTGGCCTGATGAATCTTTATAGAGATTCCATAATATGAGATTTTTACTTCCCCACGGATTTTCCCATTCCAGCTCGTATACATTACTCCAAATGTTTTTGGTTCCAAGCGGTGTTTCTATTGTTTCTAAGTGACAAAGACGAAGAATTTTCCAAACATCATCAACTCCCCAAGTATCTATTGGGGTGTAAATAAATGCGTTAGATAAAGTCGTGTGTCTTGCCAAGCGAGAGCCGTCAATTTTGTGTTTGGCGATAACTTGCGCACGAGAAGCACTTTCTTGGCTACGTGAGCCTAAAATTACGATCACTTCATTAAATTGAGAAACTTTTGATTTTATAAAGTCACTGACAGGATCGATTTTCATTCGTTCAGTGCACCAACGAAAAGAGCGTGTTGGTGCAGGGTAGCCTTTACCTAAAAGGCTTGACCAAAAAGTCTGATGGTTTTCTGGAATAACTTGATGGCAGCTGATCGGGAGTTGATCCCGTCTTGCTCCGCGCTCTATTGCTGCTAGAGAATCTTTAATGTGATTCACTACAACGGGCGTTTCTACCAATGTATCTGAAGAAACAACAAAGACTGGCTTCTTACGCTCGTTGGGAGGTAATCCAAGCAGTGCCATATAAATTAAAGTCATCACCGCAGAGGAGTCTTTACCGCCACTGTAGCCAATGACCCAAGGGCGTTTGTCTGCACAGTAAACACGCTGTACATCCGAAATGAAATGATTCAGTTTATGGTTTGCAAAATTTTCATTGTTTATGAAGTCTTCATATTCAACTAAATCTTCTGCCAATGTTAATTTTTGGTTCATCAGAGTTGTTTCTCTAAGGCGTTTTCTTCAGGTGTGAGTGGTAGACCTAGGGCCTTTTTAAGTGCATTGGCAGTGAGTTGTATATTCGTTGTTGATTTACTTATTTTGCCAAGGTTCATGCTGCGTTGAATCCATTCTGGGTTTGTTTTTAGCCAATTAATATCAGAGAGCAAGCGGAGTTTTTCTTTCCAATTATCCGGCTCTTGGCAGAGAAGGTTTCTACCTAAAAGACCCAAAGCATGTAAACCCACACCGTGACTATGAATGAATTCTTGGCGCAATTGCGCGGGAGCAACGTCTTTGTTTATCGCCATTTGCCAATCGCGAATATTTTTTGTTACTTCTTGCCAAAATTCAATCGCGATTTTTTTATCTTCAGCGTTATAAGCGTCTTTCGGGCCTTTATTAAGAAGGGCTCTTGTGGCTTGTTTGATGCTACTCAGTGTAAAAAGCTTATTTGACTTAGGGCTTAGATTCGATTTTTCCATTTCAGTTAATCTGACAAAAGGCGTGGCTTCCATTGCAAGCATTCTTGCAAGCTCTGAGCTTTCATCACGATGATCATAGAGAGTGCCAAGTGACGGGCTGGGTTTTGTCGCGTGTTTATTAAGATCGGCAAAAATTTGTTGACTTCTTGTTAAACCTTCATCAATAAAAAACAGGACGGGAATATTGTCTTGCCCTAAATCAGGGTTTTCTTTTAAGGCTTCCTCAATGGCTTTGCGACGGTGCTGTCCATCGTTTATTAAAATTTGTGCGTCCATTGGGACTTTTAGTATACCTAGATTGGGCGTGGCTTCATTGTCTTCAAATGCAATATCAACCCCAACAGACACTGTAAGCGCAGAGAATACATAATTTTTTGGATTTTCTAAAAGGTATTTTACCATTTCAGGGATGCGTGTTTTGTTCAATGTGCGTTGTGCTCGAAGCTCTGGGGGAACATCATCTTCGTTATAGCTAAAAATCTTTGGAATGATCCTTAATGGACATATGGCAACATAAAACGGTTTTCCTGCTTGAATTCCTCGCACAGCAGGAAATGAATAATAGTATCCAGATTCTTGATTTTGCATAATAATCCCAACAACACCAAGACTTGAAGTCAAACGGTATGTCAATTATAAATGTGATTATGTCATTAAATTCAATGACAGATAAGTTGTTTGTGGCGTATTAATAAAATATTAATCTTGCTTAATGTCTTTTTTTGATTAAAAAACAGAGTGATTTGTTAATAAATGACAAAAAATTGTCTTTGTAGTGAGTTTTTTATCATTGAAGAATCACGGTTTTTGTTTTTTCTGTGTAATGCGTATCAATTTATACCCTTTAATCACTTTCCCCTCTTCCATCATCCCTCGCTCAAAAATGGTTCTTGTCATTAGGACTTCTTTTTGGTTGGAGATTCCGAGTAAAGCGCCTATCCGTTTATCAAAGGCACGTTGCTTACTTTGATGCTCGAAATTTTCTCCCAATAGCAAGCCTTTGTTGAGCAAAGGAGGACGCTTGTTTTCATTTACATAATCAAAGAAATCTATATCTTGATCTGCCATTTTGATCTTTATGCGTTCAACCAAGAAAGGGACGGCTTTATTTTCAAAATCATCATATGTTGTGAGGGTCAATTTTCCAGAAGTAATATGTATTTTTATCACATCGATATTTTCGGCTTCACCGTACATTTGCAGGCCTGCACCGAGGTAAATACGAAGCAACAAAGGAAGCTCATCTAGATATGAAACGTGAATGAGTAAGGAGTGATCATCGTTAAGCACGCTTGCGGGAAGGGCTTGGTGAGCATCAACACAAGCTTGCTTTATTAATATTGGATCAGCAATGCAATAAAGAAGCTCTTGGGCGAGTGACAAGGCAGTTTTATACTCACCAAAAAACGCTTTAATATCCCGTTTTAAACGTTCTGATTGCAAGGTGTAAGGGTGGCGTTTTTCGAATAAACCCATTGCAAAGTACAAAAGCAAATCTTCTTTTCTTTGTGTTTGAGCTTTTTCAAATGCCGTGTTTTCTTGAGTTTCGCACAAGAGCAAGTAGGTTTTTTTATGCGAACCAATCAGTGCTCGTATTTCTTCTGAATGATCGAATTCATCTTGTGCAGGGATCCGTCCAAGCTCTAAACAACGCCTCCAAAATGACTCAAAAAGGGCGAGGTGCTGAGTGATAAGGAGCTTTTCTTTGTCTTTTTGTGAGGAGGGGCTGGGAGTATGGATTTGATGCCAGGTTTGATGACGTTTATAGCGATTTTGTAGGTATTCTTGCTCTTCGAGTTTATCTTTGAAAATGTAAAAAATACCGGGTGCGACAGTGATGGCTTGTTCATCGAGGCTGCGTTCTATGTAAGCTTTGATTTCGCTTTGTTGGTAGTATTTTTGAAAGGTATTGCGGGATGTTATTACGCCATCTTTATAAGGGGTGAATTGCGAAATAAATTGTTCTGTACCCAGCATAACACTGACAACCAAAAATGAATTTGTAAGCTCCCAAGCTTTGAGTAAGACATCGAGTCTTTCATGTGTATCTTCAATGACATTGAGAACAAATCCAAGATTAACAATGTCTGAAGCGGTTTTATCCCCATCAGGATAATGCTTAGGATCCCAGCCCAGAATATCAATACCATGCGCGAGCAGTTCGTTCATATCATCGCCGCGTCCACAGCCGTAATCAAAAATACAATACTCGCCGTTTAAATACCCTTGTTTTGCTAATGATTTCATTGGAGCAGAAAGAGAATGCCTGACAATGGCCGTTTTGTGTCTGTCTATTTCCTGTTCAACGGCTTGAGGATGCATTGGCAATCTAAATAAGTGGCCGTTAAGTAATTCATAGCCCTGCTGGAAAATAATGTTTAACCAAGATTGTTTGAAGCCAATTAAGCGAGGGTTTTTATAAAGTCCTGCGTTTTCACCTTCTTGTGTTATTTGTTTGAAATCTTTATATGAAGCGCTATCAGGTAAAATCATCAATTCTTTGCGATGCAAAATAGGCGGGTTTTCTGAATCTGCGTATGAGGTGATGCGATGTGTGAGTTTAGAAAGATCGACAGTGACACTTTGTTGAAGGCTGGGGTAGGGATCTGTATAAAAATCAGGATAGCAGAGCAAGGAAAGGCGAAATAAGTGCTTATTTAATTTAACCAGATGCCACTTTTCATCTTCTATTTTTAATGCTTTTGCTACCGCTTGAATAAATTGACCGAGTTCAAAAGGAAGGGCCTTGAATGCATCTTTATGAATATAAAGAGCATCGGCGACCTGTTTTCCTATTGTAATTTGAGTTATTAATGAGGCGAAGAATTTGGAATCCATCGTTAAGGCTCCTGAAAATTCAATCAAATAATTTGATGCTATTTCGTCTTGCGGCGCGCTGAAATGAAACGAAATACCCTTGTTTGTTTTGTTTCATTATTTGCATATACCCAAGACACTTGAAGATGCGTGTAGGCGGCAAGCAAGTGAAGCCCCTGAGCATAGATTCACTATGTGATTGGGCTGAGCGAGCCTAGCCAACACCCACGCAGCTTCAAAGGTGACGGGTATAAATGGGTTGTTTTCTAGGCCAATACTCACATGGAGGGGGCGAGTTTGTCCATAAAAATACTTTCGCTCAAAGGGCGTATATTCATATACCCAAGAGAATTAAAGTTGCGCGCCTGCTTCAAGAAAGAAAAACCGCTGAGCCTAGATGGACGATGTGATTGGGTGTTGAGAGTGCACTCAACAAGCGTGTTGCTTCAGATCTTTTAGGTATAAAAAAAGCAGCCATTTGGCTGCTTTTTGTTTTCAACGCTCAAATTAGGTTCT
>CAMRDW010000050.1 GCA_947041315.1 uncultured Enterovibrio sp.
AAGAAAGATTTCCATAGATCTTTTCGCTATATAGCCAATAAAATTTGAATGATTTCCAACCCAGATTCCGCCCATTGGAAAATATCATTGATTTATATAACGAAAGTAATTGACGTTGCGTATAAGCAGCAAGCGAGTGAAGCCCCTGAGCATAATGAGGCAGAATGAAGGTCTCCACTTCTAAGGTCGTAGGAAGCGCTATTCAGATAAGACCTTTTCCAAAATCCATCTCTTCAGGTGATACTACGTGAAACACGTGCATTTCAACCTTGAATTTTTACACATCAAGGTTCGCTGAAGAGTGACAAAAAGAAGAAGAGAAAAGAAAACGGGAAAATAAAGAAGAGATAAAAAATGAAAAAACAAGGCGCCATAAAGATCGATGACGGGTAACCCCGTCGCCTTTGAACCTGCTTGGTTGTTCGCCAGGCTCATTCAGCCCAATCACACAGTCCATCTATGCTCAGGGGCTTCACTCACTTACCGCAGGCGCGCAACTTCAAGTGTCTTGGGTACATACGCGTTTTCACTTTTGTTGGCGTTTTTTAAAACAAAAAGCCGACAATCAAAGGATTAAATACCCGCACGCTTGAAAAGACCCGCCATTAATTTTGAACTTGATTTAACGCCCGCTGATTTATTTTTCAGCTCTGCAGCCAAACGTTGATCCCCAATATCACGCGCAATGTGTTGCATCGTTAAATACATTTCTTTTGCAGAAGTGATACGACGTTGGTCATTTAAGGGCATCAATAATTTCAGCGTATCAGGACCTGATAAGCGTTTTTTTGTGGCATGAACTTCAATCGCGCTGAGCAATTTATCTAAATCGATCGTGGCTTCGCTTGTTTCTATGCCCTGTTTTTTCATGGCTTTTTTATTGCGTCTGCGGATTTGCTTAATGATAAAGGAAGGACGACTCATCGCTTTATAAGCAAAATACCCCGCAAGGATGAGGGTCGCAATAGAGCCTAGAACATAAGGCCAAACACTGACAGAAGGTTCGGCGATAGTGAGTGTGGTTGCGGCAGCGTCCAGTGCCGAAGGTACATCAGACATTTTAATTACCTTTTATAAAAACCCATCGTTCTTTTTATTGAAAAATAAAGACCCTGCTTTGCCTTCAATACACAAAAACATGTGATCATGAAGCCTCTTCTTGTCTCATTTTTCAATGCAAATTCTTTTGGGCAATAATATTCATTATTTAATTAAAAAAACACCCAGACAAACGGGGAAGAAGAGATGAAATATCTTTATCTTATACCCCTTGCTTTTAAACCTGCGTGCGTGTCAGCCAGGCTCATTCAGTCCAATCACAGAGTCCATCTGGGCTCAGGGGCATCATTCACTTGCCGCCTACACGCAACGTCAAGCGTCTTGGGTATAAGGTGTTTTTTAAAAAAATCACTTAAACGAGAACCAAAACAAAATGAATTTTATTTACATAAAAACCGTTTATCACTTGTTTAAATTGTCTTCATTCTGAGTCTCGATGACACAAAGAATAAAAAGAATTTTATCCTCTTTATGTTAGCAATAATAACATGCATGACGCATTCAATAAAATCCGTCATTCAAGTCAGGGCTAAGATAAAGGAAAGCCTCTAAACAAGAAAGTCTTCCCTTTCATTTTTTGAATCAAGTGCAACGCTATTTTCTTCTAAAACCATTTGTTTAACAAACAAAGAGAAGGCGTTATAACATTTTTCATTTTTTCTTCTTTCATTTTTCACTTTTAAATAAAAGAAGAATCCTCTTCTAAGCACTTTCTAAGTGCGACCAGATCATCGAACGTATCCACGCCGGGTCCTGGCGCTTCCAAAGCGACTTCCACATGCATTTTTTCACCATGCCAAAGCACCCTTAATTGTTCGAGAAGTTCAATCTGCTCTATGGGGCTTGGCGCCCAATGAATGTAGGTCTTAATAAAACCCGCACGGTATGCGTAGAGTCCGATGTGACGTTTTAAATCTTGATGAATTTCGGGTGGCGTTTTTTGGAAGTGCACTCTGTCCCAAGGGATCGGTGCGCGACTGAAATACAAGGCATACCCGTTTTTATCCGTCACCACTTTCACGACATTTGGATTAAAAATATCGTCGGCACTGTCAATGTATTGGGCCAATGTGGCGATTTTCACGTTATTTTTTGCTAAATTTTCTGCCACCTGACGGATAATACGAGGGGGGATCAGGGGTTCGTCCCCCTGAACATTCACAATGATCTCATCGTCCGTTAAAGCGTATTTTTCAACCACTTCAGCCAGTCTTTCCGTGCCTGATTGATGATGGGTACCCGTCATGCAGACTTCGGCGCCGAAGCTGCGAGCCACTGTGGCAATTTTTTCATCGTCCGTCGCGATGATCACTTTTTCCGCGCCCGATCTCACCGCTTTTTCATGCACCCATTGGATCATGGGTTTTCCAGCAATGTCCACCAGCGCTTTTCCCGGCAAACGGGTTGAAGCATATCGCGCAGGGATCACAACCGTAAATTTCATTTCTTCACCTCATCCTCTAAAATCTGACGCGCAGCGCTTGTCAATAAAACAGGGATCCCCTCTCGGATTGCAAAAGCCAAACGGTCCACTTTACACACAAGCTCTTCGTTTTCTTTGTTGTAATTCAATTTCCCTTTACACACAGGGCAGGCGACAATTTCAAGAAATCGGTGATCCATAACTGTCCTTCACTTTTTTAATGGTTTCAATAAGTAAGAGGGTATCTTGTTCAGAGAACATCGCATCCACTGGCAAATACCACCAATGTTCTATGCGCGGCTTGTCTTTAATGAAGGCGCGACACTTTACTGCGTCTTTTTCTGTCATTAAAAGCGCCTCCCCCTCAAGGGTCAAGCCTTCAAGTTGTTTTAAATTAAAAGCGTGATGATCGGCAAAAGGCACCGTGTTTTTTAAAGAGATCCCTTCAGACAATAAGGTATTAAAAAAACGTTGCGGATTCCCAATGCCCGCCATAGCCACCGCATTCGAAAAGGTGTTCGCCGCTCTTTTTTCCCCTGTTTTGAGGTTCACAAAGAGACGGGGTTTAAGAGACATGCCTATTTCACCTGCCCGCGCACGCCCTCCATTGCAAACAATAAAATCCACCTCGTCTAACCGCTCCAGTCCTTCACGTAATGGGCCTTGTGGAATAAAATGTCCGTTCCCAAAACGCCGCTCTCCATCAATGACCGCAATTTCAATGTCGCGACAAAGAAAATAGTGTTGTAAACCATCGTCGGTGATGATGATGTCCACATCGAGATCGAGCAAGGCTTTCACCGCCTCTGCCCGCTTCGGGGAAACAGCCACAGGCACGCAGGCCCTTTGATGGATGAATACGGGTTCATCTCCTGCGGTTTTAGGAAGGGTGTTTTCATCCAATACATAAGGATAATGTGGGGCTTTACCGCCATAACCCCGTGAAACAACACCGGGTTTCATTCCTTGGGCTTTTAATTGCTCAACCAACCAAATCACCAAGGGGGTTTTTCCATTGCCGCCTGCGGTAATATTGCCAATCACCACAACAGGAACAGGAGGGCGATACGCCGCCAAAGCGCCAGATAAAAACGCGTGACGACGACGCTGACCTAACGCCGAATAAAGGCAAGCCAAAGGCCATAATAACGGCGCCAAAGCCCAAGCGGCCCAATGATGTCCATACCATATTTTCTCCACAAAACTCACGCGTTACTCTCCAAACTGGATTCGATAAAGTTGCGCATAAGCCCCCTCTTTTTCTATCAAGGTTTCATGGGTTCCACGCTCGATGATTTCGCCCTCGTCCACCACTAAAATTTCATCGGCGTTTTCAATGGTTGAGAGTCGATGTGCGATAACAATGACGGTACGGTTTTTTTGCAAGGCGTCTAAGCCGGCTTGAATGGCCCTTTCTGACTCAGTATCCAGCGCCGAGGTGGCTTCATCTAAAATGAGCACAGGGGCATCGCGTAACAAAGCACGAGCAATCGCAATGCGTTGACGTTGTCCGCCAGACAAGCTCACCCCATTTTCACCGATTACCGTATCAAAACCTTGATCCATCGCCTCAATAAAATCAAATGCATAAGCCAATTTTGCAGCATGTTCTATTTCTTCACGGCTGTATTTATCGGCTGCGGCATACGCAATGTTGTTTGCGATGGTGTCATTAAACAAATGCACATTTTGAGAAACAATGGCAATGTGATCCCTTAAATTGCTTAAAACGTAATCTTCTATCGAGACCCCATCCAGAAAAATATCCCCTTCATCCAAGTTATAAAAGCGGGTCATCAGGTTGGCAATGGTGCTTTTTCCAGAGCCAGAGCGCCCCACCAAAGCCAGAGTTTTACCTGCGGGCAGCTCAAAACTGATCCCTTTTAAGGCGGGGGTTTCTTTTGTTGGATAAGTAAAGACAAGATTTGAAACGCTCACCTTTCCTTCGACGCGAGAAACGCTGTGTTGCCCATTGTCTCTTTCTGTTTTCATGTCCATCATTTCAAACAAGCTATTGCACGCCGCCATACCCCGTTGAAATTGAGAGGTGACATTGGTTAAGGCTTTTAAAGGGCGCATTAAACCAAACATGGCGCCAAACACCACCGCGAAGGTGCCCGCGGTTAAATCTTCTCGAATGCTGTCTGAACTTGCCAAAATAAGCACCGCCACCAAAGCCAAAGAGGCAATTTGTTGAATGACAGGATTGGCAATGGCTTGGGCTGAAACCAATTTCATCGTTTGCTGGCGCATTTGGTTACTGACCGCATCAAATCGGGCGGTTTCAATGCTTTGTCCACCAAAACTCAAGACGACTTTATGGCCTTTTAGCATTTGTTCCGCCGACGTGGTCACCGAGCCCATGGCGTCTTGCATGTGCGCTGAGATTTTACGAAAACGCTTAGACACAATCGCGATAGCCCATGCCACAATGGGGGCTATCAAGAGTAAAATAGCGGATAACTGCCAGCTGTTATAAAACATCAAGGCCATCAAGCCTAAAATAGAGGCCCCTTCTCGCACTAAGCTCACCAAGGCGCCACTGGTTGCATTGGCCACTTGCTCAGAATCATAGGTAATGCGAGACAATAAAGCGCCCGAAGATTCTTGATCAAAGAAACTGACGGGCATATGCATAAAATGGCGAAACATGCGACGTCGCATGACCATCACCACTTTTCCTGAGACATACGACAAACCATAAGCAGAAACAAACCCCGAAATCCCTCTCAATAGCATCAATGCAAGAAGAAAAACAGGCATCCATTTAAGGAAATTGCTTTCCACCGCGTCATAAGTAAAGCCTTCGTCAAGCAGGGGTTTTAACATCGAAAGCATCAAGGTGTCGCTGACAGCGTTAACCACCAAAGCAAGGATGGCGACCACCAAACCTAATTTATAATCAGCAATATAAGGCCAAAGCTTTTTAAAGGTTTCCCAGGTGCTTTTATCTTGGTAATGAGTCATTTGAAATGCTTATCTTTCTGCAAGTTACCCGTATTCTACTCTTTTCTTATGGGGGGACCAAACATCTTCCTATACCAAAACGGTTCCAAATCGAAACGTTGACTCAAAACCTTCCACCCATCATTTGAAAACCTCACGCTGATTTGCCCTTGTTTGGCGGTATCGTACCAAGCAATGTTGCGATTTTTATAGCGTTCGAAAATCTCGGGATGCGGTAATTTCCAAGGGGTATATCGCCCTGTAGAGACAATGGCGATGTCAGGACGCACAGCGGAAAGAAAGGCTTCAGAAGAGGAACTTTTACTGCCATGGTGCGGAACAAGAAGCACCTCGGCTTCGATGAGCGCCCCCTCTTCAATCAAAGCCCTTTCCTGTTTTTTAGGCAGATCGCCCGTGAGGAGCAGCGCGTGTTTTCCATCAAAAACCCGGATCACACAAGAATCTTCGTTTTCTGGATCCATCACGCGTTTTTCAGGGTGCAAGACCTCGAAATTCAAATGATGCCAATCCCATGATTCCCCTTTTACACATGGAAATCCCTGATTTGTTTGAGCAGTCCGCTCCCAATTCGGTTTCCATGTCTGTCGTAACCAGTCCGCGCCACCAGCATGATCATTGTCATTGTGACTGAGGATCAGCCCATCAAGTGTGAGATCCCGCGCTTTCAATATCGGGTCAATCACCCCTTGTGCAATACTTCCTTTTCCCCACGCCCCCCCAGTATCATACAATATCGCTTCACCCTGATGCTCAATTAAGACCGCAAGGCCATGTCCAACATCAAACACATCCACTCGCCAGTCGGTTTCTGGGGCTTTTTCTGTTTTCCAAAAAACCAAAATGGCCAAGAACACCCCAAAAAGAGCCGGATATTGCGCTTTTTTGACAAGGTAAAAGACAAAAGCCATACAAACAAAAATAAGAGGAAACAACTCACTTAAAGAAGAAACAGCCAACCAACCTGAGTCCGTGCTCCCCAAAAGCCATAACAGAGGCCTCAAAGAAACATCAGCCAGAAACCAAAGAGCGTGAGGGTTAAAAAAAGAAGAGAAGATCAAGGCCAATAAAACCAGCGGAACCGTGACTAGGCTCACCCATGGAACCGCCACTAAATTGAAAAAAAAGCCCCCCACACTTAAACCATCAAACCAGACAGACATGATGGGAAACATACCAATGGCTAAAAAACATTGCATCTTAAAAAGGGACAAGAAAAAGAGCTTCACTTTCGCCACTGTGCGGAGCGGCACAGAAGATAAAGAAGACAAAGAAGAAGGCGCCAAAGGAAAAAGAGACAGGGTACAAAGAATAAATACAGCCCAAAAAGACAACCAAAAACTGGCCGAAAAAACAGAAAAAGGATCCACAATCAGCACCGCACTGAGCACCAGAAAAAAGACCTGAAACGGCCCCATACTGTATCCCTTTTGGCGTATCAAACTAAACACAAATAGAGCAATCAGTGCCCGCTGTGCTGTCAGTGAAAATCCTGCAGCCCACGCATAACCCAACGCACACATTAAGCCAATCCAGAGCGGCCAATATAATAAACGGTCTGATCTTGAAAAAAAGACAAGGAGACCCCGACTCAAGGTCCATCCAAAAAGAAAAGCCAACCCAATATGAAGGCCCGATATAGCAAGAAGATGTGCTAAGCCTGTGTTTCTCAAAGCCGTCCAATCATCTTGCGTTAAAAGAGCTCGCTCTCCAAAAGCCAAAGCAACCAAAAAACGCGCAGAAGGAAAGGCGTTTATTTGTAAATAAACACGATCAAACAGAGTTTGACGAAAAGAAACAGAAGCGTCTAAAAGTTGAGAAGAAAGCACACTGCCTTTTGCATGAATGTGGCGAGAAAGATAAAAGGTTTCCGCATCAAAACCCGCTTCATTCACACGCCCATAAGGCTCTCTGAGCCTGGCCGTCAGCGCCCAACGCTGACCTTGTTTTATGGGCTCTTTTGTTCGCCAATACAGGCTGGCATTAAAGGTTCTTAAAGGGTCCAGCGTTTGACCTTGAATGGAATCAATTTCAAAGAGTATTCTCGTTTGTTCATGATTTGAGATAAAAAGACTGTGAACTTTTCCTGCTATGATAGTATCGGTCTCTACAGAAAGCGCAGTGCTGCTTTTTTGATAAAATAAATGCGCAGCACTGCTAACTAAAAGGCCACCTATTAACACTCCAATGAGATAAAACGAATTACTGGATCGAGTCAATGTGAATAAAAGCAATACGCCGAACAATAAGGTAAAATCAGGCAAACTCGGCCACCATGGATGAGTGAAGAGCGCCAGAACCATACCGAACAATATTTTCACCTTATATTCTGCTTCATGTGAAATGAATCCTTATGTTAAAAAAATTTATTAATCGATATCTTCCAAAACACGATGAAATCCGTAAACAAAAAGCCTTGGCTGTTTTTGGCAAATTTCTTTACGATCCAAATCTGTGGTGTTTAAATCGACGATCCGCTTCTGGTGCATTTGCGGTTGGACTGTTTATGGCCTTTGTGCCCCTTCCAAGTCAAATGATCATGGCAGCAGGACTGGCCATTTTATTCAGTGTGAACCTTCCACTTTCTATTGCGCTGGTTTGGATTACCAACCCCATCACCATGCCCATCATTTTTTATGGAACTTATAAACTTGGAACCTGCATTTTAAACAGTGCAGAGCATGACTTTCAGTTTGAACTAACTTGGGATTTTTTGTTAAATCAAATGGGCCAAATCGCACCGCCGTTTTTACTTGGTTGCCTTATTTTTTCTGTTTTCTTTTCTCTTTTAGGTTATTTTTCTGTTCAAGCCATGTGGCGCTATTCTGTAGCACGAAGCTGGAAAAAACGCCGCTTTCGCTTGTCTAAATTTAAAACTAAAAACAACACATAAAAAAAGCCCCCGTTTTCATCGGGGGCTTTTTTTATGCGCGTTTTCTTTGGATTATCTTGCGCTCAATACAGACGCCGGTTGTAACTGACACGCTCTTTTTGAAGGATACCAGGTCGCCAACAAACTCAATAAAAGCGCCGTCATTGAGACCACAAAAATATCAGACCAATAGACTTGTGTGGGTAAAAAATCCACAAAATAGACGTCTCCAGAAATGAATTTATCCCCCGTCACACTTTCTAAAAGTTGAACTAAATCAGTTAGGTATAAACTGATCAGGCCACCAGCCACAGAGCCGATGAGTCCACCAGAAATACCGGATAATAATCCATTCCAAATGAATATAGAGCGAATGAGGGTGTCTTTGGCTCCCATTGTCCGCAATACCGCGATGTCCCCCGCCCTGTCTTTTACCGCCATCATCAAGGTTGAGACAATATTAAAACAAGCAACACCGATAACCAAGACCATCACAATGTACACAATCATCCTGACCATTTGGATGTCTCGATGTAAATAACCATACTCTTGCGTCCAATTTTTTAAATACACATGTTCTTTCAGTGTCATCCCCACTTCACGCACAATCGAAGCGGCCTCTAACGGAGAATAAAAGGTCAACGCCAAACCGGAAACCCCTTTGTCAATCTTCAAATAATCTTGTGCGTCTTCAAGCGGAATCAAAGCTAAAACGTGATCCATTTGGCCTGCCAAATTTAATATGCCGACCACATTTAAACGAATACGAGTCAAAGCCATTAACTTTAATGTCGGATTAGAAGGAGGAAGCAAGGCTGTTAATACATCCCCTGTTTTCACGCCCAGAGCATCAGCGATGCCTTTCCCTAAAATCACAGCATGGTGTCCCGGTTTTAAAGCAGACCACCCCTCGTCTAAAACATACTTTTCAATCGTACTCAATTTTGACTCGGCTTTCGTGTCAATCCCTCGAAACTGAACGGGTTGGATTTTCGCGCCCCTTTCCAATAAACCCGTGAACAAAACATACGGGGCCGAAGCTTTCACTCGCGGATTTAGATGGGCTTTTTCTTGCATCTCTTTCCAAGAAACCAGGGGCGCATTTACCCCTTCTAATTGCGCATGTGGGATCACGGACAAAACGCGATTGTTTAATTCATTTTCAAAACCATTCATGGCCGATAAACCGATGATGATCACCATGACACCCACAGAAATACCGATCATGGAAGAAACTGAAATAAAAGAAACAAAACGGTTTCTCTTTTTTCCTTTACTGAAACGTCGTCCAATAAATAAAGACAAAGGAAGACTCATAAGAGGATCTCTTTTTCTTTTGTCCCTTGAACAAAAACACCGTCCATCATCTTCAAACGCCGATCCATTTTCTGAGCCAAAGAGTCATCGTGCGTCACCACCAAAAACGCCATATTAAATTCTTGATTCAAGCTTCGAATTAAATCGTAAATATCAATGGCCGTTTTATGATCAAGGTTTCCTGTCGGTTCATCCGCCAACACCAAAGAAGGACGATTCACAACGGCTCTCGCAATCGCAACACGTTGACGCTCTCCCCCTGAAAGCTCTGAGGGCCGATGGGCCGCTCGTTGCAAAAGCCCCACCGCTTTCAAGATCTCTTGTGCACGGCACTTTGCCTCTGAGGCTTTCATTCCTGAAATCAATAATGGCATGGCCACATTTTCCAAGGCGCTAAAATCAGCCAATAAATGATGAAATTGATAAATAAAACCGATATGTTGATTTCGTAAGTTGGCCTGTTCTGTGGGGCGCATAACAAGAAGATCTTTTCCATTAAAACAAACAGAGCCAGAGCTTGGCAAATCAAGTGCCCCAAGAATATGAAGCAAGGTGCTTTTACCTGAGCCGGAAGCGCCAACGATGGCCACAAGCTCGCCTTTATCAATGGAAAAAGAGACGCCTTTTAGCACCGCTGTTTCAAATTGGCCTTCTTGATAATTTTTTTTAAGGGCAGAACACGACAATAAAAGATCACTCATAACGTAGGGCCTCAGCAGGTCGAACAGACGCAGCCTTAATAGAAGGGTATAAGGTCGCAATAAAGCTGAGCGCAATCGCGAAAAGAACAATCATAAGAACCTGATCCGGTTTTACAACAACAGGAAGTTCAATCCCCGGGCCTAAAAGGTCAAGCTGGAAAAAAGCCATAATTTCATTAATATTTTTTGCAATAAGAACCCCCGCGCCTCCTCCCAATATCGAACCGATGATCCCACTGCTCGCCCCCTGTACGACAAAAACAGCCACGACAGACGCCGGTGTCATTCCTTGGGTATTTAAAATAGCCACTTCTGATTTTTTCTCCATCACAACCATGATCAATGCGGAAATCATATTAAAAGACGCAACCAAAATAATCAGGCTCAACATCAAACCCATCATGTTTTTTTCCATTTTTACGGCTTGAAATAACTCCCCTCGGAAAGCCCGCCAATCTGACCATTCGTAACCACTCGATTCTGCAAAGATTTGAATTCTTTGAACATCGAAAGGATCATCAAGAAACAAACGGACATTGGCACTTTCAGAAGGAGGCAAACGCATCAAACGAGCCACATCCTCAATGTGGGTATAAAACATTTGATCATCAATGTCCGTGCCTGTCTCATAAATTCCCACCACCTTAAAGTTACGCTGTAACGGAATGCGTCCTAAAGGGGTAAATTGCGTTCGACTCGAAATAATCACACGGACTTTGTCTCCAAGAGAGACGCCCAATTGCATGGCCCTTTTTTGACCTAACACCAAATTGTACCCCTGAGGAACCAATGCATCAAAAGCGCCTTCTTTTAGAAATTCACGAACAGGTTCATTGGCTTGAGGATCAATGCCAAATAAGACTCCCGCACCGAGGGATTCTGGGCTTTGCAAAACCGCGCCGGTTTGGAGGAAAGGGGCCATACCAAGAACCCCTTCCCATTGAAGAAATTGATTTTTTTCATCAGGATCAGTGTGCGGATTTATAATCACGCCTTGAGGTAACACATTGAGTATTCGGTGTTTTAACTGCCCTTCAAAACCGTTCATTACGGCCATTACTGCGATCAAAGACATCACACCAATCGCAATGCCAGCGGTGGACATATAAGACACAAAACGACCAAATTTGTCACCAGAACGACCGCGAAGATAACGTAAACCAATAAATAACGGTAAAGGGTGAAACATAAAGAAAATCTCTACATCAGAGGAAAGAAGATAGGCTAAACCAATTATCCATTATGCAAAAAGAGAAGAAGAATGTTTATCAAAAACAGCGATTATTGATAAATAAATGTCATTTTTGTCTTTTTATATTCAATCTAACAAAAACAGTGTATTTCTAAAGCACATTTTTCTCCCTTTTATTCCATTTCAAAAAAGACAAGGAGAAAACCAAAACAGGAAAGAAAAGAATGGGATAAGAAGATGAGAAAGGAATACAAAAAAACGGTGCGGCACAATGCCACACCGTTGAATCAAAGTACAAGAACTTTTTTTATCCTCACCTTAAGAAGGGATAAAAACCAGCGTTAAAGTACAAAACTGTCTATCAATTCAACCATTCTGCCAATTTCGGGTTTCGTTATCGTGTCATTTGCCCCCAATGAAAGGGCTTTGGTACGGTTTTCTTCACTCATTAATGAAGAAAACATGACTATCGGTAACCCATTGAATTCATCAATCTCTCTTAATCTTTTGACAAGGTGCATTCCGTCCATTTGTGGCATTTCAACATCACTGATCATGCAATTCACGAATTCACGGAAGGATCGATTTTCTTCAGTACATAAGCGCCCAAATCCAAGCATAATTTCAAGCGCTTCCGCTCCATCTTTTGCAGCAATGACATTGTACCCTGATGAAATAAGAGTATTTTCTATTAATCGGCGAATAAAGGCAGAATCATCCACCACCAGGATGGTTTTCGCACCCCGTAAAGCCAACATTTCATCATCAATTTGAACTTTTTTATCGAGAGTGACATCGTATTTGGTCATGCTTAATTCTGGATTTATATCGGCAATGACTTTCTCAAAATCCAAAATCATGATGAGATTTTTTTCTTGCCGAACCACCGCCACCACACAATCTTGATCTGATGCTTCTAAAAACTGGCTAGGCGATTCAACTTCGCCCCAAGAAATGCGATGAATTCTGGAGACGCCATCCACTAAAAAACCATTCGACATCCGATTAAAGTCTGTGACGATAACGACTTTATCCTCTAAATCGGTCGGCGTTTTGATCCCAAGCCAACCTGCAAGATCAACAAGAGGGATAAGTTTGCCACGTAACGAAAAAACACCCAACACGTTAGGCTGGGCATTAGGGTAATCCGTTGTATCAGGAACACGAATCACCTCTCTTACTTTCGCGACATTTATGCCATAAAAGCACATTTTTGTTTTTCCGTCGGGCATCACTTTTTCTAAACGAAATTCGATTATTTCAAGTTCATTTGTTCCACTTTCAGTCAAGATTGAACTGTTTCTGTCTATATTCATGCCAAATCTCGATGCAATAAAAATTTAAATTAATTCATGTCTCTTTCATCATAGCTCGTTTGGATAAATTCATAGTTTAATAAATAAAGCAACTCTTCACTTATCACAGAAAACAATATTTCAACCTTCATTTCAATCTACTAACAAGGACTTAGAGTCTGTTTTGAAAGAAGAACGAGATCTCGTTCTAAATAATATATTCTTGCTTACGAGAGAGTTCAAATTCTCTGCGTCTTCCCTTTTTATCTTGGCTCGCAATCAAAGACGAAAATGGCTAATCTGAATATAATCGATTCAAAATCAATCTGCTTTAATACTTTAAGGGCTTAAAATCAATCACTAAACCATTACAAATGAAGGACGTTTGGGTATAATTAATTCACAACAAAAAACAAGAGTGAAAGATGAGTCAGACTGAATATTTTTCTGTGCGCAGCCACATCAAAATCAATGTAGAGGCCCTCAATGAAAACGAAACTGTCCCTTCTCTGGCTGAATTAGATCAGAACATTCCTTTGTCTTTTAAAATTGCCAGCCAATGTGGTAGTGTTGATGCCTCCATCGAAAGAGACATTCAATTTCTTCATCATGAAGATGGAGACGCGTTATTGAATTACCTTCGCGCCCAAAATGAAAAAATCAACCTTCTTCTTAGTTTCATGCTTTCACAACAAGATGATCCCAACCTCCGTTATCAAACAGAAACCTTTGGTGCGAGCGGTCTCACTTTTATCTCAAAAGTGGCATTTATCAAAGACACCGCCGTTCGATTAAAACTCTTTATTGAAAGCCCACCCACCGCCATATTTTGTTATGGCCTTGTGTATGGTTGCAAAGAAAAAAACGGTAAATTTGCAGTGGGCATTAAGTATATTCGCCTAAAAGAAGAAGACAAAGATGTACTTATTCGTGCCGCTTTACACCAACAACAAAAACTTCTGCGACAACGCGCATTAGAACGACACCATTAAGCCTTATTCACATGACCCATAAACCCCTTTTTGAATTCCAAGCACCTGAAAATGTCAGTGACACTCGCTCTATAGGGCAACTCTTAGGGGCTTCTTTGCCTTTGACTGTTGCCAACATCGCAGAGCGCGCTCAACGCTTTATCCTTTTTGTGGTCCCCGATCACCAAACAGCGCTCAAGATCCAACCTGAAATAGCCCAATTTACTAAACAGGCATGCCATGTCTTTCCTGATTGGGAAACCTTGCCTTACGATAATTTTTCACCTCATCAAGACATTATTTCAGATCGTCTCGCACGTTTATATCAATTGCCGTCTCAAACCTCCGGCATCTTGATTATTCCCATTACCACCTTGCTTCAACGTTTAATGCCTCGCTCTTTTTTAACAAAACATGCTTTGATCCTGAAAAAAAACGACACCCTCTCCCTCGACAAATTGCGTCAACAGCTTGAAAATTCAGGATATCGCCACGTTGAACAAGTCATCGAACACGGGGAATATGCAACGCGAGGCTCTATTTTAGATCTTTACCCTATGGGGTCTAAAAACCCCTACCGTATTGATTTTTTTGATGATGATGTCGATAGCATCCGAAAATTTGATCCAGAAGACCAACGTTCAAGCGTTGAATTGGATCAAATTAACCTCCTGCCTGCGCATGAGTTTCCAACAGACGATGCGGCCATCGAACAATTTAGAGTTCGCTTTCGTGAATGTTTTGAGGCATCAAGAGAGCCAGAATCGATTTACCTTCAAGTCAGCAAGAAAATCTGGCCTGCTGGCATTGAATATTGGCAGCCCCTTTTTTTTGAAAAAACCGAAACCTTGTTTGATTATCTACCTAAAAACACCTTGTTAATGACACAAGGCGACATAGAAAGCGCGGCAAACCAGTTTTTACACGATGCGGATTACCGTTACGATCAACGTCGCGTCGACCCGCTTCGCCCTTTGCTGCCCCCGAAAGCCATTTGGCAAAACACAGAACATGTCTTCTCTGTATTTAAGGGCTATCCACGAATAAAGCTGAGCACTTCCCCTGTACAAGAAAAAAAAGGAAGGGAAAATGCCCCGATCATCGCCTTGCCTGAACTCACCATTCAACACCAATTAAAATTGCCTTTCTCAGCCCTTCAAACATTCATTGAAAAATACCACGACAAAATTATTTTTTGCGTCGAAACAGAAGGCCGTCGAGAAGCCATGCTGGATCTTTTGACCCGCATTAAAATTCATCCCTTGGTCACTGCATCTCTTTTTGATGCCCTAAAATCCCCCAGCCGCTTTACGTTAATCATTGGCCCTTGCGCCTCTGGCTTCATCAGCCAAGCGCCCTCTTTTGCTTTTGTTTGTGAAAGTGATTTATTGGGTGAGCGCGTTATCCAACAACGACGTCGACAAAATAAAAAAGCCACCACAAACGCGGACAACTTGATACGAAATTTGGCTGAACTTCAAACAGGCCAACCTGTGGTTCATCTTGCGCATGGGGTCGGACGCTATCAAGGTCTTCAAACACTTGAAGCCGGCGGAATTATCACAGAATACGTGACCTTAGAATATCAAAACGAAGCCAAACTCTATGTGCCTGTCGCCTCCCTTCATCTTATCAGTCGATACAGTGGTGGTGCAGACGACGCCGCGCCATTGCACCGTTTAGGTGGGGATACCTGGGAAAAAGCCCGTAAAAAAGCGGCTGAAAAAATTCGCGATGTGGCCATCGAATTGCTGGATCTTCACGCAAAACGTACCACAAAGCCTGGATTTCCTTTTCAGCAAGATAACGACGCCTACCTTGATTTTTGCGCAGGCTTTGTTTTTGAAGAAACCCCAGACCAAAAAACCGCCATTGAAGACGTCCTTTTAGATATGACGCAACCTGTGGCGATGGACAGATTAGTTTGTGGCGATGTGGGTTTTGGTAAAACAGAAGTGGCCATGCGCGCGGCGTTTCTTGCTGTGCATAACAACAAACAAGTGGCCATCTTGGTGCCCACCACCTTGCTCGCACAACAGCATTTTGAAAACTTTAGAGACCGTTTTGCAAATCTCGCCGTGCGGGTTGAAGTGCTTTCTCGCTTCAAATCCCCAAAAGAGCAAAAACAGATACTGAAAGAAACCTTTGAAGGAAAAGTGGACATCCTCATCGGCACACACAAATTGCTTCAATCGGATGTCACCTTTCATGATCTTGGGCTTTTGATTGTGGATGAAGAGCACCGATTCGGTGTCCGCCAAAAAGAGAAAGTTAAAGCCTTACGTGCCAATGTGGACATTTTAACCCTGACCGCAACCCCGATTCCTCGCACCTTAAACATGGCCATGAGCGGGATGCGTGACTTTTCCATTATCGCGACCCCGCCTTCTCGCCGTCTTGCAATCAAAACCTTTGTAAGAGAAAAAGACGAGCTGCTCGTAAAAGAGGCCATACTCCGTGAAATCATGAGAGGAGGGCAAGTTTACTTTCTTCATAACAATATTGAGAGCATCAATAAAACAGCCGATACTCTTGCAAAATGGGTCCCTGAAGCTCGGATCATTGTCGCGCACGGTCAAATGCACGAACGCGAGCTCGAACGCATCATGTCTGATTTTTATCACCAGCGCTTTAATGTCTTGGTCTGCACCACCATCATAGAAACAGGCATTGATGTTCCCTCAGCAAACACCATCATCATGGACAGAGCCGATCACTTAGGTTTGGCACAGCTGCATCAGTTACGAGGACGCGTCGGACGCTCACATCACCAAGCCTACGCTTATTTACTCACCCCCCACCCGAAACGAATGACAAAAGACGCAGTGAAACGCCTGGATGCCATTTCATCTCTTGAAGATTTAGGCGCAGGATTCACGCTTGCAACACACGACCTTGAAATTCGCGGGGCGGGAGAGCTTTTAGGAGAAGAACAAAGCGGACAAATTCATTCCATCGGATTTACGCTTTACATGGAAATGCTCGAACACGCAGTGAATGCATTAAAAGAAGGAAAAGAACCTTCCTTAGATGAGCTACTTCACCAACAAACAGAAGTCGAACTGAGATTACCCGCCTTACTTCCAGAACAGTATATCCCCGACATCAACACGCGTTTGTCGCTTTACAAGCGCATCGCAAGTACAAAAACAAAAGACGAGATCCATGAATTACACGTTGAATTAATTGATAGATTTGGTTTACTGCCAGAGGCTGCAACCCATTTACTTCAAATACAAATGATTAAACTCAAAGCAGCCAAACTGGGTGTGCGTAAGATTGATGCCCATGAGCGTGGTGGTGTGATAGAGTTTGAGAAAAATACAATGATCGATCCGCGTTTTTTAGTGAGCCTATTACAATCCCATCCTTCGCAATACCGATTTGATGGGCCGAGTAAGCTCAAGCTGCTTGAGCCACTGCTCGATAGAAAAGAGCGACTCATATACATCGAAGATCTTTTGCACCTTTTTGAAAAAAATTTACGGGCAGCTTGATACTCTCAAACGCCCCCATTAACACGGAGTCATGTGTTGAAAAAGCTTATTTTCCTTACCCTTTTAACTCTCAGTAGCCCAAGCTTTGCTGAACGCTTGTTTGATGTCGAGATCATCGTCTTTAAACGTAACGTCAATCCAGATTCAATCAATGAAAAATGGGCAGACAAACAACCCAATATCAATTTTTCAAATACCGTTTCTTTACTCTCTCCTTCTGAACTCAAAAAACATAATTTGACTTTATTGCCGAAAAATGATTACAAACTCACAAATGAATACAACCGCCTTGCTCAAGAGTCTTCTTTCACACCTTTGTATCATGTGGCATGGCGTCAAGACGATGGCAATAGAAAAAAAATGCCAAAAATCCGTTTTACTGCGGGTAAAAACTACCAATCCCAATATTTCACCGACGGCTCTTCAAAAAAGAATGATTATTTCACTGAAATTCCATTGACGGAAGCAGATGAATCTAACAAGATAGATGGTCCTATATTTGAACTTGATGGTTATATTCGTCTTTACGTTCAACACTATTTATTTATCGAAACAGATCTTGTATTACGAAAGCCTGCGGAGTCACAACAGATAAACTCCCCCTTGTTGCTTGAAGATCTCGAAATTGAAACGGTCAATAACAAGGTAAAACAAAATTCATCCTTTACGATGGAAGAAGCGCCGTTAACACTGAATTCGTCATTAACAGAAAAACAAACATATTCAATAAAACGATTTTTAAGACCTTATCCATTAAAACAAAAACGTCGGATGAGAAGTGGTGAAACACATTATATTGATCATCCCATGCTTGGATTTATTATCCAAGTTCGACGTGTAAATTAACACCTCTTTCCTCGCCCTCACCTGAGGGCGATATCAATTTAATTCTAAATAAAGGAAAGAGTCTTGACTTATTAATGAGCACTATGAAAAAAAATGTGAGTTTCAAAACAGAACGGCTTCATCTTCGTCCACTCTGGCCCTTTGATAAAAGTGTTTTAAGCTTTGCCATTATGCAATCAGAAACACACGTAAGGCCTTTTCTTCATTTTCCTGAATCTGGATTTTCCGAAGAAGACGCTGAAATATGGATTAAAGGCAGTCAAGAGAGCTGGTTATCCGATAAATATTACGAATTTGCCATTTTTGACAGACAAACAAACGAATTAGCAGGCTGTGCTTATCTTTCTAGCCTTGATCTCAATGGTAATATGATTAACCTTGGCTATTGGATTTTCGGGAAATACCAACGCAGAGGCTACGCTTTTGAAGCTGCACAAAAACTCATTCATTATGCTTTTAACGATCTTAATCTCACCCGAATAGAAATTGTTACAACCGCAACGAATAAAGCCAGCCAAGGTCTCGCGGCGAAATTAGGTGCAACCTATGAATGTATCGCAAGAAATCGCTTTGTATACAATGGTGAAATAAAAGAGGGCCTTGTTTACAGTTTAATACCAGAAGATATATTGAATAAAGAATAAAATAACCGCCATTCATTCCCAATTAAAATGAAAACATCTGTTTATTCTTACTTTTAAAAATCCGTCATGGATTCAATCATTATTTCACACAAAGATTGAAAAGCCAGACTTTATACCAATTCCAGTAAGTCGTTAACCAGAAATTGCGCTGAAAAAATCACGCAGAACAAGGTTTTTTTTGATGACGCGTTATTCTCATTGAGAATTCAAAAGGATGTATCTGTGATTTTAACAAGCAAGAATAATCAAGCATTAACGGGAACGGGTATTAAACCGTGTTTTCATTTTATTTAAAATATAGATTTTATTTATATTTTACTGTCTTTAAATTCACGACGTTTTGACAGAATGAACTTAAGGCATTTTGATTTGCGTTATATATCCAAGACACCAGAAGTTGCATGTTGGCGGCAAAGGACTGAGCGCCCTCCGCATTGCTCTGTGTTGTCATTGGGTTGTGAATGCTTGGAACCCACGCGGCCAACATCCAGGCAACGT
>CAMRDW010000051.1 GCA_947041315.1 uncultured Enterovibrio sp.
TTTATTCCGCTGTCCAGTGTATATCTAACCCATCAAAAAGGTTTTTTTAGTAATCAATCTGTGTGGCGTCCTTCAGGCAAGGACTCTGAAAACGAGGCTTCATTACAAACCCACTTAATGGCCTGTCGATTTGCTCATTATATAAAAGCGCAAATTCGCGATCGTATTGGTCGCTTTGAAACACCAGACAGTGCTCTCGATGTTTTGAAGCGCTGGCTTCAAAAATTCACTTCACCTTCATCTCACTCGACGGAAAGAGCAAGGGCGGCGTACCCTCTTCACTCGTTTCAAATAAAAGTTGAGAAAATAAATGGAGATGAAACGAAATATCAATGTGAAGTCATCTTGACTCTGAAATATCAATCGAATTTACAGAATGTACAAGTCTTTCTTAGTACGCCACTTAATAATAAAAAATGAGAGGGGATACATGAGCTTAATGGCTAAATTAACACAAAGCTGGGATCCTGAATTTGATGGTTTAGAACGTGACATGGTAAAAAATCTCTCTCATTTAATTGCTTCGCGAGCCCCTATTTGGGGGCTTTTGGTACATGAAGAAAACCTTCGAAATACCATTTTAAATTACGGTATTCATAATAAAAACGTACTCTCTTCGGGTAAAACGTCATCTGAGTCAATGCTTGAAGAATTAAAAGAGCAAGTCATGCATTTTGAATCGCGTTTAAGCCAAGTCGTGATTGAGCTTTTAAAAGAAGAAACGAAAAACAATTATTTGTCATTTTCTATCAGTGCCGTGTTACGTTCAAAAACAATCAATGAATCGATTTTACTTGATTCTTACCTTGATTTATCAAATAACAAACTGAATGTAAGGACCTCTACCCTTGTCTGATACTCTGCTTTCTTATTTTGAACAAGAAATTCTTTTTATTCGTGATGGGGCAATTCGCTTTTCTGAGCGTCATCCTGGTGCTGCGCGTTATCTTGGTATTCGAAAAGACAGCATTGATGATCCTGAAGTGTCGCGACTTATCGAAAGTGTGGCTTTGCTTAATGCCCGTTTGCAACAACGTTTAGATGGTACTTTTCCTGAATTGACAACCGGGTTGCTTGCGTTATTGTTCCCTCATTTTTTAAGGCCCGTCCCTTCTTATACCTTGCTTGATTTTTCCATTTCAAATAAAGCGACCGCGGTGCATTGTATCCCTGCACACACTGAATTTGAGATAAAAGATGAAGAGGGGGGGAGCGCGGTTTTTCGTTCAACGAAATCGGTTGATTTATTGCCGATTACCATTGATTCACTAGATATTGTTTTTGCTCCATTTGAGCAAGCAAAGCCGCTTGGCGCCGAAAAAGCGGTGGCCATGATTGCCTTAACAATAAAAACAACGAATGCGGGCATAGATATGTCCCATTTTTCTTTGGATCATCTTCCTTTTCATTTGAGCGGTGATCCTCATTTGGTTTTGCGTTTACTTGACCTTCTTTTTTTAAACACATCTCAAATGTGTGTTCTGGTCGATGGCGTCCGGCATCATCTGGGTCGAGACGCGTTACACTCCTGTGGTTTTGAAGATGACGATTTTTTATTACCCTATCAAGCTCAAAGCTTTCAGGGCTTTAAGTTACTAACTGAATTTTTAATGTTTTCAGAACGTTTTCACCGATTTTCAGTTGATTTCACATCGGTGAGTCAATACTTAAATAAAGATCAATTTACGCTTCAATTTTTTGTGAATGAATTAACACTCGATCTGGCTCGTTTAATTAATAAATCACTTTTTTCTTTGTTTTGTGTTCCTTTAATTAATCTTTATCCCCATACCTCTGAACCCATTAAAATTGATTTTCTAAAGAGTCAATATCCTCTTACGTTAGATGCAAGCACATATCGCACGTTTGATTTGTATTGCATTGATGAGGTTTTAGATATAACGCAAGGTGAGCGTGTTTTTGTGCCAAAAATTTATTCTGAAAAGTTTGAGGGAGCAAAAACAGGCTTACGCTGGGAGCTTGTGTCGAATTACGAAAAAGGACAGATAACTGACCACTTAAAAGTAGTGGACTTAAATCATGTGAGTCCGGAACTGGATGCCCGGGTTTTTTTACTGAAGACCACGGTGATGAATCGATTTACAGGTAAGCCATTTCCTATTACGAGTCAGATCCGTTGTCGCGCCCCCCTGACTATCCCGGCTGAAATGAACCTCTTGCGTCGCCCTTCTTTGCTTGTAGAAAAGCCGGATCCTGATCTCTCTGTTTGGGGATTATTTTGCCATTTACAATTTAATTATTACGCCATTTTAGGGGCGGATGATCCTTGTGAAGCATTGAAAAGTCTCTTAACGGCTTATAACTACACTGGGAATTTACGAAATAAAGCCTATGTTGATTCGTTAAAAAAAGTGGAACAAGAGCAAGTGGTTGCTCCTATTCGTATTTCGGGTAAAAACTGTTTTTCTTATGGAACCAAAATTACGATTACTTTCAGTCTTGATCTTTTTCAAGCGGGGCAGTCGCTTTTTGCTCTTTTTTTAGACCGATTTTTCTCTTATTTTGTCGGTTTTAATAGTTTTATTCAATTGGATGTTTGTTTTGAAGGTCAAGATGGTGTGGCGATTTCTTTTCCAAGGAGAATGGGATGCAAAACACATTTATAAGGCGTTTAAATGCCTCTTGTTTTGATCTTTCTTTGTTGAATGCTTGGCAGTTATTTAAGCATCAAGCCCATAGAGAAGGGCGTCTTCCATCTTTGCATTTTAATGCAACACGTTTTCCGACCTATTGTGCTGGAGATGTGGTTCAGCTCGGCATTGATGAGATGAAAGGCCCTTTTGTTGAGGTGGCTTTACCTGGGTTTTCAGGGGTTAGCTCTGCTGTCCCACGCATGATATATAAAGAAGCGCTTGAGGCACACTTTATTAACAGCGATGATGCGGCGCTTGATTTTTTTGATATTTTTGATAACCGATATTACCGTCTTTATTGCCAAACAGAACAAACCTTTCAATTGGGATCGCGTTTAGAGGAAAGTACCTTTGAATGGAATCAATCAAAGGTCTCCGTCACTGATTTATTCTCTTGCTTGACAGGAAGTCAGAGTGAATCTGCAGACTTACCCCGTATGCACCTTGTTCAGTATATTCCTTTTTTAGGGTGTATTTTGGCGCCACCTTCCTTTTTAAAATCCATGTTAGAAGATTATTTTTCTATGCCTTTTGATATTCAATCGAACGCACTTGAATATCAATTAATTTCAAAAAACGCACAGACCAGGTTGGGTATTAGCGGTGAAAATCAAAGGCTTGGGCTTGGTTCTTTATTGGGAAGGAAAATACCTATTTATGGACAAAAGTTGAAGATTTTCCTTTTTCCTCCAAGCTATGAAGCTTATCTTGATGTGCGTCAAAATTTTAAAATGTTTTGTGTTTTAAATGATTTAGTGCGTCGATTTATCGGGGTCAGTGTGAAATTCACCTTTCATATGAAGGTGAATAGCCATTATTTGCCCCGAGTGCAATTATCTGCAAATCCGAAGCGTGCTCAACGTCTCGGTTTGTCTACATGGATGAGTTTGAATTCTAAGGGGGCAGTTGATCAAAATGAATTTGTCGAAATGCCCTTGATTGTGAACGAGGTTGTAAAATGATCCAGGTTGAACTCCATTCTTTAGTTAAAAAGCTTTCTCCTTCTTTAAAAAACCACCTTGAAGCCGCCGCTGGAGAATGTGTCAGTCGAAGGCATTTTTCTATTGAATTGGAACATTGGTTTTTTGTTCTTTTACAGCAATCAAAAGAGTGGTCTTTGGCTTTAGAGTTTGCTTCTCTTCATCAGGCTCCTTTTCTTGAATCGATGAATTCTCAATTGGTTGTTCTTGCGCGAGGCAATCAATCAACCCCCTCTTTGTCCTCTTCTTTGGTTGATTTTCTTAAAGATGCTTGGTTGCTTGCTTCTTTAAACGATACGCAATTTCTCATCAATGAATTTCATCTTTTAATGGTGCTTGAGCAACGTGTCGCTCAAGGGGCATATCAAGGGATTTTAGCTTCTTGGGTGAGGGGGCTCTCTTTAGAATGGCTACGGACACAAGCCTCTTCTTTTGGAAAAATGCAACCCCATTCAGATTTATCTTCTTCTAAATCTTCTTCTCCAAGTGAAGGGACATTTGCGAGTCCTGCTTTAGATAAATACGCTCAAAATTTAACGCAGGCGGCGAGAAATGGGGAGCTTGACCCTATTTCAGGTCGAGGAGATGAAATTCGTAAAGCCATTGATATTTTGTGCCGTCGTCGTCAAAATAGCCCGATTTTAGTTGGGGATCCTGGCGTTGGGAAGACCGCGATTGTTGAAGGATTAGCGCAACAAATCGTTGCGGGTAATGTTCCTCCTGCTCTTTTGGAGGTTGAACTCTTAAGCCTTGATCTTTCTCTTTTACAAGCCGGGGCCAGCATTAAAGGGGAGTTTGAAAATCGCCTTAAAGACGTGATCAATGAAATTAAACATTCTCCTAAACCGATCATCGTCTTTATTGATGAAGCCCATACCTTGATTGGTGCAGGAGGGGCCGCTGGGCAAAATGATGCCGCCAATATTTTAAAACCCGCGCTTGCTCGTGGGGAATTTCGTTCTCTTGCTGCAACCACATGGGCTGAATATAAAAAATATTTTGAGTCTGATGCTGCTTTGGCGAGACGTTTTCAGCTCCTTTCTGTTACTGAACCCAATGAAAGCGATGCCATACAGATGCTTTCTGGAATGAAAAAAAGTTTAGAGTCTCATCATAAGGTGAAGCTACGTAAAGAAGCCATTGAAGCGGCGGTTTCATTGTCTGTTCGTTATTTACCTGAGCGAAAGCTGCCTGATAAAGCCATCAGTTTATTGGATACGGCTTGCTCTCGTATTGGACTGACTCAAAGTACGATTCCACATGCTTTAGAGTCGATTATTGAAGAATCTCGTTATATTGATAATGACATTGAGATTTTAGAGCGTGAAGTTGCCCTTTGGTCTGTTGGCGAAGAAAGTCTTATCACTTTGAAGAATCGACGTGCTCTTTTGCAAATAGAGCAGGATAAAATACAAATTCGCTGGGAAAAAGAAAAAGAGGACGTGGCTGAAATTTTGTCGCTGCAAACGCAATTAGAGGGACATTTCATTCAAGGTACCGCTTTAGATCATTCAAGCATGAGAGAAATGCTTGTAGAAAAAATGGCGAAATTGAGTGAATTTCAAGGAGAATCCCCCCTTGTTTTGCCACAAGTGACGAAACAAACCGTCGCAGAAGTGATCGCGCTTTGGACTGGGATCCCTGTGGGGAACATGCTAAAAAAAGAGCTTGATAAGGTTTTGGACTTAGAAAGGCACATCGCGGAGCGCGTTATAGGCCAAGACGCCGCAATGTCTCAGATTGCCGAAGCCATCAGAATGTCACGAGCCGGGTTAACCGATCCGCGAAAACCCATTGGTGTTTTTTTATTGTGTGGCCCAAGCGGTGTCGGGAAAACGGAAACGGCTTTGGCATTAGCCAGTTTGCTTTATGGGGGTGAGCATAACATTACCACCATTAATATGACGGAGTTTAAAGAAGCCCATAAAGTTTCCATGTTGTTAGGTTCACCTGCTGGGTATGTGGGTTATGGAAAAGGCGGGGTCCTCACTGAGGCGGTTAGAAAAAATCCTTATTCTATTTTATTGCTCGATGAAATGGAAAAAGCCCATCCGAGTGTGCATGATATTTTTTATCAGATTTTTGATAAAGGCAGGATTTCAGACAGTGAAGGACAGATGGTCGATTTTCGCAACACCATCGTTATTATGACCTCCAATGCGGCTGATGATGCTGTTGTGAGCGCTTGTCTTCATGCTCGTCCATCGAGCACGCAATTGGCTGAGATGATTTTTCCAGATCTTCAGCGCTTTTTTAATTCGGCTTTTTTAGGGCGTACCGTCATTGTTCCTTATTATCCACTGAATGATGATGAAATGGGGAAAATTGCGTGTTTGTCCTTAGAACGTATTAAAAAGCGTATAGAAGAACGTTACAGTGCCCAACTGACTTACACCTATGACGTCATTGAATTCTTGGTGAAAATGAATCATTTTCCTGAAACGGGTGCACGAGCGATAGAGCAATTAATAAACAGTCAATTAATGCCGACTCTTTCTCATCAATGTTTGATGCATACGAGTAGAAATAAAACGATTGAGAAAATCACGCTTGATGTATTAAATGGAGGATTCATAATTAAAATTGATGAATAACTTTCTTGATGCATGGCAGTTAATAAAAAGCACTTTAAAAAAAGATGCAAATAAATAACAATAAAAGTAAGTTGTGATAATATATTCTTTATCGCAGGTGTATTATGTTTTTTTGAAATTGCATTGTCTTTATTATATTGCAATTAACTGCAGTGCCAGAAAGTTAGACTAAAAGAAAAACACAACACATTTAAAAAACAAACAAAATATCCGCAAATAATTTGTTTTACTTATGCCTCAGCCATTATATGGGGAGAATCCCCCTTTGACTTTAAATACAAGAGATTAACCCATGAAGCACAAATATTGGTTCCTCATGATGGTTTTTTGTTTCAATCAAAATGTAAATGCGAATCCCTCACCTGAGCGTTTGCATTTGATAACGCAAGAATGGTTTCCTTATCAATTTCAAAAAAAGGGTGTTATTCAAGGTTCTGGAATAGAGAAACTTAAATGTATATTAAAATCCATGAAACAACCTTACCTTTTTTCTATGAATCAATGGAATGAAGCCAAAAATCTGCTGGATCAAGGTTCACATCATGGTTTCTTTCTTTCTCAAAGAAATGAAAAGATAGATAAATATGCTGTTTTTTCAGCGCCGATTATTGAGGAAGATTGGGCTTGGTTTTCGTTTTCTGATCTGCTCGATGTGAGCAGCTTGAAATTTAAAAGTAATACAGAAATTACAGCGATATTTGGTTCTAAGTCTTGGTTTTGGTTAATAGAAAATGGATATCGAGTTTCTAAAAAACCACGCACGGTCAGTGCGATGCTTGATTTGATGATAGGTGGTGACGCGAGAATTATTTTTGGCAATGAAAAATTGATAAATGAAGAAATAAAAAAAATGGAATTGACTTACCAGGTTGTTTCAACGGTTAAAGCAAAATCAAATCCATTAGGGGTGTATTTTTCAAAGAATTTCATCAAAAAATATCCGCAATTTTTAACGAAATTTAATAACACAATTAAATCATGCAAATAAACAAGTAAAAGGTGAGTGTGATGCCTTTATCAATAAGAATAATCAGTTCTCCTGATGGTGAACCCATTACTCAATGGAATCAGGTTTTTCCTGAAACGGGAGGTGAAATAGGGCGTGCGTTTGGATGTGTAATGCAGCTATCGGATAGACAAAGAGAAGTCTCAGGATCCCATGCGATGGTGCGTAAAACATCAGGGGGTTATCAGATTGAAGACCGGAGCAGCAATGGCCTTTATATCAATGGATCAAGCTTTCCTTTAGGCAAAGGCAATATTGCACTTATAAATGACGGTGATGTATTGGATGTCGGTTGTTATCGATTGTTGGTTTCTTGTTTTTCGCCGGACACTTTAGGAACGAGTCATTTGAATTCAATACAAAATGGAATCGATCCTTTATTAAGTGATGATCCCTTTAGTGTTACTTCAAAACCCGTTCCGCCTATAAATGTATCAAAGAAAGTTGAAAATATTGTTTCACAACCGGGTATTGATCATATCGAAGAGGATCCCTTTTCGTGTGATAACTTTATTGTGGAAGAGACGCGCAAGGAATTTATTCTCGATTTTAATGCTTCAGAAGAAGAAGATTCCCCTTTTTCAAATGAAGAATACAAGGCCAGTTTTCCTTCTCCTCTTCCTTTTAACCCCTCTTCGAGTCAGGCTCCTCAGCGTTATGCTCCTCCAGCTCATGAAGTGGAAGGCCTTAAAAGAGCTGAAATTGACAAAGCCTTGGAAATGGCATTAACCCGCTTTCTTTCTGATATATCACCTGAATTGATAGAACAGATGTTTGATGAATTGGCGCCCTCGAAATCTTGGCTGAGAAGACCCAGGTATTGGCAACGATATAAACGTTATTTCATGATGCAAATAGAAAATGGTGATTGGAAAATCAAGTTGAATGCTTATTTTCATGATGCTTTACGCGTACAGGGTTATTTAAATGGAGATAGACGATGATCCGTTTTGTTGTTTTATTTTTTACAAGTTTGTTTCTGGGAGGATGCGGTTTTTTATCCGGCACGGTTCAGCAACATTTGGTGCTTAATATCCAAGCATCATCAAACATTAATACAAACTCAGAAGGGATCCCTTCACCATTGGAATTAAGGGTTTATCAACTTACTGACTCAAAAGCATTTACTGATGCTGATTTTATTCAAATATACAGTGACGGGCAGGGACAACTCAAAGAAGAACTTATTTTTATTCGCGAAATTCGCAGTATTTTTCCTGGAGAGCAGCGTATCGAAGAGATCCCGGTTGCCGCTGGTATGAAATTCGTTGGCTTTATTGCTGGTTTTTCAGATTATGCAGAATCGAAAAACAAGGTGATTTTTGAACCTGAAATTGGAAAATCCAGCATTGTGAATATCGAAATTGATGGAATTAATATGTCAGTCTCTGTCTCATCTCAAGGGTAGGAAAAAAAGATGGAAACAAATAAAGTCGTTTGGAGTGAAGGGATGTTTCTTTCTCCACAGCATTTTCAGCAGCAAGAACGGTATATTGAAAACTATACGCATCAATACATTGACAAAATAGTCACCGGTTTTTACGGGTTTACACTTCTGCATATTGACAGAAGCATGCTCAATATTGGGAAAATAGTGGTCTCTCGCGCAGAAGGTATTTTTCCTGATGGAACGCCTTTTGAATTACACCAAAGTTTGGTTTTGGATGTTCCGCAGAACACCCATTCTAAAACGGTTTTCTTGGCATTGCCTTTAAAACGAGCCGGTGTTGTGGATGTAGGGGAGGGACATCGTTTTCGTCATTCTTCTTATGAATATGATCTCTTTGATACGAGTCGAGAGCAAAGTGATGCGCTTCTTGTTGAGTTGGCTCAATTTAATTTAAGCTTAAAACTTGAAGGCGATGATCTTCAGGATCACGCCTTGCTTTCAGTGACTGAGATTTTGGAACACAAACCGGATGGGTGCGTGGTTTTAAACCAAGCCTTTATTCCTCATTGTTTACACGTGGGGGTTTCTCATTATTTAATGGATTCCCTTTCTGATCTGTATACAAAAATTCAATATCGCGCTCGTGCTATTTCGATTCGATTGCAAAGTGATTCAAAAACAAAGAGTTACCAAGCATCAATGCGAGATCTTCTTTGGTTGCAATTATTGGGTTACTGGATGCCTCTTTTTGAGCAGTGGTATCAAACGCCAACGCTTTTAACGAAAGAACTCTATTCAGCTTGTATTTCGATGGTCGGTCAGATGCAAGGTCTTGAGTCCAATATGCCAAGTTCTTTTGCGCTTTGGAATCCAAATGCACTTTATGTCATCTTTTCGGATGTTTTTTCGGAGCTTCAAATGAATCTAAGAGAATCACAAGTCGATAATGTGGTTACTCTTCAATGGGATATGCAATTATTTGTAACTCGCCGTTTGCTTCGTACGCTAATAAAAGACAGGGCTCTGTTCAATCAAGGGCGCTTTATTCTTGTGGTGACCTCTTCGATTGGTATTTCTCGTCTTTCTGAAGAATTTCCAAAATCGGTCAAACTTTCAGGTAACAGCGATATTGTTGGATTGGTTCGTAATGCATTGTCTGGTGTACCTTTACGTCATTTACCTTATGCCCCGACGGAGCTTAAATCTCGTAACGATGCCGCGTACTTTGAAGTGGATACCGAATCGAAGCTTTGGATGTCTTTGGTCAAAAAAGAAGAAGCAATCGCTTTGCATGTAGACGAAAAAATAGAAGACATTCATATTGAATTCCATGTAATAAGGTAGGTGAATTGTGTCTGGACTCTTCATTGATGAGCCAACGGTTCAGCTGCGCCGTTCATCAGAAAATACAAGAAATACCGAGATAGCAGAGAAACAGAGTCAAATTGAATCACAAATTTGCGATCGCATGATCAATGATTTTTCTATTTATTCTTCCCCTCTTCTAAAATGCGCAACGGAACTGCTTGGGATCACCATGACCTTGCCACGTCAAGGTCCACCTCGAGATATTGGGCTTTTTCGTCAAAAACTTCTTGACAGTATCGCGGCTTTTCGAGAGGACGGGATGCAACTGGATTATCATCCCAATATCATTGAAAAAACATGTTATATATTTTGTGCCGCATTAGATGAAATGATTTTGTACACTGCTTGGGGAGATGCTTGTCAGTGGGAAAATAAATCTTTATTAAGCAGTGTCTTTTCGCAAAGGAATGGGGGGGAAGTCTTTTTTGTTTTGCTTGAAAAATCATCACAACAGCCGGCTAAATTAATCGATTTCATTGAATTACAATATGTTCTCTTAATGCTTGGTTTTAAAGGGCGTTTTCGATATGGAGATGAAAATGAATTAAATCAAATTAAATCGGATACCTATTCCTTAATTCATCGTTATCGCGTTTCTGAAGATTTTCCGGTGCTTTCTATTCCTAAATTGATCACTCAAGAGCAACCCTGGAATTTTATAAACCTGGATAAAATATTTTTAATATTTATTGTGACTTTGGTCTTTGTTTTTTCTGCAAGTGAATATTGGTACAAGAATCGAAGCCAACAAATTTTACAAAAAACAGAAGACGCCCTTTTATTGGAAACGAGTCAAGCTGAAAAAAATTATCTTTATGCGAGTACGAATGAAGATCTCGGTATTCATATAGCGAAAAGAGATGAAAAAGAGATAGAAAGAGAGAAACAAGCAAAACAAGAATGGGACTTGTTGCTGTCGTTATTAAATGAAGAGAAAGATGCCGATCTTTTAATTGTTGATCTTAAAAAGCAAGGTTACCTTCCTTTGACCCGTAAGGCAAATAATGGAATAGAAATATACATGCGCGTTCATGGCGACATTCAAAAAATAAACAAGTTGAAAAAAGAATTGAATGCTCGGTTTGGTTTTAGTGCAACAATTAGAAGAGTATCTGAATAAAATGACAAAAAAAATAGGGCTAATTATACTCGTTTCTGTTTTATTCATTGTCTCGATTGCATTTTGGTTTTTATTGCCAAATGAAGGCTGGCAATGGTTAAAATTCTCTTCTTTAGGTGCTTCTGTAAGCTTGATTCTTTGTATGTTATTTGTACGGGGTTTTCTAGGGGGGAATAATAAAAGTGAAGAGAATGAAAATGAACAGAAAATCTTATTAAAAAAAGATATTCGTTTGATGAAAAAGATTTTTCGTCATGCCTACAAAAAGATATGGGGAAATGGAAATCAAGGTACTAATACGTTTTACGATCTTCCTTGGTATCTGGTTTTGGGTGGAGAGAAAGAATCAAACAGTTCTTTATTCCGTCAAAATGGTTTAGAACAAATTAAAAACCCTTCTTTTGATGAAGAAAAATCTTCTCAATTTTTGCGTTTTTGGAGTAATGAACATTTTATTGTCATTGAAGTCGGGCCTTCTATTTTTGATGAAGATGGTATTGATGATGTTTTATGGAAAACATTGTCTTCTCTTTTATTAAAATACCGTCCTCGTCAAGGCTTAAATGGGATTTTACCTGTTATTTCATCTGAACTTATTTTAACCGGAACACGAAACGATTGCCAAAAAAGAGCCAATATTTATCAAGAAGCCATCTTGTTAATGAATTCAAGGTTGATGATCAATACGCCTGTATATTGTATTTTATCGGATGCCAGCACGATTTCTGATTTTTCAACATTTTTTGCAGGTTTTAGTGGGCTTGGAAATGCATTTGGTATTACTTTGCCTTGTGAGCCATTGTGTCGATTTGATAGAGACGAATTTGAAAGACAAAGTCGTGCTTTGTTGAAAAATGTACTGAACCGTCAGTCTGAAATACTTCGGAATTTGACTCCGGAAGATTCAAATTCTGTCATGGCCTTGCCATTTCAACTGAGTGTGTTTTTAGAAAGAGTCACTGAGTTATTACATGATTTGGGCTCAGAAAACAGGGTTCGAGATGCAGTTTGGATTCGTGGATTTTATTTGTTATCAAGTTCGAGTCATGCGCTTGAACATGATCTACTCACACAAATTGTGGCTTCCAAGACCGAATCTAATTTTGTTTCTTCTCGCCATTCAAAAGTAAAATTGCAAAATTATTTCGCCTCAAACATATTCACGCAGGTGATCCTACCTCAAAAGAAGATTGTTGGAATTAATAAAAAGAACCATGCTTTATATGTGGCCTCACGGTTACTGATTGTTTTAAGCATGTTCAGTTTTCTTTCTGTTGTTGCGGTTATTTTGAAAAACAATTGGAATAGAGATGAAGCTTGGCGTACTGATGGGATCACACAAAATAAACTTTACAATAATGAGATGTCAAAAATAAATGGCTCTTATTCTATTTTAGATGTGATTGTGCATTTGGATAAATTGCGAAATGTCGCAATGGAAGGAATTGCACCTGCAGCCTGGTATGAAAAAGTCAGCATTAAACAAGACAAAACGGCTGCATTTGTTTTTTCTGAGTACCAAGAAAAATTAAAATATGTATTGCTTCCTAAACTTGCAGATTTAATCAGCAGTGAGCTTAAAGTGTATATTAAGCTCGGTGATGCAAGTAAAGTTTTTGAAACATTACGTTTGTATAAAATGTTATTTGACAAAGAACTTTTAGATGTAAATGACATTAATGACTATTTAGTCGAGAGTTTACAAGAGCAAGGGGATGTTAACTCAGAAAGTCTTCATGTTTTTTCTGCACTCCTTCAAGACTTGTTAAATAGTCAATACGAAGGCACCATCACAGAAAATAAAGAACTGATTTCTCTTGCTTTAAATGACATAGATAAAATATCTCCGGAACGTCTGATTTACGCAAGAATTAAAAGTCTCCCATCTTACAAAATCACTTTAGATCTTCGACGTCAATTTGGAGATGAGTTTGACTCCATCTTTATGTTTTCTGATGGGTATCATGGGTATTTGGCGCCCGAAATATTCACTAAACAAGGATATAAAGAGCTTGACCTTTCACCGAAATCAACATTACTAAAAGATCAGTTGAAATATTTTAAATTGATCCAAGGGGATTTTTCAGGCGTTTCAGTTAGTGAATTAATGGCTTTGAGTAAACAAATCCAACGTTTTTACTTCTCTGATTATGTCTATTATTGGAAAAATTTATTAAATAATATCAAAGTACGTTCTTTTGCTGATCCCAGACAATTGTCTTTAGCGATTAAAAAGGCCAGTAATCCAACGACAAGCCCGATCATTGATCTGTTGAGCGCCGTTGTATCCAATACGACGTTGGCGATTGAAGAAAAACCAGACTTAAAAGCGGCTACAAAACTCACTAAAGCATTGGGTTTAAAGGGCGTCTCCAAAGGCTTGGGTAAAGCGAAAAAAGCGGATAAATTGGCTGGAGATAAATTATTACGCTCTCAGCCCTCTTTTGTTGTTAACGAAGCCTTTAATGCGTTTTCGTATTATCTCAACGGTGACGAAGGGGATAATGAAACACAACTTGATGGATTAATTGCTCAATTTGACAGTTTAAATTCTTATCTCGACGTGGCTTACTCAAGCGTCGATTCAGGAAAAATATACCATGATTATGCATTAAGCCATGTGAATAAATCGGAAGATCAGCTTGTTCTTTTTCAACGGTTTGCGAACAAAGGACCCGAGAAAATTGAAGAATGGGTTAAAAATATTTCGCATCAAGCTTGGGTTTCAATCGTTGATGGAAGCATGAGTTATATCAACGAGCAATGGAATAAAAATGTGTATCAACATTATGTTTCAGGTATTGAAGCAAGATTTCCGTTTACCGCGCAAGGGATCGGTGAAGTTGCGATAGAAGACTTTGTAAACATGTTTAAACCAAAGGGACGTGTTGATGAATTTGTGGAGGCTTTCTTAATTCCTTTTGTTTCTTGGGAAAATGGGGCATTAAAAATCAATAAGTTTGACGATGTCTCTTTTGCATTAAATTCGGCCTCTTTAAAACAAATTGAACGCGCGAAAAAAATTGGAAATATTTTCTTTGCAAAAGGTGGAAATGAATTACGTCTTAGAATGGCACTAAAAGCCAATTTAATGAGTACGAATGTCACTGAGTTTCAAATACGTGAAACAGAAAATATCTTTACTTACAAACATGGACCTCGTATTTGGAGCGTTGTTGATTGGCCGAAATTAAATATGGACCCCAACATCACGATCAGTTTTTTCCAAAATAATAACCGAGTCGCGTCTAAATCTTATTTTGGACACTGGGCTTTGTTCCGTTTTCTCTTTGAAGGAGAAATCAGTACGACCCCGAACCGGCTTGTTCGTAAAAGTGATTATATTTTTGCTGGGAATAAAAAAATGGCCCTTGATTACAGCTTATTAGATTCTAACGTGGTGTTAGAGCCTTCTTTGTTTACGCAATTTTACTTACCAAAGGTTCTTTAATTCGTGTTTGTATACCGAAGAGACGTGAAGATGCGAGCTTGTTGGAAGCACGTTAACCCCCTGAAGATGGATACAGCGTATGAGGGGGTTGAACGATGCAACCTAACACTCACGCCCTCTCAGGTGAAGAGGATAAAACCTCTTTTACACTCTCTTTAGGTATGCCTGATGATCAAAGGAAAAAAAACAGGTCCTTTATCTTACACAAAACGTTACCTCACTCCAGAGGCGATGTGGCGTGAATACAACGCGTTGATCGCTTGTAAAGGAGAAGACGTTCAAGTTGTTCTTCGTATTGATGCCGAAAAGAGCAGGATCTGTTTTGAGTTTGATTTTAATGCGATTCCTTTGAATCATTTTTCGTCAATGGATGCGCCTCTTTTTATTTCGCTTTTACCTTGTATTGCGCGTGCGATACAAGGGTGTCATAAAAAGGGGTGGGTTCATGGTGATATCAAACCCTCAAATATTCTTTATTTAAAAGAAAATGGAGGCATTCGCTTGATTGATTTTGGTGCCAGTTACCCTATCGGGACTTCCAGAAACGCCTTGAAAACATGGCAGTTAACGCCTTCGCTTGCTTCCCCAGCGCAGCGCAGCGGAGACGGTTTTGTTGAACCCAATGATGATTGGTATGCATTGAATAAACTCACTGAACAAGTGCGCTCTTTTTTGAAATAATTGAATGAAATTAACTACACCTTCTTAAAAAAGACTTAAAATTCAAGTTTCTCTTCTTACAGCCTTCATTCTCTTTATACCTAATTTCTTTATGGCTCTTTTCCCGGCGGGTCAGGTTGTTTACAATGGGGAAAATTGACGCATCTCGACTTCATTCATTTCTCTTTTATAGGGCATCTTCCTTATAGGCGATACAGGGAGGAAGTGAAGATGATGCCAGTCCCCTTTATCTGTATTAATCAACTTCCAGGACTTCCCCATGTACATGAGCACCGACGAAATCCGTACGGCCTTTCTTTCCTTTTTTGAAAGTAAAGGGCATACCATAGTGGCGAGTTCTTCGCTTGTTCCTGCCAACGATCCGACTTTGCTCTTCACCAATGCAGGGATGAATCAATTTAAAGATTGTTTTCTTGGTGTTGAGAAGCGCTCTTATACGCGTGCCACGACGGCTCAGCGTTGTGTGCGCGCAGGTGGAAAACACAATGATTTAGAGAATGTTGGCTTTACGGCTCGTCACCATACTTTTTTTGAAATGCTAGGTAACTTTAGTTTTGGGGAATATTTCAAAGAAGATGCCATTACTTATGCATGGGAATTTTTAACTGAAAAGCTTCAATTGCCCAAAGATCGGTTAATGGTCACCGTCTATGAAACAGACGATGAAGCTTATGCGATTTGGAATAGCAAAATGGGTGTTCCTGCTGAGAACATCGTCCGTATTGGAGATAAAAAAGGCGGGAAACCCTTTGAGTCAGATAATTTCTGGCAAATGGGAGACGTCGGTCCTTGTGGGCCTTGTACTGAAATTTTTTATGATCATGGCGATCATGTTTGGGGCGGCCCTCCTGGCTCTCCTGAAGAAGACGGTGATCGGTTTATAGAAATTTGGAACAACGTTTTTATGCAATACAACCGTCATGCTGATGGTACGATGGAGCCTCTCCCTAAACCTTCTGTGGATACAGGCATGGGATTGGAACGTATTGCGGCCATCATGCAAAATGTGCATTCTAACTACGAAATCGACCTTTTTAAAACCTTAATAAAATCAGCTGCAGACATCATAGGTTATAACGATCTTTCTAATCCCTCTTTGTATGTTGTTGCCGATCATATTCGTTCATGTGCTTATTTAATTGCAGATGGTGTCATGCCATCGAACGAAGGACGAGGTTACGTTTTACGCCGAATTATTCGTCGCGCAGTACGTCATGGCAATAAGCTCGGAGCCAAAGGGGCGTATTTTTATAAATTGGTCGGCCCTCTTGCGCTTGTTATGGGGAGAGCGGGTGAAGATCTCATAAAACAACAGTCTCTTGTTGAAAAAGTCTTGAAAATAGAAGAGGAAAATTTCGTAAAAACCCTGGACAGAGGCATGTCCATTCTAATGGATGCCTTAGATTATCTTAAGGGGGATGTCCTCGATGGTGAAACGGTCTTTAAACTTTACGACACCTTTGGTTTTCCCGCGGATTTAACCAATGATGTGGCGCGTGAGCGAGGATTGAGCATTGATGCTGAGGCGTTTGAACGGGCAATGGAGGCACAGCGTCAGCGCGCCCGTGAAGCGGGTAAATTTGCCGGAGATCACAATGCCTTTATTCACTTAGATCTAAAAACGGAGTTTACGGGTTATACCGACACCGAAGGGCACGCTTCGATTGACCGTATTTTTGTGGCAGAGGAGGAATTAGAGACCTTAGTGACAGGGGATGAAGCCTTGATCATTTTGAGTCAAACCTCTTTTTATGCAGAGTCTGGTGGGCAATCGGGTGATGCTGGCGTTTTGCGAACCGATACCGGATTGTTTGATGTGCTGGATACTCAAAAATTCGGTGCAGCTATAGCACATCGGGGTATTTTACGAGAAGGATTTTTGAGCGTCGGAGAGACCGTTGTAACAAAGGTCGATGCAGCCCGTCGTCAAGCGATTGCACTAAACCATTCTGCGACCCATTTATTGCATGCCGCCTTGCGACAGGTTTTAGGTGAGCATGTTCAACAAAAAGGTTCCTTGGTACGTTCTGATGCCCTGCGTTTTGATTTTTCTCATTTAGAAGGGCTTAAGCCTAAGACATTGCGTGAAGTCGAGCAATTGGTGAATGAGCAAATTCGACGTAATCTTGAGATTTCGACGGCGCAAATGGATTTAGAGTCAGCGAAAGAGAAAGGTGCGATGGCCCTCTTTGGCGAAAAATACAGTGAAGAAAAAGTGCGGGTTCTTTCTATGGGAGATTTTTCGATTGAACTTTGTGGTGGCACGCATGCTGTGCGCACAGGGGATATCGGTATGCTGAAAATTCTTTCTGAAAGTGGTATTTCCGCAGGAGTCCGACGTATTGAAGCGGTAACCGGACGGGCTGCTGAAGACGAGTTTTATAATCAAAAACAGGCTTTAAATTGTAAAGTTGAAGAGTTTCAAAGCCGTGTTAAAGGATTAGAGAAAGATATTTTCAATCTTAAAGAAAAATTAACAATGCAAGAAAGTGCGAAGTTAATGAATGGCATTAAAAGTATTTGTGGCGTGAATGTTATTGTCGCTCAATTAGACGGTGCAGAGAGCAAAGCCTTGCGTGTGATGGTGGACGATTTAAAAAACAAGATGGGAAGTGGGGTGGTGTTTTTATCTCATGTAATTGATAATAAAGTAAATTTAATTGCAGGTGTGAGCAAGGACCTGACCTCGAAAGTCCATGCGGGTGAGCTTGTGAATATGATTGCAATGCAACTTGGAGGGAAGGGCGGCGGCCGAGCAGATATGGCACAAGCGGGTGGAAATAATGTAAAGGAATTGTCTCGAGTGCTTGATTCTGTGATTCCATGGTTAACTGAACATCTCAAATAGTAATGACTCGTATGTGCATATGTAATGGAAGGGGCGTCCTTTAATGGTTTGTTTGTTTTTTGGAGTATCTTCTTTGCACTTTCTTGTTAACACTGTATAGTTCTTCGCTTTAACGTGGATGTGATATTTTAGTTGGTTTTATATTCACGTTATTTGTTTCGATAGGACGTATTCAGATTACCTTCCCCCTTGGACATCTTGAACTTCTTATATTTTGAATCCCTTGTTTGGATAAGATATGTAAAATCTCATTGGTGGACTGGAGTTGGTCAAAAAATTATTCCATATTGAAAGACCACACAAAAGCTGACAGTAAAAAGTGAGTGTTACAAGTTAGCTCTAAAAATGAAAAGCGATTGGATGTCCATTTCTGGGCTTGAGCTGCCGTGTAGATTTGTTTTGTGCAGTAATAAGACCAAATAGACTCAACTTAGAAGTAGTAATTGCTCAAGGAGTAGTAGAATGCTGATATTGACTCGTCGCGTGGGTGAAACCCTGATGATTGGTGACGAAGTGACCGTAACGGTGTTAGGTGTCAAAGGCAATCAAGTTCGTTTAGGTGTTAATGCACCAAAAGACGTTTCAGTTCACCGCGAAGAGATTTACATGCGTATTCAGGCAGAAAAAGGAAACGCAGAGCCTACTGGTGAGAATTTATAATACAGAGCCTTTATTTTCATGAAAGCCGATATCTTTATATTGGCTTTTTTTTTATCTTGATATTTCATAAAACAATTCTTTTTTCTGTGTTTCCAATTGATTTTAATTGATATATACCCAAGTCACTTGAAGATGCGTGTAGACGGCAAACGAGTGAAGGCCCTGAGCATCAATTGACTCTGTGATTGGCCTGAGCGACCGCAGTCAACACCCACGCACTTTCAAAAGCGGTGCCTATACCTGTGGCTTTGGACGTTGCGTGATTCTTGGCTGCGCTTATTCAGCCCCATTAGATCTTCCATCTTTTTTGCTCTGGGACTTTTCGATCTTTGCGCCAACCTGCAATTTTACACATCTTAAGGATGGTTTTTGGTGCTGTGTGGCTGTTGGTTGCTTTCGTTTAACATCATCACAGAGTGCATCGATGCTTA
>CAMRDW010000052.1 GCA_947041315.1 uncultured Enterovibrio sp.
GCTTACCTGCATCTTAAAAGAGCTTGGGTATAAAATGTTTTTTATTTTTATTCTATCTAAGGTGTATAAATTCAATAAGATGGGTATTATTCGCCTTATTCATCAATCTGTTATTAAAGATGAAGATGCTATGTCTTTTTTTTGGGCATTCATCGCCCGCAATCATGTAGGCGAAAATAATTTAAGGCAATATTCATTTTAAAAACGGGGTCGAGGGTGGACGAAAATACGCATTTGGTAGAGCAGTTTTTAGATGCGATTTGGATGGAGCGGGGCTTGTCTGAAAATACCTTGGTTTCTTATCGTATTGATCTTATCAAATTGTGCCAATGGTTAGACAAAGAGCCTATTTCTTTTTTATTGGTCTCTCCTGAACATTTAGAAAACTATCAATATTTTCTTTTTGAACAAGATTATAAACAAAGCACGCGTGCACGAATGCTTTCTGCAATGCGCTCTTTTTTTCAATATATGTACCGTGAAAAACAACGTGAAGACGATCCGACGGCCAGCCTCATCAGTCCGAAATTACCGAAGCGATTACCGAAAGATTTATCGGAAGAACAAGTTGATTTGCTTCTCGATGCCCCTAATGTAGAAGATACGCTCGAATTACGTGATAAAGCCATGTTAGAGCTTTTGTATGCAACGGGTCTTCGGGTTACCGAGCTCATAAGCTTAAAAATGGAAACGGTCAGTTTGCGTCAAGGGGTGGTACGGGTTGTTGGGAAAGGCGGAAAAGAACGCTTGGTTCCTATGGGGGAGTCTGCCATTGATTGGCTTGAGCGTTATTTAGAACAAAGTCGTCCTATTTTACTTGGAGAAAAAACCTCGGATGTCTTTTTTCCTAGTCGTCGAGGTACGATGATGACACGGCAAACGTTTTGGCACCGATTAAAATATTATGCTGTTCTGGCGCACATCGACAGTGATTTGCTTTCTCCTCATGTATTGCGTCATGCTTTTGCTACGCACCTTCTTAATCACGGTGCAGATTTACGTGTTGTCCAAATGTTATTAGGGCACAGTGATTTATCAACAACGCAAATTTATACGTATGTGGCAACGGAACGATTAAAGCAGTTGCACCAAGAGCATCATCCTCGAGCTTGAAAGTCCTGTTTTTTCTCTTTGTAAAAAATTTTTATTTGAGAGAGGGATATTTCTATAATTCAACGGTCTGATTGTATAACTTATCGATTTATTAGGATTTAAAAATGAGATTTAAACGTTTAATTACAAATACATTGATTGTAAGTGCCTTGTGTTCATCTGGCGCCTTCGCTGCAAAAGTGGCTCCTCTTGATGCAAAAGGAGCCAATCGAGTTGCAATAGAAACCGTCTTAAAAAAGTATCAGCTTACGGTGGACAGCATTTCGGCATCGCCATTAACGGGTCTTTATGAAGTGGTGACGGATGGGGGCGTTCTTTATGCAAATAAAGATGCGTCTTATTTTGTGCATGGGCAACTTTTTAATACTCAAAACAATCAGCTTTTGAACCTGACAGAGCTTACTTTGGCAAAACGCAATAAAGTTCTCTTTGATAAATCAGTCGATAAGAAAGATTTCATTGTATACCCTGCTAAAAATGAAAAGCATGTGGTGAATGTCTTTACGGATACCACCTGTGGTTATTGTATGAAATTGCACAGTGAAATGAATGCTTACAATGATCTCGGGATCACTGTGCGTTATCTTCCTTTTCCTCGCTCTGGGGAGCGGTCTGAAAATATTGGACAAATGAGCGCCATTTGGTGCGCGAAAGATCAAATCAAAGCCATGGATTTAGCAAAGTCAGGCAAATTTGATCAAAGCACGAAAGAATGCAAAGATGTGATTTTGAGGAACATGAAAATAGGCTCCTTAATGGGAGTCAATGGAACGCCAGCCATCTTGTTGGAGGATGGATCACTGCTCTCCGGTTATTTACCCCCAAATCAATTAATTCAAGTGCTTGAAAAGAAAAATATCCCAGCAAAATAAGCCCCTATTTCATAAATAAAAAAAGAGGTGCAATGGATGAATTTGCACCTCTTTCTGTGTTTAGAATGCGTATGTTCCTCTGGATTGAAGGAGGGGCTCGCTTTGATCTTTTTATATTTTAAACAGGTTTGTGAAAGACCTGTTTTTTCTTTTATTTCGGTATAGGTCTTTGTTTTAATGATTGAAATCAAACGTCGCCATCCGCTAAAAAATACGATTTTCTCCGAAACGATGCCGCTTTTATTGCAGCGTATTTATGCAGGTCGTGGTGTAACTAAACAAAGCGAGCTTGAACGCAGTGCGAAAGCCTTAATCAGTTATACCGAGCTTTATGGTATTGAAACAGCGGTTCATATTCTCAGTGAGGCCATGAAAGAAAATCAACGCATCATCATTGTGGGTGATTTTGATGCAGATGGTGCAACAAGCTCGGCATTGGCTGTTTGCGCTCTTTCTATGATGGGATGTAAACAGGTTGATTATTTAGTGCCTAATCGTTTTGAAGATGGCTATGGACTCAGTCCTGATGTGGTTTTTCAAGCAATAGAAAAAGGCGCTCAGCTTATTATCACCGTGGATAACGGTGTTTCTTCCATTGAAGGTGTGGCTGTCGCAAAGGCGAAAGGCTTGAAAGTCATCGTGACAGATCACCATCTTCCGGGTGATGAATTACCGGATGCCGATGCGATAGTGAACCCTAATTTGAATGAATGCGGTTTCCCTTCTAAATCGCTCGCAGGCGTCGGGGTGACTTTTTATTTGATGTTGGCGCTGCGTGTGCATTTACGCAACACAGGCTGGTTTACTGCCCATAACATTCCAGAGCCTAATTTAGGTGAGCTCTTAGATTTAGTCGCTCTTGGAACCGTCGCAGACGTGGTTGTTTTGGATGGGAATAACCGAATATTAGTGCATCAAGGATTAATGCGAATTCGCGCAGGAAAATGCCGTCCTGGGATCCAAGCCTTGATTGAAGTGTCGAATCGAAATATGAGGAAATTGGTGGCCAGTGATTTTGGATTTGCCATTGCACCTCGGATTAATGCTGCAGGACGCTTAGACGACATGTCCTTTGGCGTTGAACTTTTACTTTGTAATAATTTATCGAAAGCACGACAAATGGCCACCGATCTTGATGCCTTAAATGAAACGCGAAAAGAAATAGAACAAGGCATGAAAGAAGAAGGCATCGCGATATGTGAACGCTTGCAATTAGCGGAAGGTTCAGGTTTGCCGGTTGGCATTGTTATGTTTCAAAAAGAGTGGCACCAAGGCGTGGTGGGCATTTTAGCTTCACGCATTAAAGACAAATTTCACCGGCCGGTCATTGCTTTTGCTCTTGGCGGAGACGGTTTTATTAAAGGCTCTGCGCGTTCTATTTTGGGGCTTCATATTCGCGACATTTTAGATCTTATTAGCACTCAAAACCCAGGACTCATTAAAAAGTTTGGGGGGCATGCGATGGCGGCCGGCTTAACCCTTGCACAAGCGGATTTTGAGCGTTTTTCTCGTCTTTTTGATGATGCGGTTAAAAATGCGATGACAGAAGACTCCCTTAAAAGTGTGCTCCTCTCTGATGGGGAGTTGTCCCCTTTAGAAATGAATCTTGATGTGGCCTTGATGTTGCGTGAAGGGGGGCCTTGGGGGCAAGGTTTTGCAGAGCCTATTTTTGATGGAAAATTTAAGTTGCTGAACCAGAAATTGGTGGCTGGAAAGCATTTAAAAATGCTTCTAGAGCCTGCAACGGGAGGGCGGATGCTCGATGGGATTGCTTTTAATATCGATCTTAAGCGTTGGCCGGACCCTTCTGTTCAAGAGGTTGAATTGGCGTATCGTCTCGACATAAATGAATACAGAGGAAATGAAAATTTACAATTGATGGTTGAGCATATTGTGGCCTTATAGCTTGAGAAATTGGGTATTTTTTCTCTCGATTAAATGCTTCTAAATAGGTGTCTTTTATTTAGGGGCGTGATATCTTTTGCGCTGAAAATTACGCGGCATGAAAACGGAATGCGAGCGTAATTTTAAACTCATTTTATCTTTTAGGATGGGCATTTTGAGTTGACTTTTCTTCACAGAACGCGCTGAAACGTACGTGAATGCAAGCCAGAAAGAAGAGAGAGCCTGCAAGGATATAGAAATATCCATTTTTCAAATGAGAGACAGTCCGCCTTCTTTTATGTCTCGAGTGGCATTTTTTTTCTTCGGTATTTTTGTGAAATTACAATTAATATAACAAGGCGATATATGTTATGAACGAGCTCTACTCGGAACACCCTGTCATGTTTAAGAACAATCCGCTTGGCTTTATTCTTGCTTTGTTATTGGTCCCTGTTTTTGGCATTGGATTGATTATCTTTTTAGTGTGGAATTTGCAAAATAAAGCATCAAAATTAGTGGTCACTGAAAATGACGTCTTATTCGAAAGAGGCTTATTAAGCAAAACGCGATCAGAGATCAATATTTCAGGAATAAGAACAGTCACGATAAAGCAAACATTTTTAAATCGTATTTTTGGAACTGGCACCATTGAGTTATTTACTTCAGGAGATCATCCTGAAATCGTCGCAGTGGGTATGCCGGATCCTAATTCAGTGCGTGATCTCATTAAAAGAAGGCAAGGCCTAGGTAATTAACTGATGGTCGGAGAATTCGATAAAAAAGACAAAAAAGAATCAAAGAAAATGGCGATTGCAATGATCTCCTTGCTTCTTCTTCTTTTCGCGGCATTGGCTTTAATGTTGCCAGAGTTAACGGAAATCATTGACCTTCATTTTTCACCTGGCCTTGGTTTGAAAGATGCGGCTGTCATTTCTTTTTTTGTGACCGTTGTTCTTTTGATTTTGTTTGCTGTGGCATCGGGTGACGGTCTTTTAGGAGAGCTTCAGTTCATATTGGGCAGCTTCTTTCTTTTTTTTGTGATTATTTGGTTGTCTTTGGCATGGATTTTTTAGTCAATGAGAAGGCGTTTTTTGAAACCCCTCCTTCACATTATTTTTTATAAATCGTGCTGTTTATACCCAAGACACTTGACGTTGCCTGTCGGGGGAAAGTGAGTGAAGCCTCTGAGCATAGATGGACTTTCTGATTGGGCTGAACGAGCCTAAGCAACACCCCCCAGCTTCAAAGGTGACGGGTAAACGACCTATACTCCCTGTTTATTCATCAGGCTCAAATTGTGCTGCAATGGCACTTTTTGAGCTGCTTTTTCTTTTTGATAAGGCCGCCTCTTATCTCCCTCATTTCAAACATAAAAAGAACAATATCATTTTCTTTAGAACCCGATAAAAGAGGAGCATTAACACGCACGTAACGCGACATGAAAAATGTGCTTTTCAATTTTGATTTCAACATCAAATTTTAAAAAATCGAGGTGAGGCTTGCATCCAAATGAGATCCTCAAAAAACCTGAAGATGCGCTGAGGTGAAGCTCTGAACACACGCTCTATTCCCGTCGCTTTTGACGCTGCTTAAGTTTTGGCTGCATCCTTAAAGCCCAATCACATACTCTCTCTATGGTCAGGGATTTCACTCGCTTGGCGCAGGCGCGCAACGTCAAGTGTCTTGGGTATAGATGCTCAAGGGCTTCATTTTTTTTCGGCTCAATCGTTTTTTTAAACCGGTTAGGGATTAAAGAGTCACTTTGCGAAAAATTAAAAAATTGTAATTAATTCGTTATCTTTACGTGAAAATAACATCTTGATTTTATTTTCTATCAAAATGTTACGCCATATTTGCTTGATTTCTTACGTGAAGGTGTGTCGCAAAGGGGGGAGCTTCATCACAAGCTGTCTATTCTCTCTACATTTCGGTAGAATTATTCAATCAAATACTATTTTTAACCTAGATAAGTGACCATGTTTGAAATTAATCCTATCAAAAACCATTTAACGGACTTGGCTGAGCGTACTTTCGTTCTTCGGGGGTATCTTTGACTATGACGCCAAGAAAGAACGTTTAGAAGAAGTCAATGCCGAGCTTGAACAGCCCAATGTCTGGAATGAGCCTGAGCGAGCCCAAGCTTTGGGGCGCGAACGTTCTGCATTGGAGGCTGTGGTTGAAACTATCGACAAGCTCGACCGAGGTGGTATTTATGTCCAAGAGTTATTAGAGCTCGCCGTAGAAGAAGATGACCAAGAAACCTTCGATGAGATTGAGCCTGAGCTTTGTGATTTAGAAGCCCAGTTGGCGACTCTTGAGTTTCGTCGAATGTTTTCAGGCGATCATGACGCTTCTGATTGCTATATCGATTTGCAAGCAGGCTCAGGTGGGACCGAAGCGCAAGATTGGACTTCAATGATGTTGCGGATGTACCTTCGTTGGGCTGATGCAAAAGGCTTTAAAAGCGAAGTGATTGAGGCTTCTGGTGGGGATGTGGCGGGCTTGAAATCGGCGACTGTGCGTTTGAGCGGAGAATATGCTTATGGTTGGTTGCGTACAGAAACCGGCGTTCACCGTCTAGTACGTAAGTCACCCTTTGATTCTGGTGGTCGTCGTCATACTTCTTTTGCTTCTGCTTTTGTTTATCCTGAAGTCGATGACAGTATTGTGATTGATATCAATCCTTCGGATCTTCGAATTGATGTTTATCGTGCTTCAGGTGCGGGCGGACAGCACGTGAATACCACAGAGTCTGCTGTGCGTATTACACACGTTCCCACCAACACTGTGGTGCAGTGTCAAAATGAACGCAGCCAGCATAAAAACAAAGATCAAGCAATGAAACAGCTTCGTGCAAAATTGTTTGAACTTGAATTACAAAAGAAAAATGCAGAAAAACAAATTAATGAAGATGCCAAATCTGACATAGGTTGGGGCAGCCAAATTCGCTCCTATGTATTAGATGATTCTCGTATAAAAGATTTGCGCACGGGCATTGAAAATCGGAATACCCAAGCTGTGCTTGACGGTGATCTCGACAAATTTATAGAAGCCAGTTTGAAATCTGGTTTGTAATTTTTTACATTTATTTTTAAAGGTTCACTCATGACAGATATGTTACTTGACGAAAATAAGCTGATTGCAGAACGTCGCGCAAAATTGAATCACATTCGTCAAGCTTGCCAAGCGAATGGGCATCCGAATGATTTTCGCCGTGAGCACTTATCCGCAGAACTTCAAGCCGCATTTGAGAATAAAACCAAAGAAGAATTAGAAGCATTGGATCACCGAGTAACGATTGCTGGGCGTATCATGGCAAAACGAGGTCCTTTTTTGGTATTGCAAGATCCCAGTGGTCGCATTCAAGCTTATGGTGCAAAAGACGTTCAAAATGAGCTTAAAGAAAAATACCAAGGTTTAGATATCGGCGACATCATCGGTGTGACAGGCGCTTTACATAAATCGGGTAAAGGCGATCTTTATGTGAATATGGAACGTTATCAATTACTGACAAAGTCACTGCGCCCTCTGCCTGAGAAATTTCACGGGCTTGCGGATCAAGAAATGCGTTATCGCCAGCGTTATGTTGACCTGATTGTGAATGAAGATTCTCGTAATGCGTTTATTGTTCGCTCAAAGGTGGTGAGTTCGATTCGTCATTTTATGATTGATAAAGGTTTTATGGAAGTTGAAACCCCAATGATGCAAAGCATTCCGGGGGGAGCCAGCGCGCGTCCATTTGTGACTCACCATAATGCCTTAGATCAAGACATGTATTTGCGTATTGCGCCTGAACTGTATTTGAAGCGTTTGGTTGTGGGTGGCTTTGAGCGCGTTTTTGAAATCAATAGAAATTTCCGTAATGAGGGTTTATCTCCTCGTCACAATCCAGAATTTACCATGATGGAATTTTACATGGCTTATGCAGATCATAATGATCTGATGGATTTGACAGAAGAGATGCTAACGCACATTTCAAATCAGGTTTTAGGCAATGCAGTTATGCCTTATGGCGATGTAATGGTTGATTTTAATGGACCTTATGTGCGTATGAGCATGCTGGATGCGGTGAAAAAATACAATCTGAACAATACAGACATCCAAGCTCTGACTTACGATCGTATTCAAGATCGTGATTTTATGGAAAGCATTGCATTGGGTCTTGGGATGTATGTTGAAAAATTTTGGACGTGCGGCCAATTGCTTGAAGAAATTTTTGGTGAAACTGCAGAGCCTCATTTGATTCAACCCACTTTTATTACTGAATACCCAGCGGACATTTCACCTTTAGCGCGAAGAAACGATCTGCACCCTTTTATAACTGACCGATTTGAGTTTTTTATTGGGGGCAGAGAAGTTGCAAATGGATTTTCTGAATTAAATGATGCAGAAGATCAAGAGATGCGCTTTAAAGCTCAGATGGATGCGAAGGATGCAGGTGACGATGAAGCCATGTTTTATGATGCGGATTATATTACCGCTTTAGAATATGGGTTGCCACCAACGGCTGGGCAAGGGATTGGAATTGATCGTTTGGTGATGCTTTTTACAAATACACATACTATTCGTGATGTTATTTTGTTTCCATCTATGCGCCCTCAAAATCCAAATAAAGTTTAAATAATGTAAAATCTAATAAAAAAACACCGATGTTTTTCGGTGTTTTTGTGTATTTACCGTTTTTTATTGTCGGTTTATCTTTTATTAAGATTTTTTGATTAAAATAAAAAAATTGTTTTCATCTTTGTCTAGAAATGAAAGGATGCAAACGGTTTTGTTTAATGTGTAGTTGATAATAATGATCTTCATAAAAAAATGCTTTCACGCCTCTTTTTTGCTTTCTTCTTTAGTTTGTTCATCTGTTATGGCGCTTGAACCGATTGATTTGTTAATAACGAATGCAACAGTTTTAACAATGGATGAAAATAAAACTATTTATAACAAAGGACTGGTTGCAATTAAAGACAGCAAAATTATTGCAGTCGGTGACGGTGACTTGGCGAAACGCTATAAAGCGAAAAAAGAATTGAATGTTGATGGCGATCTTGTGATGCCTGGACTCATCAATACACACACGCACGCTTCCATGACCGTATTTCGTTCACTGGGTGATGATGTGCCAGATCGTTTACATCGTTATATTTTTCCATTAGAAAAAAAATTAGTAAGCCGTGAAATGGTGCGAATAGGCGCGCAGCTTGCGAACGTAGAAATGTTAAAAGGGGGAGTAACGACCTATGCCGATATGTATTACTTTGAAGAGGAAGTGGCTAAAACGGTAGATCAAATTGGCATGCGGGCAGTGCTGGGTGAAACCATCATTCAATTTCCTGTTGCGGATGCTCAAAACGCACAAGAAGGGATCCAAAATGCGATAAATTTAATTAATGCATACAAAGATCATCCTCGTATTACTCCGGCATTTGCGCCTCATGCACCTTACACAAATACAACCGATATTTTAAAAGAAATCACTCGATTATCCCTTCTGCATAAAGTCCCCGTCATGATGCACCTTGCTGAATCAGAGCGAGAAAATGAAGTGATCGCTGAACGAAGTGGAGGAAAATCTCCCGTTGCTTACATGGCAGAGATTGGGGCCTTAACCCCTTATTTCGTCGGTGCGCATTTGATCAATATCAATGATGAAGATATCGCAATGTTGAAAAAACATGATGTAGGTATTGCGCACAATATGAGTGCCAATATTAAATCAGCGAAAGGTGTCTCTCCTGCATTAAAAATGTTCGATGCGGGTTTACGTATCGGGTTAGGAACAGACGGTCCTATGTCAGGGAACACACTCAGTACTTTGGATGAGTTGGGTCAAGTTGCGAAGGTTCACAAGTTAGTCAATCAAGACAGGGCCGCGATGCCCCCAGTGAAAGTCATTGAAATGGCGACTATTGGAGCGGCAAAAGCCCTGCACATGGAAGATCGAATCGGGTCTATTGAAGTGGGTAAGTTGGCCGATATTATTGTTATTGATACACAATCCCCCAACATGGTGCCTCTCTATAATCCTTATTCTGCTTTGGTATATTCTGCATATGCGACAAATGTGAAACACTCGATTGTCCATGGAAAGCTATTAATGCAGAACAGAGACCTTTTAACCGTAAATGAAAACGCTGTTCGTAAAGAAGCTTTGGCTTTTTCGGATAAAGTAAGAAAAACCGTGATTGAAAGTGGAGAGCTGGTCCGTTAACTCTCTGGTTTATCAATGTGTTGTATGCAAACTTGGACATGTCCGTTTTACTTTAATACAAGCTTCAGTAAAGCGGACCTTAGTCTATGATCTTAGAATAAATAAACACATTGAATAATTTCTTATAATTGAGAATCATGTTTTTGCAATCGATTCTTATTCGTTTTTTTTACTTAACTAAATCTTAATTAGTTGAATTATATTTATTTAAAGAAAATCCTTTTTTGTTTTACAGAAGAGAAAAATATTAAAGTGTGTCTAATTTGAAAGAAAAAATGTTTTGTGAGTGATTTGGTATCTAAAGTGAGAATAGGCTTTTGACTTTGCAAAATATAATGACACTCAAGGTATTTTTTTACACATGTCGTTAAATGGATGACTAAAGGCAGGCGTTATGGGGATGCAATTCAGATCTGAGTCAGGTCCTAGTTCACTCGTTGTGGTAGGAGGAACATATGAACCATGGTTAGCTACATTAGAGCAAGCAGGGTGGCGCTGTCACCGATGTTATGATTTAAGAGCCGCACAAACACTTCTTCAAGATATTGGTCCTTGTATCGGTATTGTTGATATCAGCCATGATGACTTTAGTCTCAATGGTGTCGCCTCGTTGGTTAATCGCAATAAACAAGTGCGATGGCTTGCTTTGATCCGAGAAGATCAACTTAACAATGATGCAATTTGCCAATTTATAGTGAGTTTTTGTATCGATTACTTTACTTCTCCTATTCCTGATAGCCAATTGATGAGCACAATTGGTCATCAATTAGGCATGTTAAAACTTGAACGTCATGTTTGGCCTCAGTTGGGTGATCACAGCGATATGGGGTTACTCGGACGCACCGCAATCATGAAGAAATTGCGAGATCAAGTTCGACGTGTTGCTCCGACGGATGTTTCAGTTCTCATTAATGGAGAAAGTGGAACGGGTAAAGAATTGGTGGGGCTAGCCATACATAATGCTTCAACGAGAGCGAAAGGTCCTTTTGTTTCCGTTAAATGCAGTGCCTTGTCTGAAGAGCTTATTTATGCTGAGCTTTTCAGTAATGGAAATTCGGAAGGTAAAATTCAACAAGCCCACCAAGGAACTCTGTTTTTGGATGAAATCGGAGATTTACCTTTGAATCTACAAGCAAATTTACTTCATTTGCTTCAAGATGGCACGGTGGAATCGCATGATGATAAATACGGGAAAGAAATTGATGTGCGTGTTATTGCTGCAACGCACATGGATTTAGAAAAATCCGTAGAAGAAGGTTTATTTCGAGAAGATTTATTTTATCGTTTAAATGTACTTCGCATTACGGTCCCCTCATTAAGGGAGCGTACCGCTGATATACCAGAGCTTGCGGAACATTTTTTGTTAAAATTTGCTCGTCAATACAATACACAAGCACGTACTTTTTCTGAAGAAGCGAACAATATTTTAATGAATTACAATTGGTCAGGAAATGTTCGAGAATTAATAAACCAAGTTAAACGAGCCGTGTTGCTTGCTGATAATTTGGTGATCGAAGCAGAACACCTTGATTTACCGCGTCAAGGTGATTACAAGCAGAGTCTTAGAAAGATTAGAGAACAATCTGAGCGTGATGCTTTGCTTGCCGTGCTTGAAAGTAATAATGGACAGGTTTCAGCGGCAGCAAAAGAACTGGGTGTTTCGCGTGCAACGATGTATCGCCTTTTAAACAAGCACAGTTTGATACCCGCCCCTCGCAGCTTTCGTTAATCTAGAGCGGATTTAATATGAAAAAAACGCCAAAAGGCGTTTTTTTATTTTTGTAAAGCGTGCTTAATAGGAAAAAGTTTGTCGTAGAGTAAGTTGAAAATATAAGCATAAAACAGATAAAAAATAACAAGACCGATGTCCATAATAAAGGCTTTAAAAAGACTGATGTTAAACCAAAAGGCAAGAATGGGAAGGGTGACGATGAGAAGTCCGAATTCAAATATTAACGCGTGAAGAAGTCGGTGTTGATGTGTTTTTTCTAATTGCCCAGTGTATTTCAACATTCCTTTGTCAAACAATATGTTATAAAAATAATTCCACCCTGTCGCGATGAGAGAAAAGACAACACCTATCACCCCTGTGTGCGTTGCATCAAAACCAAATCGAGTTAAAATAAAAACAATTAAAATGAGGCCGATTATTTCAAAAGCAATGGCATGCCAGATACGTTGTGCAGTGGTTCTCATGATGGAGCGCCTCTAAAAATAGTTGAAATTGTTTTTTTCAATTGTCGAATGAATATAAAACAGCATATTCCTATTTATAGATAAAAGAAGTTAGTTGTTATCCGATTTTCGGATGGGTTTCTGATCTTTTGTTTCTGATATTTCTTTTGAGATAAAAAAAGAGCTTTCATTATGAAGGCTCAAGTGTGTGTGATACCCATCAAAGTATCATCCATTTAAATGTGTTGGAAATCCATATTCGCTTAAGAGGGTATAATACCAATCCCATTAAAAATTTGATCATTCTTGCTTGTTAAAATCACCGATCACATCGTTATGAATTTCTCCATTAGAATAACCCGTTATCGACAATTCACGCCTTGTTCTTCGTGATTTTTTTGGCGCAATTTCTGACTAACTACTTAATGGAATTGGTATAAATGAACATCTTTGGAAAATGTCGTTTTTAAATTGAAGCGTTTCCAATGTGAATGTCTCGATTCGAAAATAAGAGGCATCTCTAATAACGCGACGAACAGGAGCATCTTGCGTTTATCGAGGAACGACCCGTGCAGTACTTCCATCCATATTAATTTGAACTTCTTGGCCGACTTCAAAGATCACTTTAGGATCAACGGCTTGAACGACAGAAACAATCTTTCCTGTTTCATCGAGTTTAATAGTTAGGTTGACCCCATTGCTTTTGCCTGCTTCTGCTGCCACTTCACTCCCTGCATAACCCCCGAGCAATCCACCTCCGATTGCCGCAATTTCTGAGCCAGTCCCGCCGCCGACTTTAGATCCGAGTAATCCACCAATAGCAGCGCCAGCCAGAGAGCCAATGAGGTTACTTTGACCTGATGCTTCTAAGGTGACGGGCTCTGTTTTAATAATGCTTCCGTAATAGACCTCTTGTATTGTTCTTGCATCTGCTGTGCTATATGAATTGCCATATGGATTGGGGCTGGTGCATCCCGCCATACCGACAGTAAAAAGTGTTATACCGATGACGCAGATAAAATGAGTTTTCATGTTATTTCCAATGTGTGATTTCGAACAAGATTATAGTGCTCAGGAGGGGGGTTTTTGTCTTAAAAAATAAGAAAAAAGCATTAATGGACAAGGATCATGAATTTTAAGAACATTGTAGCAATGTGATTTTTCTTTTGGAAGGGGCATTCTATATTTTCGGTTTTAGCTTTTTGAAAATAATTTAATACAGAATTGACGAACAAAAAGATCTTCGTTTTATGCTTGATCATACTTGGATAAATTGTTTCAAAATGCATTATTTTTATTTGGAACTTCTGAGTCATGCATGCTTTTGATGGGCATTTGTGCTCTTTCAATCAAGAATGGCTATTTTCAAACTATGATAAAAGGAAAGAATGAAGAAGGAACGAATAAATATGAAATTCAAGCAATTAAAAAATTGGATTCAATCTGGCCCTGATAAAATGCCGCATTGTTATCTTGTTGCCCACGCTGGTGGGACAGGGTATCTTGTTGAAGTTGAAGTGAAGAATCAGCTTGAGCCATTGAGAGATGATAAAAAAGAAGAAGTGATGCAGTTTGAAAGTGTGGAACAAGTTTGTAAAAAATTGAAAAAACTGGGTTTAAAAAAGGCCACATTACGATTACTTGACCCTTATGACGAATTTGGTCCTTCTCATTCTGTTTGTAAAGAAGACATGGTGATCACGCTTTAAAAATCAAAGCACTTTATTTTTACAGATGGGGCCTTCTTATCATGAAGGTTCGCAATCTGTTGTGTTACTTGGAAGCGAGAAATGGCGAGCGAGGATTTGTCCTGTAAATTGTGTTCTTAAATAAAATCCACGTGGTAATGTTTTTATGGGTTCGCCATTTTTTCCGTAAGCTTCTGTTTTTGCTTTGCTGTTTGCCGCTTTAGGTCGAAGTTGTAAATATTGTCCATGTTTGGCTGTAATAGCATGAATTTTTCCAAGAACGATGAATTCCATTAATTCTTCCCAATCTGCTTTTAATTGTCTTTCTTCTTCTTCTGAAGGCTGCCAAATCATCGGCATTCCAACTCGTCTTTCACAAAGTGGGATTTCTTTCTCTCCTTCAACAGGGATCCAAAGCACTTTCGAAATTTTATTACGGATGTGGCTGTTTTCCCAAGTGAGTCCGTGAACTCCCGTGAGGGGAGCGACGCAAACAAAGGTTGTTTCCAGTGGTTTTCCTGCATGGCTGATAGGAATTGATTTGAGTTCTATACCGAGATTTTGAAAATCTTGCTCGGCTTTACTGCCAGCAGTTGCGCCCAAGCAGGTTTCTAAGAGCATTCCAACCCACCCTTTATTTTTTTTAAGGTTGAGCGGGCAAATGAGATGATGTTCATTTGCCAGCTCCTTCAAAGATGAACCCGCTAGAGCGCAGGCTCTATCCAGTAATTGAGCTTCGGTCGTGGGTGGTTGGATCATGATCATTTTCCATGCAGTATTTGTGTATAAAATTAAAAAACGAGGAGTTTGAATGGCTGATTATATCAAGTTATCCACAAAAAATTAAATATTGAAATTGATCTGGGGACATCTTCATCCCGAATACCAGAATTGATGTGATCTACAAACAGAGGATCTAAGCAATCGATGAAATATCACGCGAATATTGTGAGTCACTTTTATTTTGTTGTTTCTTTAATCAATTTAAGAAGTGAATTACTTTTAATCTATTTGCTTGATTTATGTATAACTAAGATCTTTTATATCTACATGATTTAAAAGAATAAAAAATATATTCACGGTTGATCCTTCGCACACTTTGATCTTCTTGATTTATGACAGTTTTATGAATGTATTTCGTTCTTCACATATCTATCCACAGAAAGCGTGAATAAATGTGCACTTGCTCTCATTGGTTGGTTTTCCGTTCATTTTGAGGCATATTTATTGAAGAAGTTAGTTTTGCTCGCCAAAAAATGCTTTTCGTAGACGATCTTTGTTTACCGCTTTGCACATTGTGTGAAAAAATCACACTCAGTAGATATTTATATTTGAGGTCATCCTGTGATAGATGGCGATGGCTATCGTCCTAATGTTGGAATTGTCATTTGTAACGCCTATGGTCAAGTGCTTTGGGCGCGTCGCTATGGGCAACACTCTTGGCAATTCCCTCAAGGCGGAATAGATGAAGGAGAAACCTCGGAACAAGCAATGTACCGAGAGTTATATGAAGAGGTTGGGCTTACTAAAAAAGATGTAAGAATTTTATCTACCAGTCGCCATTGGTTACGTTATAAATTGCCAAAGCGTTTAGTTCGCTGGGACTCTAAACCTGTTTGCATTGGACAAAAACAGAAATGGTTTTTACTTAAACTTGAATGCGATGAGTCAAAGGTGAATATGCAACGTGGAGGCATACCTGAATTTGATGGTTGGCGTTGGGTTAGTTATTGGTATCCGGTAAGGCAAGTGGTTTCTTTTAAACGGGATGTTTATAGACGGGCAATGAAAGAGTTTGCCTCTGTAGCAATGCCTTTTCGTGAGAAAATAGTGACGTTAAAAAATGACAATCTTCAGCAAATAAAAAACAATGAAAGTTTTTGGTTGAAAAGTGTCAAGGACACCACGAAAAATCCTTAGCGCGTTTATTTTCTGAAAGGACATGTTTTTTTCCATCGTGATCATGGAAAATGGATGGGATTCAATGTAAAAATGGCTTGCTTGCATCACTCAAGCAAGCTTTGTTATTTCCAATAAGAAGTTGAATATCTTTTATTTTTCTATGTGCTGCGGTACCCATCCCCTTGAACGCTGCGAGGATGTTGGCTGAATTTATTCAAGCTCATCACATCGTGATTCTTTGCGTTTCACAGAAGATGAATCTTGTATCGGAGAACGGAGACAGCCAAGTCATTTTTCTGCTCTGACTTAAAAGAATAAAATTCACTTTTGTTGCCGCGATTTTTTAAAGGCATACCCGGCGACTTTGACGCTATGTGGGTATTGGCTACGCTTGCGGCGCCCAATCATAGAGTTCATTGATGCAGAGGGGCTTCACTCGCTTCTTGCAGGCGCGCATCTTCAATTACTTTGGGATATGAATTTTGGATCTGGGACTTTATTGTGCTTCTAGGAAATTTTGTCTTTGTTTTTAGCCGCCGATTCTGAGCTTTTAGATATCAATTTTGACGCTAAGAAAAAAAGCGTCTGATTACTTCTTGGCTGCATGTTATCTTGTGTTTGAATTTGTAAATTTGGAGTGATGCAATGCTAGAGGCAACTTGGTGGCTTTTTTTAGCTTGTCTTGTCTTGGGGGGGGCTGTTGGTTTGCTTGCCGGCTTACTGGGTATTGGGGGAGGATTAATTATCGTACCCGTTTTGTCTTTTTTATTGCCTTGGGCTGGCATTTCACCCCCTTTAGTGATGCCGATGGCTTTGGCAACGTCTCTCGCAAGCATTGTTTTAACCTCTTCTTCTGCGGCATACTCTCATTATCAATTAGGGCATGTCCAATTCTCCGTTATCTATTCTTTGCTGCCGGGTATTTTGTTGGGTGGATTTTTAGGTAGCGCAATTGCAGACTCGATACCCTCTGAAAATTTACCCCGTATTTTTGGCGGGATTGTTTTATTGCTTGCATTTCAAATGTTGCTTTCATTGAAATTTAAGGCGTTAAAATCGTTACCTTCTGTTTCTTTTAATATGTTCAGCGGGGCTGGAATCGGGATTATTTCAAGTTTAGCTGGCATTGGTGGCGGATCATTAACGGTTCCTTATTTGAATTACCATGGTGTTGAGATGCGTAAAGCGATTGGTTGTGCCTCTTTATGTGGTGTTTTTCTGGCGTTTTCTGGCATGTTAGGATTTGTTTTTTTTGGTTTAAAACAATCAGAACCCCTCCCTGTTTTTAGTCTTGGATATGTTTACTTACCTGCGTTGCTGGGTATTGTTCTCACTTCTGTAATTACAACCCGGTTTAGTGCAAAATTTGTTTCTCGTTTGCCTAGCCTGATAATAAAACGAATTTTTGCCATGTTCTTGCTTTTAGTGGGTACAGGCATGTTTATTCGCTAAGGATGATAAATTAATGTCTTTGACATTCCCTCAAATTGACCCGATTTTGTTTCAGATTGGCCCTCTTGCAGTACGTTGGTACGGATTGATGTATTTAGCAGGGGCTTTGTTTGCTCTTTGGTATGGAAATCGCCAGGCGGATAAAGCTGGAAGTGGCTGGACGCGTGATGAGGTCAGCGATTTGCTTTTTGCCGGTTTTTTAGGTGTCGTTATCGGCGGTCGTATTGGTTACGTTATTTTTTATCAGTTTAATGCGTTTCTTAGCGATCCTACTTTTATTTTTAAAGTGTGGATGGGGGGAATGTCTTTTCACGGCGGTTTACTCGGTGTTTTGGTCGCGTTTGCTTGGTTTGGACGTAAGACCCATCGATCTTTTTGGACTGTGGCCGATTTTGCCGCCCCTGCAATACCATTTGGATTAGGTGCGGTGCGTATTGGAAACTTTATCAATGGTGAATTATGGGGACGTGCCACAGATGTCTCATGGGGAATGGTTTTTCCTTCTGGTGGTTTGGTTGCGCGTCATCCTTCGCAACTTTATGAATTTGCTTTTGAAGGTATTGTGCTTTTTTGTATTTTAAATTGGTTTGTTTTAAAGCCGCGTCCGATGGGGGCGGTTTCAGGACTCTTTCTTATTTTTTATGGTTTGTTTCGAGTCATCATCGAATTCTACCGAGAGCCTGATGCGCATCTAGGTTTATTTGGAGGGATTATCAGCATGGGACAAATTTTATCCATTCCAATGATTATTGCAGGCGCAGTATTGATGTTTTGGGCTTATCGCAAAAATAAACAAGTTCTGATTTAGCTTGATTTAATGAACAGATGCTGCCCTGTGCGGCATTTTTTTAATGTAATACACAGTAACCCAAAGGAAAAAAAATGAAACAGTATCTTGATTTGATGAAAGACATCATTGATACAGGAAGTGATCGTGGTGACAGAACCGGGGTTGGAACGCGCTCTGTTTTTGGGCGTCAATTAAGATTTGATCTTCAAGAAGGTTTTCCTTTATTAACGACTAAAAAGCTCTATATTCGCGCGATTATTCATGAATTACTTTGGTTTTTAAATGGCGATACCAATATTCGATATTTGCAAGACAATAATGTGAGTATTTGGAACGAATGGGCTAATGAATCAGGCGATTTAGGGCCAGTTTACGGTGCTCAATGGCGTTCTTGGGGATGTCCTGACGGTTCTACCGTGGATCAAATCGCTTTACTTATAGAACAAATAAAAACGAATCCATTCTCTCGTCGGCATATTATTACTGCTTGGAATCCCACCGTTCTTCCTGATGAAGGGATCAGTGGGCAAGAGAATGTGGAAAATGGGAAAATGGCGCTTGCCCCATGCCATTGTTTATTTCAATTTTATGTGGCGGACGGGAAGCTTTCTTGTCAACTGTACCAGCGTAGTGCAGATTATTTTCTTGGTGTTCCTTTTAATATTGCAAGTTATGCACTACTAACGCATATGATTGCACAACAGTGTGGATTAGAGGTGGGCGATTTTGTACACACTTTCGGGGATGTTCATCTTTATAAGAATCATCTGACAGATGACATTGCTTTTGAACAATTAAAACGTGTTTCTGGAAACATACCGAGACTAAAAATAAAGCGTAAACCCGAGTCTATTTTTGCCTATCAATTTGATGATTTTGATATTCAAGGATACGACGCCCAAGCAGCAATTCGCGCACCGATTGCAATTTGATTTTATGCCCCTGACCTTGTATTGGTTTGGGGCATATACCGAGACCAATCAAATTATACCCAAGACACTTGAAG